>CAWHMU010000001.1:0-15684 GCA_963830365.1 uncultured Chlamydiae bacterium
GAGACAATTGCATAAGTGTTTTGCGTTTTATACAGCGATTTTGCGCCGGAAAAGTTTTATAATTTTCCAACGATGCGATTCTAGATGCGTTAGAACGCAGAAAATATGGGGTCGTTCAAGGGGACAACTGCAAAATAATTTATGAGGCTTGTCTATGGGGAGATTTTGACTGTTTTTGAGCAGGAGGTATCCTTGTCGATATCCAGCACAAACGCATCGCTTTTATTGCTTAAAGAAAGCTTATGATTGTCGAAGCAGCAACGGTTAAAATGCCAAACATTACATGGCACGACACCTTGGCGTGGCCTCTATAAAAGATGGATCGTCCTCCATTGTAGTCTTTGTACAAGGCGTTGAAACGTTCCTTTGGTAATCTTTCCCGGTATCTTTTTTCCTCTGCCGTTTTGAAGTTTATAAGCCTTCTTCGTTCTTGTTCCGTTTCCTTCTCAATTTTTTGTGCACTGCTGTGAGGGCATTGATCAATCAAAGGAACATGTCCAAGGGAAATACTATGTTCTTTTATTTCAGGATGATCATATGCAGCATCCATTAGATCATATAAATTTATCACAACTTGGTGTGATTTCAATGCTAATGGTATCGCTGCTTCGCAGTCATTTAAAGAAGCTGATGTAATAATAACTGCCAAGGGAACACACTGATCATCTACAGCAACATGTAATTTGTATCCTTTCCAAATCATTGTATAACCCTGAGCGCTCTTTTTCATACCTTTGTCACAATGCTTTGGTAGGTCTCTCGTCATGTGGTCTAAATTATTTTCTTTTAGTTGTTTTTGCCTACGGTTTAGTTCCCCTGCTTTTTTTGCCTTGCGCCTTATATCCTTCAATTTACGTTTTTTTATGGAAGCTTTTTTAAAATGTTTTTCACGAACCTCTAAGGGTGTTGAATCTATAACTACGTGACCGACTATCTGGTCTTTATATGTTGCTTTGATTAGTGATTGATGAACTTTATCTGGTAATGTCGTACTAGCAAACTCTTTAAAAGCCCTCGAGAACTTTGATTCTGACGGGATTTTTGAACCAGCACTGAATCCACAGATTTCTCGTAACTGATTGTCTTTTTTAAGATATTCAACCAATTGCTTGGTATAGGTAATCTTGAAAACTATCTTTGCAATGAATGCTCTGGCAATAGCACATCTATCTTTACGAGGTCTTCCATCGTTGAATCTCGTCGAAGGAATAAACTCTTCGATACACACCAATTCTAAAATAGCTATCAATCGTTTATGGGTTTTAGACAACTCTCCTAGCGATTCTTCCATCTTAGGGAAAAGAGTGTATTGGACATTAGACCAGAATTTTGATAAAGTTTCTCTGAAAGACATTTTTGGCTCCCTCGGTACTGAGTTTGTAAGAAGCCTCATAATACCTTGTGGAGCCTTTTTATTGCAATGATTATTTAAAATAATATATTGTCACTTCTGCAATTGTCTCTAGGGGTTCTTCTCTTTTTCATTTTTCGGACAAAATTAAACCAATGGCTGATAACGAGTCCTACAAAACCGGATGAGCCGCATCTAAGCCCAAAATGATAATGTGACCCAACAATATTTGACCCCAAATTTGAGAGTGGGGTTTCATTCAGTAATTGGGATGAGGCCTGGGCTGTCAAAAAGTTCAAAAATCGCCATTGGATACTGGTGTCCATTTCTATTCCATTTCATCAAAGGGTCACTTTGTAAGTTGTGCTCCAGGCTGAATGTCTGGTTTTTAAAAGCCCAGCCTCAAAACGCTGTAGGCGTTGCTGAGGCTGGGTATGCGAATCAATCCATAGTACACTGTAAGTGTGCTGTTTAGTGTGTTTTTCTGCACGATTTAGTTCTTATTAAACATCGGAGAAAGATCTATACAGCACGTCTACAACGTGCCATGCGCTAACTACCAACCCAGCCTCTGCAACACTTACAGCGTTTTGAGGCATGGGCTCTCATGTACCGGACCTTCGGTCTGATCCGCAATACAGGATCCATCTTGCCTGAATTCCAGTCTTTTTTAGATGCAGATATCAATTTTTAACTGAAGAGAAGCAGATTCGTTTATAAAAAAGTCGTTAAGATACAATATTGAACTTTGAGACAGCCCAGGCCTGACCCCAAAGTAACGAAATTAATCCAATAGCCTAGGTGTATGTATACTGCAGCCGGCATCAACATTCGATTTATGAACGCATCTTTTCTCGCCGAAATGTCGTTTCAAAAGCGAGCCTACAATTATGTGTGTCACGCTTTCAAATCGACATTTCGGCGAAAAAATCTACATCCATAAATCGAATGTTGATGCCGGCTGCAGTATACCTGTTTTTCTAGCGATCTTGATGTGTATGTCGATTACCCGCTGCCTACTCTGTGTCTCGGTGCCTCTGTGGTGGAATTTTTACAGCATAGACCTATGCAGGCTGTGCAAAGGCTGTGGTGAGGGCAGCAGAGAGGGCTGGCCGGCGAGGATGGGGCTGAGGTAGGCCTCGTCGTCCTTCAGACGGAAGCAGGAGAATATATCAAAATTGTGCCTGCGATAGTGGATGAGGCGCCTGCCAAAATTTGTCAATTGGCGCTCGAGGGGATCGTCGCTATAGTAAAGGGTATCTTTCTTGCAGTCATCAAACTGGTAGGCTTCCAGGGCTGACATATCGAAAGGTTGGAAGCAGCCGGCCATGGTCCAGGAGGCATGTTTTTTTCCCCAGTTGGCCATCTGTTCGATTTTTCCCAGCAAGGCGCGTCCGGCGTACATGCCGTCGGGGAGAAAGGGACCTAGCATCAGTATGGCGGCAGAGGTGATTTTGATGGCCAGGCCATAAAGAGGAGTTCTAACGATATCGGCCAGGGATTTAAGCATATTTTTCAGGCCATCCTGTTTTGACTGCCGGCGGTGGCGGGTTTGGCTGATTTCATAGAGTAGGGGGGCGACGACGGACAAGTGGTAAATGGTTTTTAAAGCGGTGTGGATGGGTCTTAGGATGAGTTGTGCCAGGCACTTGGCGTAAATCTTGGCAGGCTTGTCGTCGAGATAGAAGTTCCATGCTTTTCGGTCGATGGCGGCGGCGTAGGTGTGTTTGAGGATTGTGCCCTGTTTATTCTGTTCATGCCAGGTGAGCAGCAGGCGCGCCCAGCGTTCACTTGTGGGTGAAGGCAGGATGTATTTTTGAAGGGGGGCAAGATGCAGCGCGCGCCAGCATTCGTCGGCAGGAGTGAGTGGACGGTTGCAGGGAGAAAGGTAAAGATGCATATTTAGCTTTTGAGCAAGTGGTGCGCTTAATCGATTTCCGTCGGCATCTGAAAAGTAATTATTGTTAATTCGGGGCTGCAGACTTCTGTAGAAACTGTAGGGATTTGGGGAATCTATAGTTTCAAGATCCAGAAGCAGCCGGGTGATTTTTTTATGTATTTGCTGTGATCTTGTGGTAGAGGTAGAGGTAGATTGAGGAGTACTGTTTGCGGTCAAGATGTCTTGAGCAGCCATATTAACTTGGATATCAGTAGCCATTAGTAAGGGTGCATGGCTGGACGGGCTGGGGGTAAGTCTTTTTGACAGAAGCCAGGCAGGAGAGGCTAGTGTGAAAGGTGATACGGAGAGGTGATGGGATTGGGGTCTAGGAGCAGATAATCTAGAAGGTGTGGTGAAATTGGAAGAGGGAGATCGAGAGGTGCTGATTGCGGCCAAGACGCCTTGAGCAGCCATACTAACTTGGGTGTCATTACCCCTTTGACAGGGGTCATGGCTGGACGGGCTGGGAGTGATTTTTTTTGACGGAAGCCTAGCTGGAGGGGCTAGTGTAAAAGGTGATATGGAGAGGTGATGGGATTGGGGTCTAGGAGCTGGTATTCTAGAAGGTGTGGTGAAATTGGAAGAGGTAGATTGAGGAGTGTTGTTTGCGGCTAAGACACCTTGAGCAGCCATATTAACTTGGATATCAGAGGCCCTTTGGCAGGGGGTGTGGCTGGACGGCCTGGGAGTAAGTTTTTTTGATGGAAGCCTGGCAGGATCGGCTAGTGTAAAAGGCGATTCGGAGAGGTTATGGGATGGGGGTCTAGGAGTAGGTGTTCTAGGAGGTGTGGTGTAATTGGAAGAGGGAGTGGGGGATCTAGCTGGTGTTGGTGGCAAAGAAGAAGTTGGTGATATGGACCAAGAGGCAGGAAAGTTGTGTAGGCCTTCGGGTATAGTTGTTGATATAATTGCTGATATGTTTATTGACATGATGAGTATGCTCTTTTTAAAAGTTATGTGGTGTTGTTCGTTTGGTTATGATTGTATCGAGTTGTTTAATTTCTTGGGATGTTTCTTGCACGATTTGGGCAGCTTTGGCAGCTAATTGCTGCATGGCATTTAGACGAACTGCTCTGTTTCTTCTTAATTCTGCCAATGTTTTCTTTTGCAGCTCATCTTTCTGGTTGTAAAGTTTAAGCAATTCGAATTTAAGATCCATGAGTTTGCAGATGTCGTTGATATCGGCATAGGTTTTAACAAGATCTTTTTTAGAAGCTTCTGCAGCCTGTTTTACGCGGGCATCTTCGGCCTGCAGAAAAGCCCTATGGGCGGCGAGGAGGGGGCTTGTAGCGGGATCTTGAGTGGCGTCAGGGAAATCGTTTTTAAGCTCATCTAGGCGGGGTTTCTCTTCATGTTCATTTCCGTCTGTGGATGAGGACTCGTGGGGTAGGCAGGAAGGGTCATGCGTATCGGGAGGTAACATAATCTGTCCCTATATTTATTGGTTATAGGTCAGTTCATCGCGCCTTAGACACTGGTTTAAGGAATGGGAACGGATATTTTGTATCAATTTTTCTATACGCAGCTTTAAAATTCGATAGTCGATATTACTGTCTTTAAGGCAAAGGGCAGCTTGCTGGCGTTCCAGGCGAAATTCCTCGTCGAGCAGGGGCCATTTATCTCCCCCGATTTGCGCACATTCAGCCAGGCTTTGTTTGACGCCATCCATTTCTGTATCACACCCCGCGATCTCTTGTCTAAGGGCTGCTTTTTCTGCTTCAAGAGCTCTTTGCTTCATATCAAAGATGTCAAGACCTTGTTTTTCTTCCCTCTCACCAGCCGATAAGCGCGTTGATCTTTCCCTTAAAGGAGTTGTCGATGCCGGTGGGTGATCGGCATCGCTATGCGGTGGATGGAAAATGATAAGGTAAGGTTTAGGCGTCTTGGCGCTAGCGGTGAGTGATCTGTAAGGGATTTTTTTGGGAGATGCCTTAGGAGTTGATATGCGCCAATGTGAATAGTCCAAGTTGAAATTGGCCTGATGCTTTAACGGAGACATTATATCAGTTCCATTTTAGGGGAAACATACCAGGATCTGCATCCTGGTATAAGTCTCTGGGTCTTAAAACATTTATTCTTTGCTCATGTGTTTGCCGATGATGCCGGCTAATTTAAACATATCGACAGGTTCATCTCCGCCAAAGACTTTGGCTAACGTGGCATCAGGGCGGATGAGGCGTTTGTTGGCCGGATCCTGCAGGTCATGGGTGCGAATATAATCCCAGAGCTTCTTAAGGACCTCGCCGCGCGGCATGCTGTCGCTGCCGACGACACCGGCAAGTTCTTTGGAGATGTGCAGGGCCGGCATGATACGGGCTTTCTTTTCGGCAGGGGCTTTTTTGACGGCCTTGGCAGTAGCGGCTTTGGTAGTTTTCTTGGCAGGCTTTTCGGCAGTTTTATCTGTGGCAGCTGGCTTGGCGGTTTTGGCAGCTTTTACGGCTTTGGCGCCTTTGGCAGAAGTTTTTGTGTCGGCTTTGGCGGCTTTGCCTTTTTTGGGTTTTTTGATGTAGGCCGTGCGTGGATGGCTGGGATATTTGGTGGCCAGCTGTGAGATGTCATTGACGATGACATCGCATTCGGGGAAGGTGGAGCAGGAGTAGAACGTTTTGCCGAAGCGCGACTTGCGTCCGACCATGTGCCCTGGGCAGTCGATGGCGGGGCATGGAGCTGCATCTTTAGCATCCACTATGGCTTCGCCTTTTTTGGGGATGTTGACGATGCCTTTGCATTCCGGGTAGCCGGTGCAGCCTAGGAAGGGGCCGAATCTGCCGTGGCGCAGTTTCATGGGTTTTTGGCAGATGGGGCATTTCTGATCCCAGTCGAAGTCTGAGGCATATTCATCCTTATTGAATTCCAATTCTTCGATTTGAGAAGAGAAAGAGCAGTCGGGATAGCGTGAGCAGCCATAGAAGTATTTGGATTTGAACCAGATTTTCTGCAGTTTGGAGCCGCAGACGGGGCAGTCGAGATCGGTAAGGATTTTGGGGACGAAGCCTTCTTTTTCGGCCAGTTCTACGGTGGGGAGGAATTTGACCCAGAAATCGCTGAGTAGTTTCTTCCAGTCTTTGCGGTTTTCGGCCACCAGTTCCAGATCATCTTCCATGAGTGCGGTGAAGCTGATATTCATGATTTCCTGGAAGTTATTTTCCAGCAGCAGGGTGACGACGCGTCCGGTCTCGGTGGGTTTCAAGCGACCGCTTTCCTTGACGGTATATTCGCGCCCCTGGATTTTGCTCATGATGCTGACGTAAGTTGATGGTCGGCCGATGCCGGATTTCTCCAGTTCTTTTACCAGCGAAGCTTCGGTATAGCGTGGAGGCGGGCGGGTGAAGGCCTGGTCGGCGCTGACATCGAGCAGGTTCAGCACCATGCCTTCTTCGAGGGCTGGGAGGGTGCGGTTTTCGTCGTCCTTGCTGTCGTCATCATTTCTTTCTTCATAGACGGCCAGGAAGCCTTGGAATTTCATTTGTGAGCCGGTGGCGCGCACAGTGATGCCGTCGCTGCCGCCGGCGATATCAGCCGAGACTGTATCGTAGATGGCGGGCATCATCTGTGAGGCCAGGAAGCGCCGCCAGATCAGTTGGTAGAGCATGAATTGTTCGCGTGACAGAAAGGACTGAATGGCTTCTGGGGCATGGGCGAGGTTGGTGGGGCGGATACCTTCGTGAGCATCCTGGGCGGCTTTTTGAGTGTGGTAGACTTTAGGTTGAGCTGGGAGGAAGTCGTTGCCATATGTTTTTAGGATATATTGGCGCAGTTCTTCGATGGCCTCGGGCACAATGCGTACCGAGTCGGTACGCATGTAGGTGATCAAGCCTTCGGTGCCTTCATTGCCGAGGTCGACGCCTTCATAGAGGGATTGGGCGATATTCATCGTTTTGGCCGAGGAGAAGCCATAGTGGCGGCTGGCTTCCTGCTGGAGGGTGGAAGTGATGAATGGCGGCACGGGATTGCGCCTTTTTTCTTTTTTCTCGACGCTTAAGACTTTGTAAGGCGTCTTTTTCATACGTGCCACGATGATCTCGGCGGCGTCCTTATTATTTATGATCTCGGTGTCTTTGCCTTCGGTCGGCTCTTTTTCGATGCGTTTGCTATCGACGCTATGCAGCGAGGCGGTGAAGTTGCGCTCTTCTTGGGCTGTTTTGAGGATGGCGGCCAGATTCCAGTATTCGACAGGTTTGAAAGCTTCGATTTCCTTTTCCCTATCGACGACAAGTTTCAAGGCTACGGACTGCACGCGGCCGGCGGAGACGGAGGAGTCTTTGCCGCGTTGGATGCGCCGATTAAGGATGGGTGATATTTTATAGCCGACCATGCGGTCGAGCAGGCGTCTGGCTTGCTGGGCGTTGACCAGGGCGATGTCGATTTCTTTAGGATCGGCCAGGGCTTTTAGAACCACGTCTTTGGTGATGGAATTGAAGGCGACGCGTTTGATATTGGTGTTTGGGGGGAGGATTTCGCTGATATGCCAGGCGATGGCTTCTCCTTCGCGGTCGGGGTCGGGGGATAGGTAGACGGTATCGCACTGTTTGGCGGCTTTGATCAGGCGGGCGATGACCTGTTCTTTGTCAGGCATCACCACATATTTTGGGGTGAAGTCGTGCTCGACATCGATGCCGAATTCTTTAGTGGGCAGATCGCGAATATGACCGTAAGAAGATTCTACGATATATTGGGGCCCAAGAAATTTCAGCAAAGTTTTGATTTTCGAGGGTGACTCTACGATGATTAATGATTTACCCGACGATTTAGCCATTTAAATAATTCTCCTTAAAACCGAATCCAATATCCTAATTCTCAATTGTGACGTTTCGTTTTGTTTCCTGCAGCTAATTTCTTATAAATCTTTCCAGGGAACTCTTTTACAACTTTTTTTAGGATGAGGCTCATTAAAATTCTTTGCACCTGTTGCACCGGCATGGAAGCCAGGCTGGCTAGCTCGTCGATGGCGATTTCGGCCTCGGGCAGCGCTTTCCAAAGGGACATTTCTTCATGATCCAGCCGCGGCGACTGTTGATGGCCGATATTCATGGAACAGGGGGGGAATAGATCCTGGAAATGGGCCATGATATCTTCGGCATTTTCAACCAGCTGGGCTTGGCCGCTTTTAATCAATAGGTGGTTGCCGCGGAAATTGTCATTATCGGCGCGGCCGGGCAAGGCAAAGAGTTTGCGCTGATGCTGGTGGGCTTTTTCCATGGTGATCATGGCGCCGCTTTTGATGGGGGCTTCGATCAACACGGTGGCCAGGCTAAGGCCGCTGACGATGCGGTTGCGTTGGGGGAAATTCTGCCGGTCGGGAGGGGTAAGCATGGGGAATTCGCTGATCAGGGCGCCCTTTGTAACAATTTCCTCGGCCAGGGCCTGATTTTCGGCCGGGTAAATGCGGGCCAGGCCGGAACCGATCACGGCCATGGTGCGGCCGGAGGCTAAAGCGCCGCGGTGGGCGGCGGTATCGATGCCGCGGGCTAGGCCGCTGATGACGGTGAAGCCGTGGAAGGCCAGAGTTTGACTGATGCTTTCGGCCATTTCATTGCCATAGATGCTGGCGTGGCGGGTGCCGACGACGGCGATGCAGCGCGGGTGGTGGAGGGGGAGTTCGCCGCGCACATAGATTAAAGCGGGATGGTCGGGCACTTCAAGCAGAAGTTTGGGGAATTTGGGGCTGGTGAAAGGAATCAGTTGTACGTGATGGCGGGCGGCCAGGGCTAGATCTTGTTGCCAGGAGTTGTCATTTTGCCATGACTGCCAATGGGGAATTACGCGTTCAAAGCCGGGCAGATTTGCGATATCGTTGGTGGGGGCTTGCAGGCTTTGCAGGGCGGTGCCGAAGTGTTGCAAAAGCTGGCGTATTTTTGCCGCTCCTAGCTGGGGGATGGAGGCTAAAATGGCAAAAGCTTCTAATTCACCCACCTTGTACCTGCGTCATGATGAGGGGTTGATTATCCTAAAAAAAAGCGACCATCAGATGATGGTCGCTAGTTTATGCCACATGTGCTTTCAGATTGCTCAGAAAGACACGGTTATTCTCCCTTGAACCTGGATGACATCTCTTTCGGATGTCATGGGCGCAAAGGGAGTTTTTAAATAATGCGCATTGACGATGACTTTTAGGTCTGGCTCATAATGATGACCGCTGTCAAGTTCTTTTAAAGATTCGTCAAAGGCAAGTGAGCTATATTTAGGACTCACAATATCTTCTCCACCTACCTACTGAAAGGTAGCAAGTGAAGAACGCCTTTCTTGCGTTCTTTTTAATTTTTAATCCTGGGTCTAACACATACCGAGGTATGTATTTGGCGGCAGGTTCCAATTTCTAAATAATAAAAATATCCCAAACGTTTGTGGTATCGAGCGTTAGTTATAGACTTACGTCACCTCCCTTGGTGCTCCTATGGTTCCACTGTCATTGGGCTGGCGCTCTAGGTGTGTTTGGCGAGGTCTTTAATTTATAAAGAGCCTTAAAAATACACTGTGAGCGCCTAATATCCTTGTACTTCGGTCATTTATGTACAAGGATGTTGACCTGTATCACAAAAAAACTACGGGTCTATTGCGATACATATCAATATAATAAAAATATTTCAAGAGTTAAAAACAAATCTAATTTTTTACTTTTGTAAGGCTTTTTCGCGATAAGCAATGTAATCAGGTAAAGAGAAGCTGCCGATAGCTAATTGTTGGATCACGGCGCGGAAAGCCGCTGAATCAACTTTGGCTGCTAAGGGCTGTCCGGTTTCCAAGTCAGCATACTGTTTCCAGGCCTGCCAGGTGCGCAGTTCAGCTTCATTTGCGCCAAACTCTTGTTGCAGCATGCCGATGCGGAACATATTGATAGCAAAGAGTTCCTGTCCCTAAAGTCGCGTTCGTCGTTAGCGGGTTTGTTATTAAGCGCATCGGGTCATTTGCTGCTGTAACAGCAGGGCCTTATCCAGCGCCTCTTGGTAATGCTGCTGGCTGATCAACAGGGTGGTGGTGGCAAAAGCGGCATAGGGGCAGTTTATTTGAGCTGGTGCGTGTCAGTGTTGCGGTTGCAAAGGGCAGCGCTTCAGTTACTTGGGAGCGGTCGAGCAGCGTTTGGGCGATGGTGCCGTCATAGGCGGCATGCAGTTCTGGGTGGCTGGCCATGGCGCTGGTAAGTTTATGTAAAGCTGCTTGGCTGGCGGCAGCATCCGCAGAGTTGGCCCGTGTGAAGAGGGTGAAATCTTGGGAGGCCTGGATGTAGTCTAGTTCTTGCTTGGCGGTATGGGAAGTGCTGAAACGGTAGAAGATGACCAGAATGGCGATCAAAGCAATCAGTGCATAGGTGATGTTTTTGCCTTGTTTGGAGAGCCATTCGGCTAGGCGTCCTTCTTCAAAGGAATCGAGCAAATTAGGCTTGGGTGTAGAAGTATTGGACATATGTTTGCTGGGGTTGGTATGTTTTTGTGTGACTAAAGAGTTCCGGATTCGTTAATATAGCCAGTTTCAATGAATTTCAGACAAGAAAATTTATCATGCGCTACTATCATAAATGAAAAAACTTTAATGTAAAGGCAAAAACTGGTGATGCATAACGACATAGTGAATGATGAGGGCCTGACGGCAGACTCGCTAAATGCAGAGGCTGCCCATGAGAGCGAAGTCATCAGAGAAATCCCGCTGGCGCAAATCATGGTTAATCCCAATCAGCCACGCCGCCATTTTTCGCAGGAAAGTCTGGCTGAACTCGCCCTTTCCATCCAAAGCGTTGGCTTGATCCATCCCCCATTGGTGCGGCCTCTGCCTGATGGCGTAACTTTCGAGATCATCTCCGGCGAACGCCGTTTCCGGGCGGCGCATTTGGCCGGTTTGAAGCAGATACCGGTAGTGGTGCGGCATAGCAGTCAATCGATCTCGGCGCAGGCGGCCCTGATAGAAAATATCCAGCGCGTGGATCTCAATCCCATTGAAATCGGCAAAGCTTTGCGCAGTTTGCTTGAGCAGTTTCATTTTCAACAGGACGAGTTGGCCACCCGGGTGGGGAAGAAGCGCTCGACGGTGGCCAACTATTTGCGCCTGCTGAGCTTGCCAAAAAACATCCAGGACAGTGTTTCGGCAGATATCATCACCATGGGACATGCCAAGGCGATCTTATCATTGGAGGGGTTTGAAAAGCAGCATCTTTTATACGAGCTGATCCTGCGTGACGAGCTCAATGTGCGAGAGACTGAAGAGGCGGCGATCCGCATTTCGCAGAAGGCTAAAAAGCAAGTGCTGCCGTATGTAAACCGCGATTTTCATCTTGAGCAGATAGCAGAGCGCATCCAGCAAAAGCTCGGCACCAAGGTGACCATCCAGGGTAAAGGCAAAAAAGGACGCATCACCATCGATTACTATAGTCTGGATGATCTGGATCGCCTGATCGACATTTTCGACGCTACAACCACTTAAGCTAAATCCCTGGCGCCTTTTCACTGTGGTTTATAGCGGCAGAAGAGGATGCCGTCGGCATCGCGTGCACCTAACGGAGGGTACAGGCGGTTAGCTATGGCGCTTGCCACCGATCTGAAGGGGTAAGTCACCGCCGAGACCACCCGCCGGGAGACTTCCCATAATACAGGGCTCATGATTAGGTAGAATCCAAAAATTTTAAGCAGATCTTGGCTCAGCCACCATGCGTGATCAAATTCGTGCAGCTGCTTTGGTGTAAGCTTCGTGATTTGGTAATCCACCTGCTGGGTGGCCAAGCCTATCCTTCGACCATGTGTAGGCAGTGAGGTTAAGGCCAAAGCCCGGGTTTCATTGGCAGGCCTAAAGACCTGGATATCGACTTTCAGCCAGCCCCCATCGATGTCGGGGTCATAGGCGTTGGTGGCGAGGTGGCTGCCGCCGGCCAGCGGCACGATATCGCCATATTCCATTTGATGGTGTACCTGCCATTGTTGACCAAGTCCCCTGATTAATTCCCTATGCTGCCTTCCAAAAGCCATAAAGGCAACATCCGTCTTGGTATTGGTCATGGGGGGGTCGAAGGTCTTGCAGATATAGTTGAATCCGGGGCAAGGCAAGCGGTGGCGTTTTGGACCAAAATAGTGCATGCCGAATTGAGCCAGGGAAGCGCCAAGGCTATGGCCTACATGCGCGATATCCTGGGCGATTTTATATTGAGGGAGTTCTTGCAGGGCGTTTGCTTGTGAGAGCAGAAAATTCCTTATTTGTGATGGCGTACTGCAGGTTGCGGCAGCCGGCAACATTGCGTGTGGAAAGGCTTTGAGATATTCTTTAAGGGCTTGTTTATAAAGAGCGTCACTGCCAGGTGTTTTTTCATATGATATGTCTTCCATGCGCAGGCCGTAAAGCAGGTATCCCACCCATACAGGGATAGTGCGTGCAATAAATTCGGGGTCTTCATATTTATCGGCCATTTTTGGGTTGAGCGAGCCGGGGGCGCCTTTAGGATTGAGATCGGCATTGATCGACTCTGTCGAGTTCACGGCCTCACCGTCAGCGGCGGTGCTTCGGTAAAGTTTAATGAATGGCGGCCTATTTTGCTTGTCTTGGATATTGTAGACAGGCGTTAAGGTGTAATTAAAATCACCCTGGTTATCGTCTGATACTGAGCTAACATAAAACCATTGGTCTTTCCCGTTAGCCAGGCGTGGTCCGGGTAGGATTTGGCCTACCCTCCAGATACTGTCTGATGGGTTTCTGCCGTTTTTCACCGGGTAGGCGGCGAAAAGATTTTTCTTACGGCGACATGTGCGAGCATTTCGAAATAATTATGCCAGTCGGCAGGCTTCTGCATGTCGGGAAAGGTTTGCAGCAATTCATGCAGATTGCGTGAAGGGTCGAAGACTCCCCTATCGCCCATCGTTTTATAGCCGCAGATCGATACATGGGTGATTTTTCGGCCGGTGAAAACTGCGGCGTCGTTTTCCACCTCCGGCATGAGCATGCGGCAAAGAGCCGAAAAACCATCCGGAGAAAGCTCGCGCATGGTTTTTGGAGGCTTTTTTGATAGCAGCTTTAGCAGGGCCTGCTGTAGATCGCCTGTGGTCAGGGCGTTGATATCATATTGGGTTTTTCCTGAAATTTTACAGAGACCACGCATTTCCCTGATGGAAAGTTCATTATTGACTCCCGCGCCAAGTTCTTCAAAAACAAAAGACAGCGGCTGGTTGGGCTCAAACGAGGTTAGTGCAGACTGTAAACGCTGCAGTTTTTGATATAGTTCCTCGATATGGATCATTTCAATTTGATTCACGCCGATATTGATCTTGAAAATATGGTCGGGGTGCAGAGGTGCTCCGGTCCGGCACATGTCATCGAAATTAAAGCCATAATAATGCTGTACGAAGTCGAGATGCGGTTTGCCATATTCCTGGGTGGCGAACGTTTTGAAACTTTGCACGGCGTGACGGTTCTGTTTTTTCTTCGGCAGTTGGGGTGTGGGAGGTTATTTTGACTAATTTAAGCGCTTTCTCGTCCAATGTGTAGCAGTAAGCTCCCTGTACATCGCGTTCGGAGACGAAGGTAGTTTCAACAGTTTGAAGGGCTCTGGCTGCTAGTTTCGAAAAGGGATCTGTAAAAGGGAGTTGGCTGATTCTGTTGGATAAGGGGGCAGAGGGATTGAAGGCTGCCTCTAGTAGGGGCATATCGATCTGATCGGTGACGGAGATGGCTTGAGATGCGATGGAAGTTTTAAACGAGAGCTGCCACGCGCGCTGATAAAGAAGAGGAAGTTTGAACCACCTCGATCTCTTTGATTCGTCTGGGCGCGATGGTATGCGTAAAAGGAATCATCTGCTTGATTCTCTGCCAAAGACTGCATTGCGGATTTTTTAGGCTGACTTTCCAAGAGCTTTTGAGTTGTGCGTGGCTGGAGGCTATGGATAGGACAAATCCTTTAGCAAGTTGGGCGATAGAGGATATTTTTTCACATTGCAGGGTGCGCTTAACGATTTTCGCCAAGCGATAGGCATATTCAGGCTGTGTAAATTTAGGCACGCTAATATGGATATCTATGCCTTGAGCAGCTGAGGGTGTAGAAGTAGAGGCGTTTGGCGGTGTCAGCGTTGTCAGCCAAAGAGAGTTATCCAGGCGCCTAATACTATTTGTAGCATTTGTGGTGGTCATAGAATTCCCCTTTGCCTTGTTATGCAAGCATATAGCAGTCCATTCGATATTTGGTAATAAATTTATTTATCATGAGGACGTGAGCTTTGCTTACGGACAAGAAAAAAGAGCTTTTAAAGTTAGAAAAAGCTTATGAAGCGTCCGATGAAGACCAATAGGGTGTGTTTAGGTGGTCAATGACTGGAAGGTTTTAGATTGACTTTGTTCAAGTATGTTAAAAAAAAGTATGCCATCAAACAATTTATGGTTCGTCGGTCATTTTGAGAAATATATTAATGCGTTTACCCCAGGTAAACACCCAATGTCGTCAAAGGAAGATAATATATACAAATAAAAAAGAGAATAACTCATACGGAGTTAGCTACTTACTATTCATTTCCCGTAGTTGCAGCAGTCTTCGCTTGCGCTCGCAAGCCTTAACTGCGGGCTTCCGAGTAACAATAGGTTGAATGCTTACGAAACTTATGCCGGCGTTATTGGCGGATCTTTCATCATTTCCCCTGCTTTTGGAGTCGAAGAGCATTAATCATTAAAAAGGCGGAGGAAAGAACATAATGCCAGGCGATCTTCCGAACGGGATAGCTATGCTTCCCAATGATATTATCGCGATTCTTTCCGACCAAGCTACAAAACGGGCACTTAGCACCAGTGCTCGATGGGTCAATTTTTTCCACGAATTTTTGATTACTGCTATTCAACCGGTCTTGCTTTTCTTGTCTTCTTTACGCTGTTACGGCAACTAGTTTATAACCTAATTTTTCAGCTTTTTTGTGCAATCCGATCAGGCTTTTCATTGCATGCATTTTTTCATTATATTCTGCTCCTTTTTCATAATATTGCCAGCCTTCCTTACACATGTGATATACCATAGTCGCTAGCTTATGCGCGCCGGCCTTAATCCCTTTAGAGTTGTCCGTTCGGCCGCATATGCGCCTGATATGTGCTCCTAATGCAGCATCTGATTTTTTAGCTGCCACTGCAGACATTCTTAAAGCCTGTGAAATATAATTGGCACTTGGTTTTTGCCTTTTGCTTTTACGTCGTTTACCTCCTGAAACATTATTGCCGGGGGACAGTTTTAGCCAGGACGAAAATGCTTTTTCGCTATTCCAGGCGCTTACGTCAGTCCCTCCAAGTTCTGAATAAATGAGTAGTGCAGTACTATCTGCTATGCCTGGCAGCGCTGTCAGGTCTATTCCTGTTTTTCTCCAGAGAATGGCTCTGACATCAAAACAAAGATCATTTTTCTTAGGTTTTTTGAATTTAGAAAACTGAGGACGCTTTTTTATATCTTTAC
>CAWHMU010000002.1:0-36007 GCA_963830365.1 uncultured Chlamydiae bacterium
TATAATTGATCGCTAATCAATTAATAATATTTGATTATCCGCTTAATATCGTTTATAATTAGATTGGGTGGATTGTAGTGTGTTTTATTGTTATTATTGAAATGCAGATTAGTTGAATGATTACAATTCGGAGGCCTTATGGGTGGCAATGATGATATTGAGGCAATCAGAAGACAGAAAAAAACCGCAGCTGCGCAGTATCAGGAGTATCTCGATAACCTTGAAGCCCAAGCTGCTGAAGGTCCCCAGCAGGCAGCCGGCAGGTTAGGCTCCACATCGGTTACATCGGGCCCGCCATCCCCAGGAATTGCCCCTTTAACAGCAAAGACTGCAAAGCTGTTTCCAATTTCCACCTCTTCAACCCCATCTACAACAAAGTTAAAAAGAGAAAGAGTGGATCCTGATATCGACAAATCTCCTGCCAAAATTCAAAAAATAAACAAATTTATAGCATCTGATTTAAAAAAGACGCCCTCAAGTCCGATATAACAGCTGTTAAGATCACGAGCGATTTGCTAGAAAAGATCTTTGCCGTAAACGATTCCAAAAGAGGCTTACAGCAAACTCAGCATATCCAAGAAGTGGGTATCGACTTTTAGCCCAGGGTCTATAGCCCTGGGAATGAAGTGAAAAAGGGCTTGTACCTGTGAAGCGGGTGCCGGAATCAGACGATAATGCACAGGAGTATTTTAATGAGCTCTGAAAATATCTCTAAATCGGGTAAATCTCCATTAGGCCAAATCATCTATCTTGGTGGACCGTCGTCCAGTGGCAAATCTACTTATGGCAAAGAGCTGGCAAAGCAGGGGGAGGGGGAATGGAAGCATTTATCACGCGATGATATATCAATAGCAAGGGAAATTACTCTTCTCACGAAAGAAAGTCGGGGTGACAAGAATTTCGCCGCAGCCCTGGAATTAGTGAAAGATCATTTGAATGATAAAAACAAAGAAGATCCTGAGGTTGTATGTTTGGTTCTTTGGGGAGATAGGGGTCCTGATATTCCTTCAAGGAATGAGAAGGATAATCGCTTTTGAATGGCTTTTTAAAAAACCGTCGAGTTGAAACTGACCACGAAGTGTTTGTCACAATGCTTGACAGAGCTGTGGTTTTAGCAAAATTAGGAAAGAACGTGCTTATTGAAGACGTGCCGCATCTTTTTGAATATGATGCTGATACTTTTTATCACTGTAGAACAAGTGCAGAAGATCTTATGCTGGTCGATAAAAACAAGAACCTCTGGAAGTATAAGGATGTAACAATCACATCAAAAATCAAATATGTTCCTATACAACGTTTAATGCTTAATGTTCTGTTTCGTAATAAAAATCCCGATGATCATCGGAATCCTGTGGATGTATTGGATCAATACCCTCGTTTTTTTGTATCAACACAGCCATCAAAAGAGGGGATCGATACTGTTAAGATAGAAAAAGACGATGCGCTTGATACGATTAAGACAGATGATCTGAAAAGCTGGATTGAACGGGCCCTTCAATTGAATTTCTTTTCACTTTATGGCGCTGAGTCAGTTAATAAAAATGGCGAGAACATTGACGAAGCTCTCGTTGTCAAATCGCTTAAAGAGCGGACGGAAATCTTTGAAAAGGAACTAAGTAGCTTGGAAGGATCCGCAGAACCAGAAAAGCAAGCCATGGGTAAAATGAAATCGGAGAGTTGGAAGGAATTAACCGCGAAAATCGCTGAAAAAACACATGAAATCTTTAAAAGAATGAATATTCCTTTGGATGCAAAGGAAGCCATCTTACATGCTTACTCTGACACCGGCTTTAAGCCCTCGATTTTACGGGATCCAACGGATACCAGGCAAGAAACAAAGAGATAAGGGAAGCGTTCAACGCAGTCGCTTTTGATCGTTAAACCGCGGGAGCTTAAGGATAGGAATGAAGAGCCAGCTTGTAAAACACAACGTCTGATAATATAGGTTATGTTGCGTTCGTGGGGTTTTTATGACGATAGCTGGCAGATCTAATCTGTCTTACGAAACGTAGATTTTGGCATCTTGAAGGTTGTCGCATCTGGCGCAGCGGAATAGCGCCATGTGGGTTTCAGGGCTTGGCGGGATCAAAACGAATGGCTGGCGTCAGGATATGCACCCATTTGGCATGGCCGCAGTCGCATTTGTTAAGTCTATGGTGCTGGATGCCGGGTTTATCCAGCCATTTGCAATCGCCGCACATTATTTTCACTCTATTTTACAGCTAAAACAATTCAGCATGAGAGCCGAATCGAGTTAAAAACAAAACATCTTGGTCTATTTTATATATTAATAAAACATCATTTCTAACATGGCATTCTCGATGATTCACCCAATTACCGGTCAAATTATGATCGCGATTTTTAGCGGGTAAATTCCTTTTTTTAGCTAAGAGTTCAATAATGTCTTGTAACTCAAGAAGCACTTCTTTTTGAAACTTATATGGTTCATCACACAAATGAGTGGTTGACTTTGGGTTCTTCCGGTTTTGCAGGCCAAAAGCTTGAAGTAAGCCAAGAATTTTCCTAGGCGAAGCCCGTCTATTGTAGCCCGTCAGCTAAGGCTTGCGAGCGCAGCGAAGACAGCCGCAGCTACGGGTTTGTACAAAAACAATTGATAACCCCTTAGGGGTTCTTCTCTTTAGATACTTCCACCTTAATAGATTATAAAGAGAAGAACCCCTACGGGGTAGAGCACTTTTCTTGCTGTCCCGTAGCTGCGGCTGCATTCGCTGCGCTCGCAAGCCTTAGCTGACGGGCTACAAAGAGATGGGCTTCGCCTATGTCATGCTATGCATCTTTGTCCTGCATAACTGAATGAACCCTAAGTCAACCACTCATTTGTGTGATGAGACACTTATATTTTTTTCGATCTTTTTTTATAGCGTTGGTCAATTCGATTTTAAGCATTCGGATCGATGCCCACAATTTTCCAAAATTCTTCTATCGAGTTGCAGCGAGTAAGATTTTTTCCTTCATCGACGTCGCGCATCGCTTGTTGAGTCTCAGCATTGGGCTCATCATGCGGAATGTTCGGTCGAACATAAGACATAATAAACTCACTAATCTTCATTCTATCAAAAATAGTAATTGTAGACAATCCTAGTATTAGGAAAGTCGACATCCCTAATACTCATTTGGCATGGACGCAATCGCATTTGTTAAGTCTATGGTGCTGGATGCCGGGTTTATCCAGCCATTTGCCATCGCCACACATCGATGCTTTAAAGTCCTGTATGTGTCTATATTATCAGACGTTATCCTAAGTATAATCTCCTTTGCGCCAAATATTTCACAAGCTAATTTTCCAGCTTCCAGAAATGCACTTAAGCAGCTAATCCGCGTGCGGCGTATTTTCCGGGCGGCTTTTTATAAAGGCTCGCATTTGACCGCTTAAGCATAGGCATAAACGATTAAATTGGCCGAGCAAAATGATTTCAGGCGCAGCGTCATCCGGGTAAAGAGGAGCATTTACTTTAAGTCGCATATAGCTTTCAAAAACATGCATGCACATTTCCCGGCAACCTTGAACTTCCCTGCGGCTTAACATGGCTAGGTTGGTAGAGAGACTCTTGGCTAATTCAGCCAGTTTGGCCATCGCCAGCTCAAACGCTGTGATGTCTTGGACGATGTCGATCTGGCAAAACTCTTCGTACCGGCGCATGATTTCGGTGAAGCCAAGTGATGGGTTAATCACCTCATTAATGGCCTTGATCCTGGACAAGTAGTCTGCCTGTTCGGCTTTATTCTCTATATGCTGCTGAAAAAAAATGTAAGCAATTGATAATGCATTTTGATAATAGCCCTTTTTGTCAGCCGTTAAGCGGGTTAAGTCCAGCAGTTCATTCTCAATGGCTGAGAATTTGCGTTTTATATCTTCGAATCCCCTAAAGAATCGCCCCACTTTCGTGCTGCCGGTGATCGCTTTATGGAGGTCGCGCATTTTATCAAATGTCGGATCATGGAAATTTAAAGTCTGTAGAGGCAGTTTTTCTTCGGTTCTGTCTGCGCCATTTGTCTGGCCATTCGATATTACCATCATGACATACAGCCTCGCGTTCTCTAGATCGCTAAAATATTACCTTTACCACTCCCCGAAATAAAAACACAGCACCTTTCCAAACCACCGTGTTCTCGTGGGCTCCCACGCCCCTCGTTTCAAGCATAAAGGTGTGTCATATAATCTATCTATTTGGTTACATGAAAATTATGGGTACGTAACCATTAACCAGGTCGATTTAGCCATGGATAGACGCTTTACGGAAATCTTGAGTAGCCAGCTGGCCGATTTGAAGACTAAGGGGCTGTACAAGGAAGAAAGGATCATCACCTCCTCTCAAAGCGCGCATATCTGTATTGACGATGGAAAAGACGTGCTAAATTTATGCGCCAACAATTATCTTGGTCTGGCCGATGATGCCGAAGTGATTCAGGCGGCTAAAGCCGGTTTGGATAGGTATGGCTTCGGCATGGCATCGGTGCGCTTCATCTGCGGCACACAGACCGTGCATAAGCGGCTTGAGGCGCGCCTGGCCTGTTTTCTCGGCACGGAAGATGCCATTTTATATTCATCGTGTTTTGATGCCAATGGCGGACTCTTTGAGACGTTGCTCGGGGCCGACGATGCCGTCATCAGCGATGCGCTCAACCATGCGAGCATCATCGACGGCATCAGGCTGTGCAAGGCCGAAAGGCTGCGTTACCATAATAGCGACATGGCGGAGCTGGAAAAGCTGCTGCAGGCGTCAGCCGGCAAACGTTTCCGGCTGATTGCCACCGACGGCGTATTTTCGATGGATGGCAGCATTGCCAATCTGCCGGCTATCTGCGATTTGGCCGATCGTTACCAGTCGCTGGTGATGATCGACGACTGCCATGCCGTCGGCTTCATGGGCGAGCATGGACGGGGCACGCCGGAGTATTGCGGCGTGATGGGGCGTGTCGATATCATCACCGGTACGCTGGGTAAAGCGCTGGGAGGCGCTGCCGGCGGTTACATCACCGGTAAACGCGAAATTATTGAATGGTTGAGACAGCGTTCACGCCCCTATCTTTTTTCTAATGCGCTTTCGCCAAGTATCGCCGCGGCCACCTTGTGTGTGCTGGATAAAATGGCCTCCGGACAGGCGTTGCGGGAGCGCCTGCATGAAAACAGCCGCAATTTCCGGCGGAAATTGACAGCTTTGGGCTTTAAGCTTGTGCCGGGAGACCATCCGATTATCCCCGTTATGCTTGGCGAGGCGCTTTTGGCGCAAACCTTTGCCGCCCGCATGCTTGAACACGGCATCTATGTGATCGGCTTCAGCTACCCTGTTGTGCCCGAGGGCAAAGCGCGTATCCGCACGCAGATGTCTGCCATCCATACCCGCGCTGATATCGACCGGGCAGTGGCGGCTTTTGAAAAGGTTGGAAAGGCGTTGGGAGTGATTTAAAAGGCATAGACTTTAAAGAGCCTATGCCTTTATGCCACCTGCTAGCTGCAGCAGGATTTACTTTTTGTTTTTTTAGCAGGCTTAGCTGCTTTTTTTATTGGTTTTTTGACTTTTAGTACCATGATGTTACTCCTTAGGTGTAAAATAAAAAACAAACACTAGCTAAAAAGCAAACCTCCTTAATCTAAGGATGATACAAAGTACTATAAAATGCAAATAAATATTTAAAAGGCAAACCACAAATGGGACTTATGAAGGCTTTAGTCAAAAAAGAATCTGCCCCCGGATTATGGCTTGAAGAGGTGCCAATCCCCTCCATCAAGCCTGATGAAGTACTGATCAAAACCCATAAGACCTCCATCTGCGGCACCGATGTGCATATCTACAAATGGGATGCCTGGGCAAAAAAAACCATTGCCGTCCCTATGGTCATCGGCCATGAATTCATGGGCGAAATAGCCCAAGTCGGCAGCCATGTTAAAGACTTAAAAGTTGGCGAGCGCGTCTGTGGCGAAGGACATCTCACCTGCGGCCACTGCCCGGCCTGCCAAGAAGGAAAGAAACACCTCTGCGCCAATACCCGCGGTTTAGGAGTGCATCGCCATGGCTGCTTTGCCGAATATTTCCACCTGCCGGCCGAAAATATCATCAAAATCCCCGCCACCATTTCCGATGACATAGCCGCCATCTTCGATCCGTTCGGCAATGCTGTGCATACCGCCATGACATACGACTTGACGGCCGAAGACGTGCTTATTACCGGCGCCGGTCCGATAGGCATCATGGCGGCGGCCGTGGCACATCAAGCCGGCGCACGCACGGTGGTGATTACCGACAAAAATCCCTACCGGCTGGCATTGGCCAAGAAACTGGGTGCTACCCACCCAGTCAATATCGACACCACAGATCTAAGAGCCGTGATGAAGAGCCTTGGCATCGACTATGGCTTTAGTGTGGGCTTGGAGATGTCTGGCTCACCGCAGGCCCTGACTACCCTACTCGAAACCGCCCAGCATGGCGCCCATCTGGCACTGCTCGGCATCCTGCCACCGGGGTGCACCATCGATTGGGATCTGGTAATCTTCAAAATGTTGCAGCTCAATGGGATATACGGCAGAAGGGTTTTTGGTACCTGGCATAAAATGATCCATCTGATTGAAAGCGGTCTTGACCTTGCACCCATCATCACCCACAGGTTCGCGGCCGCGGATTACGAAGAAGGCTTTGCAGCCATGCTGTCGGGACAAAGCGGCAAGGTCATCCTGGATTGGCTCTGAAATGCCCAAAGAACAGCGCCACTCACCACCGAGGCAAAGAGACATTGAGAAGGAGCAAGTTTCTATGGACTATGCGTTAGAATTGGTTTTTGCTCTCTGTGTCTTTGTGTCTCTGTGCCTCGGTGGTGAATGGCGCTTTTTTGCGCACTTGCGTTCCGTTAACTATATGCATTTGAAACTATCACAAAATCGACGCAATTTGTATATTAGTCTGCATTGATCCAGCTTTGCAAAACCAAGGACCTCTTGATGGTAGATTCCATTTTATTTGAAAATGTTTCAAAGAAATTTGGACAGACAACAGTGTTAGACAACGTCTCATTTTCGATTAAAAAAGGAGAATTCTTCTCTTTGCTCGGACCAAGCGGCTGCGGCAAAACGACGCTTTTACGGCTGGTAGCGGGTTTTGAGCGCCCTGACAGCGGCCGTATCCTGCTCGACGGACAGGACATTACCAATCTTCCGCCCAACAAGCGCTGTGTCAATACTGTATTCCAAAACTATGCCTTATTCCCTCACCTCTCTATTTGGGAAAATATCGCCTTTGGTCTAAGAGTCGCCAAGCGCCCGGAAGCTGAGATCTGCACCGAGGTGGAAAAGATGTTAACGCTGATCCAGATGAGTGCGCATGCCAAAAAAATGCCGGACCAGATCAGCGGCGGCCAGAAGCAGCGGGTGGCGATTGCGCGCGCGCTGATCAACAAGCCGCAGGTGCTTTTGCTTGATGAACCCTTGGCGGCGCTCGATCTCAAGCTGCGCCAGAAGATGCTGTTGGAACTCGATAATATCCATGATGAAGTCGGCATCACCTTCGTCTTTGTCACGCACGACCAGTCTGAAGCGATGGCCGTCAGCGACCGCATCGCCGTGCTGAATCATGGCAAAATCGAGCAGATAGGCACCCCTGTCGAACTTTACGAAAAGCCGATGAGCAGCTTTGTGGCGGCTTTTATAGGCGATACCAATTTCATCGACGGCATCGTGGCCAAAAAAGTCACCATAGAATCCTATGAATGCAGCCTGCTCAAGCTGCATGACTTTCCCAATGTGCTTTGCTATAACGACAAACAGCTGTCGGTGGGTGACCTTGTATGCCTAAGTATCCGTCCGGAAAAAATCCATATCACGCGAGAAAAACCTGCCGAGCACCCGTTACAGAACTTATTCCCCGGCGTGGTCGAGGATATCGTCTATAAAGGCGACCATACACACTATTGGCTTAAGGTGGCGGGACATAAAATCGCCGTCACGCAGCAGCACAGCAGCTTTCTTGATGAGCAGCCCATTAAATGGCAAGATTCCGTTTGGATCTACTGGCATGCCGATGACGGCTTCATGCTGGAGAGATTCGGCGCGGCCGATGAAAGCTTCGTTAATGCTCCCGAGGAGATCTAGGTGGATGGCGCGATGAAGAAAAAAAATCCTTTCTATGAAGAAATATGCTTGTCGTTGCCTTCCCTTGGCTGGCTGCTGGTGTTCTTTTTGATACCGACGTTGATTGTATTTACTTATGCTTTCAAGCCGTCAGACCCTTACGGCGGTGTTGAAGAAGGCTGGACCTTGCAGACTATCGCCAGCCTAGCAAACGCCAACTACTTTGTCTTAATTTGGCGCACCATGTGGCTTAGCATTGTGACTATGCTGTCTTGCATCGCTTTAGCACTGCCGGTGGGGTATTATTTGGCCCGCGCCGAGCCTAAAGTGCGCTCGCTGATGCTGCTGCTCATCATCGTCCCTTTTTGGAGCAGCTTTTTAATCCGCATCTTCGCCTGGAAGTCTTTTCTGCACCCCGAGGGCGCCTTCAAACAGGTGCTTGTCTTTCTGCATCTGGTCAGTGCCGAAACTCCCCTGCTATATAATTCCGGCGCCGTCTTGCTGGTCATGATCTACACTTACCTGCCTTTTGGCATCCTGCCGATCTATGCCGCCGCCGGCAAATTTAATTTCCAGTTGATAGAGGCAGCGTTGGATCTGGGGGCCACGCGCCTTACGGCTTTCTTCAGGATATTTATCCCCGGCATTCGCAAAGGCATCTTTACGGCCATGGTGATGGTCTTTGTGCCGGCCGTTGGCGCCTATGTCATTCCGGATCTTGTGGGAGGGACGCAAAGCGAGATGATCGGCAACAAGATTGCACAGCGCACATTGGTTGACAGGAACCTGCCGCAAGCCAGTGCCCTGTCGACATTGCTGGCCATGGTTGTTATATTCCCCTTGCTGGCCATCACGCTTATCCAGGCGCGATCGAAAAAACTTAAGCTTGAGGCGAAGAATAGAGAATGAATCGCCATCGCTTTGCCTTTTGCATTACCATTGCCGTATTGATATTTCTATATCTGCCAGTCATCATTCTGATCATCAATTCGTTTAATGAATCGCAATTCGGCGGTACTTTTACAGGTTTTTCTTTCAAATGGTATCAGAAGCTTTTTCACGAGCGGGCCATGTGGAGCGCACTGCGCAACTCGCTAATCATCGGCGTGAGCGCAACTGTGGTCTCGACCATGCTTGGCACGCTGGCGGCGCTGGCGCTTTATCGCTATAAATCGCGCCTGCAGAACGTCCATTACGGCCTGATCTACTCTCCGCTGATTATCCCCGATATCCTGATGGGCATCGGGCTTTTGTTGTTTTTTATTTCATTGAATATCCAACTGGGATTGTTTACAGTTTTTGTGGCCCATACCACCTTTTGCATGAGTTATGTAACCATGGTAGTGCTGGCGCGCCTGCAAAATTTTGATTATGCCGTCATTGAAGCCGCCCAGGATCTCGGCGCCAATGCATGGGTGGTCTTCCGCCGGGTGCTGATGCCTATGCTTGCGCCAGGCATTGCGGCAGGGGCTCTTTTAGCCTTTACGCTATCTATTGATGATTTCGTCATCACCTTCTTTGTGGCCGGCAAGGGCGCTGTCACCCTCCCTATTTATGTCTATAGCATGATCAAATTCGGCGGCACGCCGGTCATCAATGCGCTGTCATTTATCATGCTGGTGTTGACAACGCTTGTGATCTGGTCGACACAAAACCTCACCAAAGAAACATCGCAAAGCTAGAGGCTTTTTTTGAAACGCACTTTGTCAAATTTTTCACAGGCCTTGCTAGGGCTGCTGCTAAGCACTTTATTTTGTGGCTGTTCCTCAGAACCCGAGCTGCATATCTTTACATGGGCCAACTTCATCAAGCCAAGCCTCATCGAGAGATTTGAGCAGGAACATCATTGTGTTGTCGTCATCAACACCTTCGATTCCAACGAATCAATGTACGCCAAACTCCATCTGGGAGGGGTCGGCTATGATGTCATCTTCCCCAGCAGCTATTTTGCCGACCTGATGCATAAGCAACAACTGCTGCAGCCGATAGAAACCGCCCTGCTGCCAAATATCAAGTTTGCCGACAGCAAATACACCAACATGCTTGAAGCGACGACCGCCGCCTATGTCATCCCCTATGCCTTCACCTGCACGGCCATCGGCTACCGTCAAGACAAAATTAGCATTGAAGATCCAAGCTGGGGGATTTTCGACCGTCGTTCCCTAAGGGGGCGCATGACGATGCTGAATGATCCGAGAGAAGCCATCGGTGCCGCCTTGAAATTTTTAGGTTATAGCATCAATACCGTCAACGATAGTGAAATTCATGCCGCTGAAGAAATTCTCATCGGCTGGAAACACAATCTGGCGAAATTTGAAAACGAACAATATAAAAGTGGGCTTGCCAGTGCGGAATTTCTGGCTGTGCAAGGCTATGGAGGCGAAATCCTGTTGGTACATCAGGAAGATCCGGCGGTGGTCTGCGTGCTGCCCAAGGAAGGCACCATTTGTTCCCTTGATGTCATGGCTATCTCCAACGAGCCGCAAAATAAAGAGCTGGCCTACGCCTTCGTCAACTTCTTGCTTGAGCCTGAGGTGGCCGTTGAAAACACCCTTTATACCCAGTTTTTAATCACCAATACCGCCGCGTATGAGAAATTACCTGTAGATGTGAAAGAAAATCCTGTGCTCTTCCCGCCGCCGGCCATTGCCGAAAAATCAGAGCTTATCAAAAATTTGGGAAAAGACACTGAACTGTACATACAGGCCTGGGACCGCGTCAAAGCCGCCGCATAAGCAGGTTGCCTTTACGATCCACTCCGGTCTAATACCGCAGCGACGCTGCGCAATGCAAAAGGGTTTTGCCAGCATGATTTAATCCCGGCAAAACCCTTAATGAAAGCGTCTTATAGCTTATTTTGTGCTGCGCCTAAAATTAAATCCAGTTCATCATAAATAGATCTATTGCTAGAAGCTGATTCAGGAACGCTGTTCTCGCTTCCAGCAAACACTAGTTGATCGTCGCTAGTGTCCATTTCTTCCCTTGATAATACGAATGTCCCAGCAAGGCTTGTAAAAATATCATCATCCAACAGTGAAGGGCAGCTTAAGTTAGTAGCTGGCGTTTTTTGGCTAGAAGCTGGCGCAGCCATTGTGCTAAAGTATACAAGTTGCGTTGTCTGCCCGTTTTGGTTATAAGTATTTGCAGCTGTTTTCGATGGAGATATCATGAATAAATGATGATATTCCCTATTAGCGTTAGTTATGTCATCTAAGCTGTTATTGCAAAGATGCTGTAAATCATGGCGATAGCTAGCCGTTTGTGCATTCACATGACTGGTGTTTTCATCCAATATTGCGCTTGGAGAATATAGGCTAATTTTAGCGCGGGATTTACTTGGCGTTTTAGGGTATTCATATCGACATTCTACACCGTCAAGAAATCTCATATTGGGCTTTAAAACCTCCGATGCAATAGGCGCTAACTCGTCAAAGAAATCCTTTACACATTTAGCTTCCATTGATCTTTTTTTTGTTTTTTCGGCGGTAAAGGAGGTTGACAATGAAATTGCGCGATTGGCTTTATCTGCTATTAGGCCAAAAGCAGTCCTATCGTCTCGCTTTATGCTCTGATATTTTTGTGACAATGGGGATTTTGCAGTAATATTTTCCTTATCGTCAAAATATGTTGCTGTTGGATAAAAACTAGTAATGCCTGTCATATAAACCTCATAAATGATTATTTTTTATACGCGCTAGCGTACTTGGAAACGCACTTCCAAATCATCTTCGGCGCAGCAGTTAAAAACGAACGAATGATGAATCTGGCTGGTAAGGCTAGTCGATCATGGATTAAATGTCTTTTGTTTTTCCTTTAAAGTTAAGCTTTTGCATTTGCTTCGAGAGAATATACTGGACTTACCAACAACATAACCTAAGCCGGAGACCAACGCCTAGAGGCTTCCAGGAACTTTTGATTAAAATTGCTAGCCCACGCCTGTAGCGCAGACTGAAGACTGCGCTACAGGCGTGGGCTGGTAAGAAATTTCAAGCCAAAGGCCCTGGAATAACAGCGCTGCTGACGCGTCTTTTTTTTGGCATTGACGGGATATATGCGCTTTGTTTATAGACTCTCTTTGAATACGGCTTATCACCAACGAAGGAGGGATTAATGACTTGCTTTCCACCGGCCCAATTGCGCGTAATGGACCACCAGAATTATCTCATTCAGGGGAATTTTAAAAAAATCGCTGAAACAGTAACTGATGATGTAGAACTAACAATTTATCTTGATGACGAACGCATCGAAAAGATCTCGGGCAAAAAGGCGTATCTCGCAGAAATCGAAAAAATGCACCCACTGTTAGTCAAACATGTCGCCGCTACCAATCGTTATCAGAATTTCGATGACCATGGCGGCCTTGTTGCTTATAATTGTACTTGCATTCTTTTGGATACCCAATTCGATACAAACATGGCCAAAACGGCATCCGCTATCTCTACTGTGGGACAGAAAGTCTTTCTTTTCCGTGATGGCTTAATAAAGTCTATAGAAGTAAGAGAACATAGAGACACACTCATGTCGTCAATCCCTGTTGATAAAAACACGGCGGGGATTCCGCAGTCTCAAGCGCGTGTTATGGACTTGGATACAGCTATTTTCACCGGTAGGGATTCACAAATCAAGGCCTTAACCGCCCGTGATGTAGAAGTTACAATCTGCCTGAAAGGTCAAAAGCCGGTGACCACCTACAATCAAGACGATTTTATCAAATCAATCAGAGAGCGTCTCTGGCAGCCAGTAAGAAGATGCATGCAATTAGGATCTACCTATGAGGGTTTTTCTGATAGCTGCAATACAGGCACGCTCCATTTTAACCATATCTTCAAAAAAGATGACCAACCCAATGGCATGACAAATGCCGTTTACGATACAGGATCACGGCTATTTACGATTGAAAATGGCCTCATTACAAAGATCCATACCGAACAAATTGAAATCCCTATCGCCTCTAAAAAGACCTCTGCTGCAGCTGAGGAAAAAAAATCAACCTGTGATGCCGATCCACAATTGGCGGCAGGACATGGCCTAGCTTTGGACGGATCGGCTTCCTCTTCATCTTCCTCTTCTTCCTCGTATTTAAGGATGTTAAAAAAAGAAGAGCCAGAGAAAGGCTGTGTGATTGCCTGATAAATAGCCTTGGGACCGCGCAGAGCGGTCCCAAGCCAACGCATCAATGGTGTGGAAAGGCGCGTAAATTAGCTAACTATGTTCGGACACTTCGGGTGGTCGAACTTCAAAATGCTCGCATTTATCTAGCAGCGCTTTAACCTCTTGGTGTGTGATATACACACTGCAACAAACACGCTGTTTTTCGAATCTGCGGTAGTTATCTGCATAGTGAAAGTAGAAAATTGCTCTAGCTTAACCTTTCGTAGCATGACCAGCATAACTGCTGGCACTGCTTGCTGCAACTACCAACTGGCCTGACCGTTATTGACATCATGTTTGTGTATTGAATGATATAGCGACGCTGCACCCAGCCGTGTGAGATAAAAAGTACGATTAAGCTGTGATGTTAAATTTATAATTAGACGTATTTGATTTACTAATTATGACATTACCTGCTAAAATATAGCATGTTAGCAGCATTCGTCCGGCTATGAAGCGAAGTGCCGAAAAGCCAAGACTGCCATTTAAAGTGACAGGTAGCAATAGTACTTAGATAGAGAGCCAACCGCGGGGCTATGTCCCTCCTGATTTTAGGTTGACAATTAACCGTTGGCGTTTGATGATTTATATTTACTGACGATGGAGAGAAATACAAATGCCCACCTATTTAAGTGCCTTTTTTGGTATCTTTAGGCCAGCGCCATACCTCCCTGAAATGCAGGATGCGGATGTCGTTGCCAAGACATATCGTTCATGGCGTATTCGTACGCTCTATTCGATGTTTATCGGCTACGCGCTCTATTACTTCACGCGTAAAAGCTTTACCATGGCCATGCCCGGCATCATCGCCGACCTGGGTTATTCCAAGGCTGAACTTGGCATCTTGGCTAGTATCTTCGCTATCTCCTACGGCTTCAGCAAATTCTTCAGCGGCATTTTGTCAGACAAGTCCAGTCCGCGCTATTTTATGGCCTTCGGTTTGATCATCACCGGTTTGATCAACATCCTCTTCGGCATGTCCTCTTCATTGATTGTCTTTGCCGTGCTGTGGGGGTTGAATGCCTGGTTCCAGGGCTTCGGCTGGCCGGCCTGTTCGCGCATGCTGGTGGATTGGTATTCCAAATCGGAACGTGGCTCTTGGTGGTCGACCTGGAATGTGTGCCATAATGTGGGCGCTTTTTCGATTGCCATTGTGGCAGGCTTTAGTGTACAGCATTTCGGCTGGCGCGCCGGCATGTATGTGCCGGGACTGATCACCATCGCCGGCGGCCTGTTTCTGATCAACCGCCTGCGCGATTGTCCACAAGCTTGCGGCCTGCCGCCTATCGATGTATATCGCAATGACATCGTTCCCGACCATGGCAGCGACGACCATGTGCCTACCCAAACCACCTGGCAGATTTTGATTAACAGCGTTTTCACCAACAAATATCTATGGCTGCTGGCGGCGGCCTATTTTTTTGTGTATTTTGCGCGTACCGCGATGGTAGATTGGACGCCGATGTATCTGATAGAAACCAGAGGCTATTCCATTATGGGTGCCAATAGTGTGGCCACCATGTTTGAGCTGGGCGGCTTCTTTGGCAACTTGGCCGCTGGTTGGGCGTCGGATTACTTCTTTGCTGCCAAGCGCGGCCCGGTCAATGTGATATTTTGCGTGGGATCCATCATCGGCATCATCTTGTTTAGCATGGTCCCTATCGGGGCCGGCTTGGAAGAGTCGGCGTGCCTTGCGCTCTGTGGCTTTATGATTTTCGGTCCCCAAATGCTGATCGGCATGGCGGCCGTCGAGCTGGCCCATAAAAACGCCATCGCCACCTCATCGGGCTTTGTCTGCTGCATCTCCTACCTGGGCGCAGCCTGCGCCGGCTATCCGCTTGGCAAGATCATCCAGGAGCTCGGCTGGAACGGACACTTTGCCGCCATGATTGGCGCTACCTTGCTGGCGCTGCTCTTTCTGATTCCGCTGTGGAGCGTCAAAGAACGCCCGGCGCCAGTCGCTGCCAAACCGGTAGCGGCCTAAAAAGATCAAGAAACTAAGGGATGTAAAAGACTTGCTCTTTCGCCTCTTTCGCCTCTTTCGCCTCTTTCGCCTCTTGGGTCTTTTAGTTCTTTTAGGTCTTTTAGGTCTTTTAGGTTTCTTTCTGTGCTAGCACGAAGATAAAGCAACACTCCGATGTTGGATTTAAAATAATTAAGAAAAAATCTAGCTACCCAGTGGAGTGCTGCTTGTTCCTTTGCACCTTTGCGGTTTGTACCCCTCTTCTTTTGCCCCTCTTGGCGTTAAATTTATGTTACTCACACATTCCAAAATGGTAAATGCTGATTGTATTGCTCAAGATCAAGCGAGTGAACTTATTTGCCTAGGCGGCGGGCGTTGAAGAGCACTGTTACGCTGCTTAGCGACATGGCGACGGCGGCAAAGATTGGCGACAGCCACCCGAAGACGGCCAGGAAGATCCCCACCACATTGTAAAAGAATGCCCAGAAGAGATTCTGGCGGACGATTTTTTGACCGCGAAGGGCCAGCTGGCGCATTTTGGGCAGCACTGTTAGGCGGTCGGTGGTGAGCAGGATATCAGACACCTGGATCGACATGTCGGAGGCCGAGACCACCGAGATGCCGATATTGGCAGCCGTCAGCGCCGGCGCATCGTTGATGCCATCGCCTATCATGCAGACGATAGCGCCTTGTGCGCGCAAGCTGTCGACGAAGGCGCGTTTTTCCAAAGGCGTGCATAGAGAGCGCCATTCGGCAAAGCCGCAGGCATGGGCGACGGCTGCGACGGGGCCTTCGGCATCGCCGGAAAGCAAGATGGTGCGCGTGCCGGCCAGGGCTGCCAGTACGTCTTTGAATTCTTCTTTCACCTGATCTCCCAGCAGCAACTGTGCCAGGCAGAGGTGGTCTTTGCCGAAATAGACTTGCGACAGCACATCGGCACTATGCGCCTTGGCCATGCCGTCAATGACTGCAATCCCCTGCTGTTGCAGAAAGCGCGCCGAACCCAAGCAATAGCTGTGGCCGGCAAAGACCCCTTTGATGCCATGCCCGATGATTTCTGCCAGATCAGTCAAAGGCCACGGGTCGGCAGAACCTGCCGCCGCCGCCACAGCGCAGGCCACCGGGTGGGTGGATTTGGCCGCCAGGCTGGCAAGCACTCGCCGCTCTCTTGCCGGTAACGCATCAAGTCCGGCATGCACGCGGAAGCGCCCTTCGGTGACTGTGCCGGTCTTATCGAAGATGACTACCGACTCCTTGCCAAGAAAAGGCAGGCAGCCGCGGTTGCGTACGATGGCGCCGAGGGCGGCTAGACCGTTGAGCAGATGCGATTCGGCCGTGGGGGCGGCGATGCCGATGGCGCAGGGACAGGAAATCAATAGGATGGAGAGCGCTCTTAGCAGCGCCGTCTCGTTAGGGTTGGCATCATCCCCCCACGGGAAGAGCACGCAAAACAAGGCCGTAGCCGCAGCAATGGCAAGGACGGCAGGTACGAACCAACGTACGATTTGATCGGCCGCGCGCACATAGACGCTTTTATGGCCGATATCGCGCTCTACCATTTCGATGATTTTATGCAGCGCTGTTTCTTCCGGACTGCTCGTTACTTGGTACGTCAGATGCCCTTGCACCACGATCGTGCCTGCCAGCACTCCCCGGCCGTTCATTTTCGCAACCGGCAGCGCCTCGCCGGTCATCAGCGATTCATCACAGTTGCCTGTGCCTTGGCTGACGATGCCGTCGAGGACGATCTTTTCGCCGGGATAGGCCACCAAGAGATCGCCTTTGGCTATATCCTTCATTAAGACAAAATTCAACGTGCCATCGGCAAACAGTTTCCTCCCCCGCCGCGGCGTGGCGCGGCTCAGGCGCATCAAAGAGGCTTTGGCCGAGAATTTGGCTTTGGCTTCGATGATTTTCCCCAGCAGCACAAAGACGATGACGACGGACATGGAATCGAAATAGACGCGCAGGCCGCCGACTAACAGTTCGTGCAGCGAAAGGGCGAAGGCTGAGCCCACGCCGATGGCCACCAGCGTTTCCATGCCGAAAATACCCACCTGCAGACTCGTGCCAAAGCGCCGCCAGATGGGCCAGGCGCTGTACAGCATGACCGGTAGCGCGGCGACAAGCGAGAGCCAGGCAAATAGTTGGCCATAGCCTTCGCCATCATAGGAGAAATAGGTGGCATAAAGCGGATAGGCAAACATCATGATATTCAGCGAACAAAAAGCGGCCACGCCAAAGCGCAGATAGAGATCGGAGCTAACAGCCTTGCGCTCGCTGCTGTCCAGCGCCTGTGGCTGATAGCCGAACTGTTTGATAATATCGATGATTTTGTCTTTGCCTATATAACGCGGGCAGAACTCCACCGAAGCCAGATCGGTGGCATAATCGACGATGCAATTGACCACTCCCCTTTCCTTAAGCAGCATCAGGCGGATGATCTCGGCGCAGGAAGGACACCACATGTTGGCAATTTCCAGATGTAGCTTTTCACGCTCTGCCTCATCGATAGAGGCGCGCTGCTGCCGGATATGTTCCAGCAGGGCGGGATTAGAAATCACGCCGCAACGCAAAGCCTGCAGAAATAGCGGGTGGTGGGCGAAGTCCTCCAGCTGGTTTTTGGCCGACAGGATATTAAATACCGTATGGCAGCCGGCACAGCAGAAAGCATGCAGCCCATCGATGACCGGATGGTTTGTCACATCGGCGCTGCAAAGGGCGCAGCCTTTAGCCAGGCTTTCATGTACGGTCATATTCTCCCTCAACGGTATTGAATTAGGGGGTGCGTTTTTAGCTTCACATTCTGCCGATAATGATGTATAATATGGCTAAGTGAATAACCGGAAGAATTGTTTATGAAATTACCATTAGTTTATTATGGAAATCCCATCTTGCGCCAAAAATGCGCCCGTATCGACGCCATTACTGACGAAGTGCGTCAGCTTGTCGCCGACATGGAAGAGACCATGTTCGCGCACGATGGCATCGGCCTTGCCGCTCCGCAGATAGGACGTTCCATCGCCGTCTTTGTCAGAAACATCCACACGCAAGCTGCCAATGGCGAATGGATAGCCGGCACGACTGAAGTCTTCATCAATCCCAAAATCATCAAATACAGCGACCTGGAAGAATGGCGCAATGAAGGCTGCCTTTCCATCCCTTCGATCTATGGCGAAGTCTGCCGTCCGGTGCATATTACTGTCGAAGCCACCGACTTGGAAGGCAACCGCTTTACCAAGGAATATTCCGAGCTGGAAGCGCGCAACTTCTTGCACGAAAACGACCATCTGAATGGTGTCTTATATATCGATCGCATGTATGGCAAGGAGCGCCAGGAACTAGAGTCCGCTTTGCGCCAAATCAAAAAGAAATACGCCGCCAAAAAATAAGCCTAATTTTATCCGATTACACCAAAGTGCCCGTGCCCGTGCCCGTGCCCGTGCCCGTGTGCGAATTCTAAAACGCTTAGACCATTCATAATGGCATATGTATTTTCAAATTCGGGCACGCACACGCACACGGGCATGGAATAAAGGACAGGAGTTCGGCCTTTATTCCAGGCTTTCAACCGGAAAAGGCGAAGTTTCGACCTGCTTGGAACGGCCCATCGATGTGGTCCATAATGACATCACGATGCATGAAAGCAGAAATATCGCTGCCAGCCAGCCGGTGAATGTCTTCAACACATCGGCTGTCGACGTACCAAATATCGAATCGCTGGCTGCGCCGCCGAACGATGCGCCTAGGCCTGAGCTTTTGCTTTCCTGGATAAGGATGACGAAGCACAACACGATGCATAGCAAGATGAACATGGTGAGGGCTGAAAAGTAAAGAAATGTTCCCATAAATAATTCCTAATTGATGTGTCTATCTATTATTTCGCTAATCCTGGATGATCTTGCTGAAAGACTCCAGCGACAATGAGCCTCCACCTACCAGCAAACCATCGATATCTGGTTGCACCAGCAATGCCTGGGCGCTATCAGTCCGCACCGAGCCGCCATATTGAATGACGACCTTGGCGGCGATATCCGATCCCCATTCGCCGGCCAGTTTCTCGCGGCAGAAATGCTGCGTCTCTTGGGCCTGCTCAGGCGTAGCTGTTTGATGGGTGCCAATCGCCCATAAGGGCTCATAAGCCAGCACCAGATGTTCGAAATGCGCAGGCGTAAAACCTTTAAGCCCTTTCACCAGCTGTTCGGCCAGTACGGCCTGCGTGCTGCCGCCTTTGCGTTGTTCTAGCGTCTCGCCGATGCATACTAGTGCCCGCAGTCCGGCGGCGATGGCGCTTAAGGCCTTTCTATTCACTATCTCATCATTTTCGCCATATAGGCGCCGCCGTTCAGAATGCCCAATAATGACAAAAGAAGCGCCGGCATCTTTGAGCATCGCGCAGGAAATTTCACCTGTAAAAGCACCGTCCGGCATGTCTGAAACATTTTGCGCGCCGATGGCAATGGCGCTGCCACGGGCTGCTTCAGCCGCAGCCGCGATCATCGTGAAAGGCACGGCCACACCCACCTGGGTGGTAGGACGATGCGCTGTCAGCGCAAGACCTGCGATGAAGGCCCGAGCTTCGATGATCGTCTTATTCATTTTCCAATTACCGACGATTACCGTCGGCCGCAATACATCCGGCATAAGCTTCTATCTTTGCTGGTTTAAGATTGCTATCATAAAGCTCTGCTTGAAGAAATTCAAGACAATTTTGTAGGCTATTGGTTTAACAAAGGCAAGGGAGCGAAAAAAACTAAGGGACCAAAGAAGCGAAAAGGCAATGACGCTTGATTTACATCCTTTAAGTCCTTCAGGTCTTTTAGCAGCCTTGTCAAATTTCAAAGGTTTAACGATGCATGACACCGCAATAGCAAGCTACGGCACGTGGCGCTCGCCGATATCGGCCGAAATGATCGCCCAAGGCAGCACCACCATCTTAAATCTGCTCCTCGACGGCACCAGCACCTATTGGTGTGAGTCGCGCCCTGCCAACAAAGGTCGCTATACCATCGTTTGCCGCGATGTCGACGGCAAGCTGCAGGATATGACGCCACCCGATTTCAATGTACGCACCTTCGTACATGAATATGGCGGCGGCGCCTTCACGGTCGATCGCGGCATCATCTATGCTTCCAATGCCCTCGACAGTGCCCTTTATATAATCAAACATGACCAAGCTCCTCGCCGCCTGACCAAGGGGCAGACCTTTGACAAATCAGCCGGCAAACTGCAGTGGCAAGGGGTGCGTTTTGCCGATATGCGGGTTACCAAACACGGCCTTATCGCCATCGGCGAAGAGCATACGCCGGGGCAGCCGGTGCAAAACTTTCTGGCTTTGATCGACCTTACCACCGGCACTCACCAGCAACTTGCCGCCGGCCACGATTTCTACGCTTCGCCGGCTATCAGCGCGGATGGCAAAAAAATCGCCTGGCTATGCTGGAACCACCCGAATATGCCATGGACGCATACCGAATTATGGACAGCCGAAATGGATAGTCACGGAAAGCTGCACCATGCCCAGCGTATCGCTGGCGACACACCGGAATCTATTCTACAGCCACAATGGTCTGAAGATGGCACTCTCTATTTCATCACCGACCGCGACCAAGGCTGGTGGAACCTCCACGGCTACTACAAAGGTAAAATAAAAAACATCTGTCCGATGGATGCCGAGATGGGCGAGCCGCTATGGATCTTTGACAAGTCCTCATACGCCCTTTGTGGAGATAAAATCTTTTTCTGCTGCAATCATCAAGGCAGGTGGCGCCTGGCGGTGCTCGATCGACGCACGCGCACATGGCAGCCACTGCCACAGGCAGGCGTCGCCATCCAGCATCTCCGTGGCGGAAAAGGCTTTGTGCAGTTTCTGGAAGGGTATGACGGCAAAGATGAAGCCATCATCCAAATCGAGGATGCGCCAGGCTATCCTGCCAGGACGCTCTATGCCAAACCGGCCCTAGTCGATGAGGGCTACCTCAGCCTCCCGCAGCACATCGCCTTTGCCAGCTGCGGCCGCACCGCCTATGCTTATTACTACCCCCCAAAAAACAAAGACTTCACCGCCCCTATCGGCGAGTTGCCGCCGCTTGTGGTCATGATCCATGGCGGACCGACCGCCCAAGCCAGATGCAGTTTGCAACTCAAACAGCAGTATTGGACCAGCCGCGGCTTTGCCGTACTGGATGTCAACTATGGGGGCAGCACGGGCTATGGCAGGGATTACCGGAACCTGTTGAATCATAATTGGGGTGTGGTCGATGTGCAAGACTGCATCCATGGCGCGCTGTTTCTGGTTAAGCAGGGCCTCGTCGATGCCAATAAGCTCGTCATTCGCGGCGGCAGCGCCGGCGGCTACACCACCCTGGCAGCGCTCACCTGTACCGATATCTTTAAAGCCGGCGCCGACTATTTCGGCGTAGCCGATGTCACGGCTTTGGCCAAGGAGACGCATAAATTCGAAAGTTCCTATATGCATGAGCTGATAGGGAAATATCCGGAAGAAGAAGCGCTATGGCAGGCGCGCTCCCCCATCCATGCCGTAGCTAAGATCAAAAGTCCTTTGATTATTTTTCAGGGGGAAGACGATCCGATCGTACCAAAGAACCAGTCGATCATGATTTTTGAGGCCTTGAAACAGGCCGGCATCCGCACCGAAATGCATATCTACCCTGGCGAAGAGCATGGCTTCAAACATCCCGCCCACATCATCCACTCGCTCAACCGTGAAGCCGAATTCTACCTCGAAGTCTTCGGCCTGCTTAAGCCAAAGACAGTAATATAAACTATTAATTGAATTGTAAAACAGGAAACGACTATAATTAGCATGGGTTGATATTATAGATATTAACCTTTGGGGGTGTTATGTCGTTTCCAAAGAATTTTGCACCTTGTAACATTTTCGGCGATCCATCGGCAACACCAATGCTTGCCGGTAATGAAGCCATGCAGTCTAAGCTTGCCCCTAAAAAGGTGATCGAAGACAAAGTGGCAGACGTTGCCCAAACATTATTATCCCAATTATCCCGGGCGCAGCCAACGCAAAGCGCTCCGCTTCCGAGCTTAAAGGAAAGAGCTTCAGTGCCCAAGCTTGCGCCGGCAGAAACGGACAGGCGAATCGCCGCTGATTTTAATCCGTTATTAAAACCAACTACCTCGGCGAACGCTGGGTTGTCTTTATCCTCTCTTTCGCAGCCAACAGCAAAGCCTGTTGTGCAAGCTAAGCTTGATAGGAAGGCCACCAGTGAATATAAACGGGAAGCTGCCGCTTTGAAGGACTTCTATGGCAGCACCCCAAAAGAACTCTTTAGTGAATTAAAAACTAGTTATGACAAGCTCGATTCTTCTGTCAAAACCATGCAGAAAGACAACACCATGCAAGGTACTAAAAGTCCCGTGTTGAACCCGGCTGTAGATGAATCAAATGCAACGATAGTGCACACAGCCTTTGCGGATATGAAGAGCCCAGCCCAAGGCGCTGTTAAAGTCCCTATCCAAGACCCAAAAAACTCTAATCAAAACGTGGATGCGCCGCTGCATGCAAACATGCTTAAACTCCACGATGGCAGCCAATGCATCTTGACGCAAGTTCCGACCACGAGTCATACGCGCGAACTATTCTATAAAAATGCCGCACTACAGCCCGGAAACCTCATTATCGATACCACAAATGGCAACGATATTAAAAAAACTCCTCAAATTAGCCAGATTTATCCAAAGCTTGGTGCGACGAGCGCTAATGGTTCGATGACAATGAAATGCACGTCTGAAAAAACGGACGGCGACATCGTAATTTCCACCTATGAAGTCCAGGAATATAAGCTGGATGATAAAGGCAAACCCACAAAGGATCCATTAGGGAATCCGAAAACAGTCACACGCATCAACTTTAGTGGCTGGGAAGACTTTAGTGGTGTGGACAGCAAAAAGCTTGCAGGCTTGATAGATGCCATAGATTCCCATGCAAAACCGGGCGATGTCCCAATTTTCCATTGCCGAGCAGGAGTTGGCAGGTCCGGCACACTGGCCACAGCCTGGAACATGGCGCACCAGATTCGGGATGGAAAGCTTACCACGCCCAAGGCTGCATTAAAAGAAATGAACGCGTCAATTTTAGATGGACGGAAGGACAGAGGACCATATTTTGTGCAAACCGAAGAACAGCTGCATGATCTGATGCGGTTTGTGGGAAGCAAATTTGAACAACGAAATACAGCCTTTTTTAAAACCTGCTCGGATAATATGGTGGCCGAAGCGCTGCTTACTTCAACCTCAATAGACCCTCTTAAGGGGAAGGATGCTAAAACGCTGCTCAAAGAATTACAAACCAGCAATAAGACGCCTTTTTTAATCTGGGAGCGTGCAGAGGGCTCCTATGGCATACGCGTGGCGCAATTTGAAAAGCCATATATTATAACTAAGGGGCAAGATTTAGCAAAATGTGTGCAAATTTTGGTTGGAAATGAGAAGTTCATCAAAGACCACGCCTCACACATTACAACTTCAATGGAAGAGGCCAAATTATTAGTGGATCCTAGTTACAACCATGTCCCAGAAACCTATAGCTATGACGGTGAAGAATATACCGTCCAAGAGCCAGAGGACGCATATAATGAATCTGGCGTCTATGCCTTTTGTCCGGCAAGCGATAAACCGGGTTTTTATACTGTCATCATCGACGGCGAAATAGAAAAGCCGAGCTACATCCAAAATTTGAAAGAAATCCCGCGTCTTTTAAATGCACGTCAGGAAAAAATCATTGCCGAATTCAATACGAGAATACCATATCACACCGAAACCCCTTTGCGCGAAAAGATCATAGACATTTTCTCCGCTAAATGCGAAAACACAGGCATTGAGCTGGTGACAAGTGAACAAATCGACTTGAATTTCTTAAGATTCTTTCGCGAAAACGGGAAAGTTTATAGCGAATGCAAAATCGACTATTATGCATCCCTTCCTGATGAAGAGTTAAATTCGTATACGAATTACACAGCTATAGAACGTTTTGAAGTGCCGCCAGAAGTGCTGCCGAAAGAATACAATGACCTTACCAAAGAGCTCAAGGCACTGTCCGGGAAAACGTAACAAGACCTGCGGCAAAATGGACAATATTAACGGGTGGGATTGTCCATGCTCTGTCCGTCCTGTTCGCACCGTCCGCTGCGCTTTTTCTTTATAAATATCAGGCGGTGCGTTAAACTTGTCCTAATCATTTAATCACTAGAGCTGCTGTATTCATGAATATTTTAGTTATCGGCGCCGGCTATGTCGGCTTAGTCTCGGGCACCTGTTTGGCGGAGATGGGGCATCATGTCACCTGCCTGGATATCAATGAGGGAAAAATCGCCAAGCTCAATGACGGCATCATCCCTATCTATGAGCCGGGACTTGAAGAGATGCTGAAACGCAATGTCAAGGCCCACCGTCTTTCGTTCACCACCGATTATGCCGCGGCCGTAGCCTCAGCAAAGGTGTGCTTCATTGCCGTCGATACCCCGGTATCGGCAGAAGGACATGCCAACATGCGCTATGTCAAGGCCGTCGCCGTTTCGATTGCTGAAAACATGCAAGAATACAAAGTCATCGTCAACAAATCCACCGTCCCTGTCGGCAGTGCCGACCTTGTCCGCCAGCTAATTGCCGACACCCTAGAACAACGCGAGTGCCGCCTCCCCTTCGATGTGGTGTCGAATCCGGAGTTCCTCAAGGAAGGCAATGCCATCAACGACTTCATGAAGCCCGACCGCGTCATCATCGGCACAAACAGCGTGCCGGCGGCAGAGATCATGAAAGAGATCTACGCCCCCTTCATGATCAGCCATGACCGCCTGATCCTGATGGACATCCATTCCGCCGAGATGACCAAATATGCCGCCAACGCTATGCTGGCAACCCGTATTTCGTTCATGAACGAATTGGCAGGCCTGTGCGAACTCACCGGCGCCGATATCAACAAGGTGCGCATCGGCATCGGCTCAGACAAGCGCATCGGCTACAACTTCCTCTACCCCGGCCCGGGCTTTGGCGGCTCCTGCCTGCCAAAAGACATCCGTGCCTTGCGTTCGCAGGGTGAAAGCTTGGACTACAACATGCCGCTCATCGCCGCCGTCGAGACTGTCAACCAGCGCCAAAAGCACCTGCTGGGTCAAAAGATTGCCGCCTATTTTGCCGCCAGCGGCGGCCTGGCCGGCAAGACCATCGCCATCTTAGGCCTGGCTTTCAAACCCGATACCGACGACATGCGCGAAGCCCCTTCGCTAGTATTGATCCAGCAGCTGCTGGCTGCCGGCGCCTCTGTCAGACTTTACGATCCTGCCGCCATGGAGAATGCCAAAACCTGTCTTGCGCAAAGTGCGCAGATCACTTGGTGCCGGGATGAATTTGAGGCCGCCACCTCGGCCGATGCCGTGGCGCTGGTCACCGAATGGAAGCAGTTCCGCTTCCTGGATTTCAATATACTACTGGAAAGTATGCATGGACACGCCTTCTTCGACGGCAGAAACCAATACCATCCGCAAGATCTAGCCAAAAGAGGTTTCGACTACTTCGGCATCGGCATCGCCCCTGCATATACGGAAGCAAACCTGGCTTATGAAAATGCCACAGACTAACCAAAGCAGCCCCGCCCTCATCGATGTTTCCACATATCTGCAGAAAAAAAGGGAGCAGATCGAGCAAAAACTCGCCGCGCTGGTGCCGGCACAAGAGGTCGCCCACAGCCGCCTATTCAGGGCTGCCCGCTACGCGCTGCTCGGCTCAGGCAAAAGATTGCGTCCGCTACTGACGCTTGCCACTGCCGAGATGCTGGGCGCTAAGAGTTCTGCCGCCATGGCGGCTGCCTGTGCCATCGAGATGATCCACACCTACTCGCTCATCCACGACGATCTGCCGTGCATGGATGATGACGATTTCAGAAGAGGCAAACCTTCGCTGCATAAAACATTCGGAGAAGGGCATGCCGTGCTGACCGGCGACTACCTGCTGACCTATGCCTTTGAAGTCATCGCCGACGATCCGCTGCTGAGGGACGACCAAAAAGTTGCCCTCACGCTGCTGCTTGCAAAAAATGCCGGCGACAAAGGCATGATCGCCGGCCAGATCCTGGATATCGAGGCTGAAGGCGTGGCGATCGATATCGACGACTTACATAATATCCACCACCACAAGACCGGTGCCATGATTACGGCCTCCGTCGTCTTTGGCGGCCTCATCGCCGATGCCAGCCAGGCGCAAATCCAGCACCTACGCGCCTTCGGCGATGTTATCGGGCTGGCCTATCAGATCGTCGATGATGTCATCGATGTGGAGGCCTGTCAGCAAAAGCATGGCAAAGCCATCTCATCCGATGAAATCAACCACAAGACCACCTATGTCACCCTGCTAGGGCCCGAACCTGCCCGCGAAAAAGCTTATGCGCTGCTGGAGCGCGCGCTTGCCCACCTCGGTAAGATCGACTGCGACACCGCGCTTTTGCAGGAATTGGCCAAACGCCTCGTCCATCGCCAAATCTAACGCGAAATGATATACCACGCGCGCTTAGTTTGTGTACATTTGGCAGCGAGATGTATGCGCGTTTTTTTTGCAAAGATCCAATTAAAGCATTTACACCGGATCCGTTCACGGGGTCGGAAACCATACATCAAGCCTTCAGCCTGAGTTCTTTATATATTCCACCTAGGGCGTTGCCCTAGGCTTTTATAAATTAGGCTTTCAGCCTAAACAGTTCTCAGGGCAACGCCCTGAAATATAATAGCCTAGAGCAACGCCCTAGGTTAAACGCACAAACATCTTAGGCTGAAGGCCTGAGGTTCAATTTCTGACTCCATGAGTGGATGTTTTATACCATGATCTAGAGAGAATTTGACATATTGGACTGCGCCAAAGGCGATGCCTACAGCCATTAGAAGCAGGTAAATTATTTTAAGATGAGTAATGGGACAGGGCTATGAAAAGCTTCCTCTCTGCTAAAGCTTGTTTTAAAAAGGCTCTCAAAAAATCCGATTCTATGGGTGGACATAGCAAGAATATCCGTTTTTAATTCAGCCACAAATTCGTTGATCCCCACCATGATATCGCTATTATGCGCGATATGAAATGAAATTTTTTGATATTGGTATTTTTCGATTAGGTCTGTTTCAATATTAACTGTATTGATCTTTTTTTTAGAGTCGGGAGGCAGGACATGAAGAATATTAAGTGACGCATCAAAAAGTTTGGCAAAGGGTAGTATTTTTTGTATTGCAGACTCTATTTTAGGTATTTCAGCCGCGTATACAATGCGCTTCACATTATTGAAGCTTGAAGATTCAGGCACTGTAATGACCGGTACGGAACTCTTGTTTATGACAGCAACTGCATTGCTTCCAAACAATACTTTAGGTAAACCGCTAGCCCCTTTTGTTCCCATTATGATCAAGTCAATTTTATGAGTTATTACATACTTTTCTATTACATCTGCAATCGGAAATCCTGGCACGACTTTAAAGGAAATTTGCACCCCTTTAACTTTTGATTTAAGATCATTGACTAAATGAATACAATCCTGAGAACCATTGGAGAATCTTATATATTCTATTTTATGTTCCATACTTTCTGAGAACTGCATCATGGGTGGATGCTCAAAATGGACTACATGAAAAAGAATGATTTCGGCGTCAACTTTCTTTGCAAATTTTGTTGCATAGAGTGCAGCATTATTTGATGATTGAGAAAAATCAGATGGCACAAGAATTTTCATAGCTCGCCCTTTATTTAATATGTTATCAGCCGACAATGCCCTTGGCTGGCTCGGTGAAATCCCTTTGTATCATGTATGTAATGCCTGCGATGCACTAATCTTCAAAAATCTGCTTCTGCTATCTCCACCTGTATTTTTGCCAAAGTTTATATTTAATATCCAGATGAAGATGGAGATTTTTAGGTATTTCCACAATCGATATGCGGCAACATGGACTTTCGAATCACAAGGCAGCCCCCCAACCTCTGAGCCCATTACGCCATGAGTTGGTGCGAAGTGATCTTTATCAACCAATCATTTGTTTAGTAAGTATTTATTATTAATCAAACCAAACACCCTAAGCGTTTTGAATAAATAGCATGTTATTGTTATAATACAAATAATAAGTACACCTCTAAAACACAACCAATGGCGGATGGTTTTTTATTATGGATCCCTTACCCGATGCTACATCAACGCCTGCATGGTCAGCGAAAAAAAATCATGCCGAGGAAGTTGCGCCTGTGATTGGGCCGGAACATGCGATCTCGGATGCTGAGGCAGAGGCAGAACATGACATCGAAATAACCATATCAAACACTAAGGCTGCTGCTGGCCCAATATTCGCAGGTATCAAGGCATTAGAAAAAAAATATAACGACTATCTTGAAAATAAAGAAACCAGTCCAATTTATGTCTCTATAAAAGTATATAGTAAGCTTCAGGCTGATATTCAGACACTTAAAACACAGCACTGGGAATCAAAGACATGGCTTCAAAAAATCATCGCCTTTTTCTATGCGGATGATACTGATAAAAAAATTGACAGGTTATCCAAACAAGTCCTGAACGAAAGAAAAAGACTTGAATCGCCAAAGCCATTCACTTTAAAAAAAGATATTGCAGCAGATGCTTCTAATATCGATCATGCTAAACCATCTTCGTCGACCGCTGATATAAAAAGTAGATTGAAAGCTGTCTATTGCCGCCTTGTCAAAACAGAACTGCCAAGCACCCTGGAAGGAAATAGTCATAGCAGCAGTATCAGCAGTCTTTCTACAGATATAGAGGGGTTTTCAAAACTCTGTGAAGGTATAAACACTGCGGCAGACGCTGCCATAAAGCTTTTGCATGGTGTGAAAGAGAAATTGGATTTTGCAACTGAAATTACAAACTCGGCTAATCCTGTACATCTTGTTCAAAAGAAAATTGAGCAACTCAAAACCGGTGAAGAGATGGTCATCCCTGGAGGATATGCCACAGATAAAGGGGGCCATGCGGTTATGTATAGCATACGCCGCGATAGCGACAACTCCTTTTCATTCACGGTCATTAATACAGGTGAAGGATCTGATATCGCCAGTTCTGTAATTTCAAGGCTTAGAAGCGAATTCGTAGATGACACAAGGGATAAGGTGATCAAAAATGTCACCAAAGAACAATTGGAAGACGATAATTTTCTAAAACCGTTGCTTGTAGATTTTCATAAGAAAACTCCCGATAACATGACAGCGAAAGGTTCCAAAGTCCATTCAAATTCGATGGAGCTTATTTTTAAACATCTGCGCGAACGACTAGCCACTGAGGGCAGGACTATTGAAGAAGGACGAAGGCACCCGCTGCAAATCAATGGCACCTGCACACATGATTCCACCTGCAGTTGGATTGAAAGCGTATTACCTCCGGAACTCTTCAAGGCATTCGAAGTCTATATGGCCGGCAGCGCCCTGAATGTACTGCGTACGATAGAAGACGAACAACCCATGGATCACACGCTTTCAGAGATTAAGGGAAAGTTTGGCTTCAAGTCATTAGAAGGGAAAAAATTGATTGTCAAAATTGAACAACTAGGGATAGCCCTGTTTAATGACCTTTCCAAAAGTTTACCAAAGGTGGGATCCCATGCAGAATTCAGAACCATGGCAAATGAAGTTCACCGATTAAGAACAGACTTCAAAAAGAACAAAACTGAATTTGAAAAATATAGCCGGCAAGGAATCAGAAAGCTCATCGCTGCTAAAAAGCAAGAAAAGGCTGCATTAGAAGCTGCTGTCAAGCAAGCGTATCCCGGCGTGGATGCAACTCTAGCCATCAGCGGCACTTTAAGTCAAAATGCCGCGCGGGCAGAGCGGATAGACTTTCTATATATCGGCATAACATCGCCGCTGATTAGGCAGCTTAAGGCAGTACAAAATGACCTCCATAAACTCGAACAGCGCCGGCTGCAATTGCAAAATCCAGCCTATCAAGGGATGATTGAGAAAAAAAGAGCCGATCTCATGCAGGGCTTGCGGGCGACTAAGTCTTCGAAAGAAAACCTTGAAAAAAAAATGGCTTACCTAGACAACCTGCGCAAACTTCCTTCACTGGTAGCAGGGTCTTTTAAACTGCAAAGCGAAAAGTAGCTGATAATAAATAAATTAGTGTATGATAAGAAATGTAAGGTTGTTTTACAAAAAGGCTTTATATGAAAATTATTAATTCACTTTTTTCAGCGGTTATAATCTTTGCTATTTTGTTGTTTGTAAATCTTTCAGCCAGCGATGCTGGTTTAATTGCACGGGGGGGGGGAACATGGCGAACGCTCGCTTGCCGGTCACCACGGACAATTGGAGCACCATCCGGCGGCAGCCCACCGCGATGTGCACGAGCAGGAATTGCGGCATGATGCTAGGGGCGCAGCCTATGGCGCCGGCGTTTATGGCGGCATGGGCGGTGTCGAGGTCTATGCCCCAAACCCCAATCCACCACCACCTGCTCCGCTTGAGCCAAATCAACCAAATTATGTCAAATGATTTTGGCGCGAGCCTCTCTTAAAAAGAGCGGCTATCGCTGGATCTGGTGAGGATTTGATATGCACGGTTGAGGTTGGATTTAGAATACCCGTTGTGCCAGCCGGTAAATGGCCGTTGCCATGGCTGCTAATGCGATTAACGATGATGGCTGCACATCGATCAATAAAGCACTGCCTGCCGTCGTTAATCCTACCACGGAACCAACATCTACTTCTGCCACCGCCAGGGCGATGCATCCTAAAGCCAGTGGAGCAACTGTTGCCGTGCCAACAGCACCTGCAAAAGTTCCTAGCATGTCGCTTGCCAAGCCTGGCCCAAACACCCTCTCAACCGCAATTTTTGAACCTTCTATAATCCCTATGAAAACTATTCGGGCGACAGTTGCCGCTATGACGCCGGCTGCAGCCGCGGCGGCTCCTAATAGCATGTCCTTGGCAATTAATTGAATTTGGGTGGTGCCGCCATGAAACATCCGTGCTGTTTGATGATAAGCTGCCACAGCACATGGAAGTGACTGACGAACATGGTTGACATCCATCGATAAAATCCCTTATTGAAATCGCCTGACTCGTATCTCTTATAAAATCACTACCAACGAATTAATATAACGAATTAATATATTGCGTTCTTTGAAAGCGTTGCAAATGCAGCCATGCCTATCAAAGAGACGCCGATTGCCGCTATGGCCATCCCCCGCTCTGCCACCAGTAAGGTGACGCCAAAACCTGCGTATAAGCCTGCAAAGGCGGCATCGACGGCCATTACTCCCCAATGTTTGGAAACGTGCAACACCCTGCCCTCATCGTGGCATAGCACCGGTGCTTTCCCGCCAAAGGCCGGTATTAATCCACCAATGATCCCTGCCAAGGCAGCGGCAAATGCCACCTTTGTATCACTTTCAGCTGCATTCCCCGTGGCTATTTGCATTACCATGGTGCCAGTAGCTGCCACAGCCCCCGCCATGAGTGTGCCGGTTGCGAATGCCCCCGGGTGATAACTTGTCACTATCATCATTAAACCTCTGTTGAATGGAAAAAGAAAATAGCACAAGCCAAAGGAATTGTCGATACTCTTTTATTAGGAGCTCTCCTTTAGAAGTTCTTTCCGCTATTTTGCTTGCCGTAAGAAGAAATTAATGCTATACACAAGCTCAAATTTGCCGATAATTTATGGGCAACCAACCCTGCAAAAGCTATGAATAACACCGACCAATGGCAAAACAGAGATGGCATTCTGCCACTCACTGACGACTTCACCTGTGAAATCAGGCATATCCCCATAAAAAGAGCTTTTGATATAGTTTTCAGCCTGGCCATCTTGATCCTCTGCCTTCCCCTCTTTCTGCTTATCGCTTTGCTGATAAGATGTTCTTCAAAGGGCAAGGTGATTTATTGCCAGAAACGCATCGGGCGCGGCGGCACCCCATTCTACTGTTTTAAATTCCGCACCATGTTCCCCGATGCCGAAGCGCGCTTAAAAGATATTTTATCGCATGATGATGCCAAGCGGCAGGAATGGGAACTCAATTTCAAGCTGAAAGACGATCCACGCATCGTACCGCTAGGGAATTTTTTAAGGCGCACTTCGCTTGATGAGCTCCCCCAATTCTGGAATGTCTTGAAAGGCGATCTAAGCGTGGTCGGCCCGCGGCCTGTGGTCCAAGAAGAAATCGCCAGACATTTCGGAGGTAAAGCCGAAAAGATCCTGTCTGTGCGCCCAGGCATCACCGGCCTTTGGCAGGTGTCTGGCCGCAGCGACACCAACTATGCCACGCGCATTGGCCTAGATGAGCAATATGTCGACAACCGGTCTTTCTTACTTGATTTAAAAATTATTGCCCTTACCATCCCCAGCATGATAGCGCCCAAAGGGGCCTACTGATCTGACCACAAACAAAAATTTACCACCGAGACAGAGGGTTACCGAGAAAAAACTTGGGTTTATGATTAACCATGATTCTTATCAGTGCGCCACCTAAGAATCATCGTTTAAGAGTCTCGAGCTTTTTCAGTGTCTCTCTATCTCTGTGGTGAAAGGCATGCGAGCTTAAACTGATGCAAATTTCGTTGGATAGCAAACGCCTGGACATCGCTTTTGGTGTGAGCTTAATCTTGATGCTCACCTTACCCAGCCTTGTACCGCAGCTACGTCTTAGTTTTTTTGCCCCTGTGCTGATTATGGCCTGCTACCAAAAGTCGTTGCGCAGCTGTATCTGCCTAGCTTTTTTGTGCGGCATCTTATTGGATTTGCTATCCGCTCACCCCCATTTCGGCCTGTATGCTTTAAACTACAGCCTAACCATCCTCATGCTCTATCCCCAAAGGCGCAATTTCTTTGCCGACAACTTGAGCACGCTGCCCATCATGACATATTTCTTCGCCATCCTTTCCACCTTGGTCATGGCGGTGTTGCTTTACAGCCTGGAGATGAAGAACATCATGTCCGCCAAGTTTCTGCTGACAGATCTTGTGCTGATGCCCGCTGCCGATGCCTGCTATGCTTTCCTCTGTTTCATCCTCCCCGGCCTGATAACCGGCAAACCGCGCCGTCGCGGCAAAGACTACTTCAATTAAACGACGGCGGATGCGATAATAAAACCTGCCAAAAGCATGAGGATGACGTATCAAGCATGAACAATGTGCCGCTAGCCGAACAACTGCGCCCTGCCAACCTTGATGAGATCGTTGGGCAGGATCACCTCCTTGCCAAGGGAGGTTTTATCCGTTCGACCATTGATGGTGGCAAACCACTGTCCATCATCCTGTGGGGGCCGCCAGGTTGCGGCAAGACTTCGATTGCCCGTCTGTATGCCAAGGCCTTTTCCATGCGCTTTGAAAATCTCAGCGCCATCTTCAGCGGCATTGCCGATCTGCGCAAAATCATCAAGGAGTGTGAGGAAAGCCCGCTTTTTGGGCGCGGCACCGTGCTGTTTGTGGATGAGATCCACCGCTTCAATAAGGCGCAGCAGGATGCTTTCTTGCCATTTATCGAAAACGGCACCATCATACTCGTCGGCGCCACCGCCGAAAACCCTTCCTTCTATCTCAATAACGCCCTGCTTTCGCGTGTGCGTGTGCTTAAACTCAACCCGCTGGATGAACCGGCCTTAGACAAACTGTTGCAGCATTACGAGGCCAAGAAGGCGCCTTTACATCTTTCACCCGAAGTAAGACAGCGGCTGACTAGCCTTTGCCAGGGCGATGGCCGTTACCTCTTTAACCTGCTTGAAAACCTGCAAAGCCTGCCGCCCGCGGCAAGAGCGGACGTCTCAGCCTTGCAGCATTTCCTGCAGCAACGTGCGCCGCTTTTTGACAAGAGCGACGACCAGCATTACAACACCATTTCGGCGCTGCATAAATCCATCAGGGGCTCTGATCCCGATGCCGCCCTGTATTGGCTTTGCCGTATGCTGGAAGGGGGGCAGGAGCCCCTATTTCTGGCGCGCAGACTGATCAGGATGGCATCTGAAGATATCGGATTGGCAGACCCGCAGGCGCTGCCACTGGCCATGGCCGCAAGGGATGCCTACGAGATGCTCGGATCCCCCGAAGGAGAACTGGCGCTGGCCGAAGTCGTGGTTTATCTGGCGCTGGCCCCCAAAAGCAATGCCCTCTATACCGCCTTTAACAAAGCTAGGCAGCTTGCGGCCGAGACCAGCCATCTGGATCCGCCGGCCATCATTCTCAACGCCCCGACAGCGCTGATGAAAAAGATGGGCTATGCCGCGGGTTATCAGTATGACCATGATTTACCAACAGGTTTTTCGGGGCAGGACTACTTCCCCGAGGCGCTTGGCAGACAGCAATTCTACGAGCCGGTGGAACGCGGCTTTGAAAGGGATATGAAAAAGCGCGTGGCATATTTCACACGCCTGCGAGATGCCGCCCATCAAGCAAATGACGAACGGCCGCAGTGAATGCTGCCTTGAATATACTTTGTTGTACTCTGTATGCTTCGATTACTTCACCCACCCATTTTTTCTTTACACAGCTGTATAATTTCTGCGCGGTGTTTTGGATCCGCAAATTCATAATTGTCGATAAAATCCAACACGTCATCCGGGTTGCGTGCGGCGGCTTTCTTAGCGACGGCCAATAACTCGTCTTCCGTTAAATCAAATTCCCCTATACGCATTGATATGGCGGCACCACTGCCCTCAGCTATCTTCATCGCATCTTCAAATTTTTTAACATCTTTGATGCCTATAGAAAAGGCTGGACTCTCAGCTGCAACTTTCGTGGTGCTTTCAGCGGCAGGATCCTGATGCAGGGTATATATTCTTTGGTTGCTGGCTTTTGGAGTCTCTTTTTCGTCAGTGTTAACCGCCTTAGGACCACAAAAGTCTCGAATCACCGCCGCAGTGGCTTTTACGACTGCGGCCGTCCCGTCTACAGCCGCGGTAATACATGTGACACAAAAACTGCCCCAACTGGCTTTTTTGGCGACACTACCCTGCGGCACTTGCTTATCTTCGCCCGTAGGCTTTGCTCCGACTGGTGGTAAAGACATAATAAACTCCTTGCTTGATTTTAATGGGACACGCCGTTATTCCCATTAGATTGTTATCATTCTCACCCCTTATAATTATAAACAAAAAAGAATAATTACTTAAAGACAATTATCAACAACAACTTAATTAACAATCGATTTCCATCGGCTGGTTTATTAGGTTCTTCCGACAAATGAGTGGTTGATGAATGGCTATGTTCACCCTTGCAGGTAAAACTTACATTCCAGCTACACGGCACAATCCCCTTGGCCGGAATCTAAAATATGGCTAAGAGACTGGTCGATCGGGCCGAGTTCGTCTTATGCCGTAATGATTTTCGTTATAAAGGGGTTGGAGGGCATGGAACAAAACACCGAGTTAAGTATTGCCCAACATTAGTTTCAGTGGGAGTCCAGTTGGAAGAAACGATCATTTCCCTTCCTTTCACAAGAGAAAATAAAGGATTTTCCTCTCGGTGCATTTGCGACTCAAGATTCATGAGTCCTAAATCTTGAGGTTCATCACACAAATGAGTGGTTGACTTTGGGTTCATCCGGTTTTGCAGGCCAAAAGCCTGAAGTAAGCCATGAGTTTTCCTAGGCGAAGCCCATCTCTTTGTAGCCCGTCAGCTAAGGTTTGCGAGCGCAGCGAAGACAGCCGCAGCTACGGGTTTGTACAAAAACAATTGATAACCCCGTAGGAGACAATTGCAAAAGTATTTCACGAGTTATACAGCGATTCTTTGGAAGTCAATCGTACCCGGGATCAAAATGAATCGATGCTAGAACGCTCAAAACTACACAAAAACTGG
>CAWHMU010000003.1:0-54322 GCA_963830365.1 uncultured Chlamydiae bacterium
CAGTTCAGATTTAGTCTGCAACTGGACTACATGAAGACGGAATTGCTAGTAATGGCAGGTCAGCAACACTGCCGTGAATACGTTCCCGGGTCTGTACACACCGCCCGTCACATCATGGGAGTTGGTTTTACCCGAAGCCGCTGGCTCAACCGCAAGGGGAGGGCCACGTCTAAGGTGAGGCTGATCGATTGGGATCAAGTCGTAACAAGGTAGCCCTACCGGAAGGTGGGGCTGGATCACTTCCTTCCAAGGACAAAGTGGTCAATATTGACTACTTAGGTTGGGCAGTTTTATGAGCAAACACATTGTCTTTCTATCATTGTCGAAGATCTTGACAGGCAAATGAATCAAGATTCAAATGCAACGCGCTCAAGTCGAATTGAGTGCGTTGCGTAACCCCCCCTGGAGACAGCCTTTAACAGCTGTTTCCGGGTTATTAGCGTAAGAAATATGTAAAATGTGTAATTAATGACGTGCTTAGCACGTCACAGCAAGCGTCGCCCGACTAAAATATTGGCGGCGCAAATGTCACTGAACAGAAATCGACGCTCGAGGAAAATCTTCATCTTTCCGGCGATCTAAAAGTCGTTGCCGGAACAAAATCAAATGGCGTAAAATTAAGTAGCGATACTCGAGCAGCGACTGATGTCACGTTAAGTGGCTAAGGTCGCTGAAATAATCGAGGCTCAATTACAGCTTGTAACTAAATAATTTTTGGTCAAGCTAGTAAGGGCTAGTGGTGGATGCCTTGGCATCGACAGGCGATGAAGGACGCGTTTACCTGCGAAAAGCTTCGGTGAGCTGGAGATGAGCTTTGACCCGGAGATATCCGAATGGGCAACCCAATAGGGCGAAACCCTATTATCCTTTAATGAATACATGGTTAAGGGAAGCGAGACCTGCCGAACTGAAAAACATGCGTAGGAGGAAGGAAAAGAAATCAAACAGAGATTCCCTAGTAGCGGCGAGCGAAGCGGGAGAGCCCAAACCGAATGTTATAATTTCGATTTGTAGGACCAGCTAAAAGATCAACAAATTCTAGCAGAACATTTCTGGAAAGTTAGGCAACATAGGGTGAAAGCCCCGTATGCGAAAGAATGAGTTGACAGAGCTGGCACCTGAGTAGAGCCGGACACGTGAAACCCGGTTCGAATCGGGAGGGACCACCCTCCAAGGCTAAATACTCGTTGATTAGACCGATAGTGAACCAGTACCGTGAGGGAAAGGCGAAAAGAACCCCAGTGAGGGGAGTGAAATAGAACCTGAAACCACTAGCTTACAAACGATCGAAGGCCTATGCCCTTTTTAAGGGAATGGCTGACGGTGTGCCTTTTGCATGATGAGCCAGCGAGTTACGTTATATGGCGAGGTTAAAGGACATCCGTTCTGAAGCCGAAGCGAAAGCGAGTGTTAACTGCGCGAATTAGTCATATGACGTAGACACGAAACCAAGTGATCTATCCATGATCAGGTTGAAGCAAAGGTAACACTTTGTGGAGGACCGAACTAGTAACTGTTGAAAAAGTTTTGGATGAATTGTGGATAGGGGTGAAAGGCCAATCAAACTTGGAGATATCTTGTTCTCTTCGAAATAACTTTCGGGTTAGCCTCGAACATATGTTCTGCAGGGGTAGAGCACTGAATTCACGCGGGGGCCTACCGGCCTACCAAAGGAAATCAAACTCCGAATACTGCAGAATCGTTCGGGAGATAGACAGCGGGGGATAAGCTTCGTTGTCAAAAGGGGAACAGCCCAGATCGTCGATTAAGGCCCCTAATTCCATGCTAAGTGAGTAAGGAAGTAGAGTTTCAAAAACAGTTGGGATGTTGGCTTAGAGGCAGCCATCATTTAAAGAGTGCGTAACAGCTCACCAATCGAGAAACTCTGCGCCGATAATATCCGGGACTAAAGCATGGAGCCGAAATCACGGGTTTACATTGTAAAATGTAAGCGGTAGAAGAGCGTTGTATGTGCGTCGAAGGTATACCGTAAGGAGTGCTGGAGCGCATACAAGTGAGAATGCATGGCATGAGTAAACGATAAAGGGAGTGAAAATCTCCCTCGCCGAAAACCTAAGGTTTCCAGGGTAAAGCTCGTCTTCCCTGGGTTAGCCGGTCCCTAAGCCGAGGCTGAAAAGCGTAGGCGATGGAAAGCAGGTTAAATATTCCTGCGCCGCTAAAGACAATGACGAAGGGTTGACGAAGTACGTTAAGCGCGCGGACGATCGGAAGTGTCCGTGGGGCTATATGGCAGGCTGATAGGCAAATCCGTCAGCATAAAGCTGGGTAGCAACTAAGGGGAATCGCAAGAGGAACCGATAGCGTAGCGCAACGCTTCCAAGAAATAGACTCTAGTCGTCGTAGGCGACCGTACCAAAACCGACACAGGTGGGTGGGAAGAAGATTCTCAGGCGCGCGAGAGAACTCTCGTTAAGGAACTCGGCAAATTATCCTCGTAACTTCGGGAGAAGAGGAGCCCTGGAAGGTGATTGTCCTAGCGACATGAGCGTTCCGGGGCCGCAGAGAAATGGCCCAGGCGACTGTTTAACAAAAACACAGCACTATGCAAAGACGTCTAAGTCGAAGTATATGGTGTGATGCCTGCCCAATGCCAAAAGGTCAAAAGGAGATGTTAGCAGCAATGCGAAGCATTGAATTTAAGCCCTGGTGAATGGCGGCCGTAACTATAACGGTCCTAAGGTAGCGAAATTCCTTGTCGGGTAAGTTCCGACCTGCACGAATGGTATAACGATCTGGGCACTGTCTCAACGAGAGACTCGGTGAACTTGTAGTAGCAGTGAAGATGCTGTTTACCCGCAATAAGACGGAAAGACCCCGTGAACCTTTACTGTACTCTGATATTGGCTCTTGACTTGTCATGTGTAGGATAACCAGGAGGCTGTGAAGCTGCGTCGTCAGGCGTAGTGGAGCCATCGTTGAAATACTGGTCTTGACAAGTCGGGAATCTAACATAATCCCATGAAGCTGGGATATGGACATTGTCAGACGGGCAGTTTTGCTGGGGCGGTATCCTCCTAAAGAGTAACGGAGGAGTCCAAAGCTTGCCTCATCGTGGTTGGTAATCACGAGTAGAGCGTAAAGGTATAAGGCAAGTTAACTGCGAGACCAACAAGTCGAGCAGGTACGAAAGTAGGGCTTAGTGATCCGGCGGTGGAAAGTGGAATCGCCGTCGCTCAACGGATAAAAGGTACTCCGGGGATAACAGGCTTATCGCCACCAAGAGTTCATATCGACGTGGCGGTTTGGCACCTCGATGTCGACTCATCACATCCTGGGGCTGAAGAAGGTCCCAAGGGTTTGGCTGTTCGCCAATTAAAGTGGTACGCGAGTTGGGTTCAAAACGTCGTGAGACAGTTTGGTCCCTATCTTTTGTGGGCGTAGGATACTTGAGAGGAGCTGCTTCTAGTACGAGAGGACCGAAGTGGACGAACCAATGGTGTTCCGGTTGTTCTGCCAAGAGCATAGCCGGGTAGCTAAGTTCGGAAAGGATAAGCGTTGAAAGCATCTAAACGCCAAGCCTCCCTCAAGATAAGGTATCCCTATGAGACTCCATGAAGACTACATGGTTGATAGGTTGGGTGTGTAAGCATAGCAATGTGTTGAGCTAACCAATACTAATAAGTCCATAGGCTTGACCACCTTTTTTTAAGGTTGAAGGACAAATATATAGACCAAGTCCGGACACCGCAGCGCAAGCTGGAAAGTTGTGGTCGCAAAAATACAAGAAATCACAAGTTGTAAGAAATGTCCGCGAAGCCATCTGATGGATGGAGAACTTCAAGCGTCGTTTTTTGCAAGTGACAGCGCTTAATTTGACTTGATTCATTTGCCAACTTTTTGCTTGGTGACAATAGAGAGGGGGAAATACCTGATCCCATTCCGAACTCAGAAGTCAAGCCGCTCATCGCCGATGGTACTGCACACAAGAGTGTGGGAGAGTAGGTCGTCGCCAAGCTTTTTATTCCGTGCCCTAGCTGCTAACGCAGCTAGGGCCTTTTTTTTGCAAAAATTTTCTCAAAAAACAATCGTGTGCGAACGGACGATGCGGACGAGGCCGACAACGGCAGGCGGACGCTGCGGACAACCACGATTATGTCGAGCCCGTTTCTATCGAATGAGCCCGTTTCCATGTCAGTTTTTTTTTGCGTCGTCGAACACGCCCGCTCGTTCCATGCCAGGCAACCATGCTTCGATTAAGCAATCATCTAGAAGCGGCAGTTGAGCACTCTTTCTCATATTTAACTACGGCTTCTAGGATTATTTGATTTTAACAAGAAATAGTGTGTATAATAAAAAGCGGTATAAGGTTGTTAATAAAATAGTTGCCGTTTGTTATATGAGGTTGTTATGAGCTTAATATCAAATTCTGGTGCTGTCAGCGTATATGCGTTCATACCCAAGACTGAGGCAAAAGATAAGATTGCTGAATGGTCAAAACTCCAAACTGAGCGCTCTTTCAGGACTAAGAACTCTGCTCGTCTGGCTATTAGGCTTGTGAATGGTGAAGTCAAGCATGTGGCTATCAGATTGAGTGATAATGGAGAGTTGTTTGCTACTAGAGAAGCGGCTAAGATTAAATGGTACGAGTCAGGTCGGTTTGTGCCTCTGCACATTAAAACTGCAGGGGGCCAAGATGGTTGGGTTAAAGTTAATAAAAACAGTTTAGATCGGCTTGGGATTGCAAGTACCGAGCTGAACAAATCGATCAAACGTAATGCAGTAGAAAACTTTGTAAAAGATGTTATAAAAAAGGTTTGTAAAGAAATTCTTTCAAACGCCGTCCACTCGTTTAGAAATAAAAATGGTGAGCGGGTTGATCTGTTTATTGACAAAAAAAAAGCTGAATTCAGCGAAGATAAAGATCTATTCCTAAAAGCTTATCCGGGATTCGGTGAGCGACGTATTAAGTTTTTCAAAAATGGGGACGCTTGGTTAAATCAATATTTTGGCAATTTGCAAACGCGCATTCAAAACAACAATGTTCTGTATCTACAAGCTTTTATTGATGGTAAACTAATAGGCTGTGTTTCATACGCTACTAAGTGGAAGCAAAATGTTCCGGAATTTAAAAAAAGCCTATACATCGAGCACATATTTATAGATCCAGCTTATGCAAAAACAGGCATTGGGAGGGAATTGCTTTTTTCCATTTTTAAAGATGAAACCATCGCATCGCATTTTGACTCGGTGGTAGCTCTAGTCGAAAGCGGCTCCAATGCAGGTGGCTTTTACCAAAAAATAGGCTTTGAGCCTGTCAAAGTTAGCTTTTCAGTAAAGGGGGCCTTATTCAAGTGGACAAAAAATATTTAAGGTCGGTGGCTTGGTGGCGTTAGAGAGGGGGAATACCTGATCCTATTCCGAACTCAGAAGTCTAGCCGCTCATCGCCGATGGTACTGCACACAAGAGTGTGGGAGAGTAGGTCGTCGCCAAGCTTTTTATTCCTGGCCTCAGCTGTTTCAGCTGAGGCCTTTTTTTTTGCCAAAAAATGGACGCAGGCGGACGATGTGGACGGTTGCCAGCGAAGGCCTGATTGCGGTCAGGTTTGGGTGTTGTGAGCTGTAATTTTTCGAATCTGGTGGCAGGCGGTCAATTTTTTTTAGCTGATTTATCTCGTTCAAGAAACGCTTGGATTTTCTCTCGATTGGCGTCATCATTCAGCCAGAATGACTCGTTCCCATGTCCTGAGATCACCTGGTGATATACACCTTTGCCTTCAATAACAATATGCGTTGTTTCCTCTTCGTTGATATCATGCTGCGTTTTCTCTGCCTTATCATGCGAAGGCAGATCGATTTTTTTGCCTGCTATCGCCGCTAAAAGTTTTTTTCCATGTACCCCGATTTGCATTCTTTGATCCCTTATTCCTTGGGCTACGTAAACCTGGCCCTTGGATTTCTTTATTTTCGCCACATTGTTAAAGTGTGTCCCGATTGTCGCCAGGGTTTTGGCTACTGTTTTCAGGTTTTTTGGCGCAGCATGATATGACACCTCGCTCATCGAGGTGAAACCGCGATCGATGATAATATCGACTTCGTATTTTGTTGCCAGATTGCTGACGGCACCGCTGCCTAGAGAATATCCCCAGCCGACAATGGAAGCTGGCAGGCATTGTTTTTCTTGTAAAAGATATTGATAAGCCGCCTCGACACTTCTGTAGACACCTTCTTCTGATTTGTTACCTTCGCTTTTGCCAAAACCTTCATAATTGAATGCCATGACATTATGCCCCATTTTTCGTAGAGCGCTCACCATTGGGATGGCGTAATTTTCGTACGAGTTGTGGCTGCCGGTGCATAATAAAATTGTTTTTGTTGTGGGTTTTGTATTGCCAGCATCGAAATACATTCCTTCAAGTTTTGGGCCATTTCGGTATTTAAATTCGATTGCTTCACCGCCCATCGTTGTTAGCGCTTTGCGTTTGTCCATATTAATTGCTTTAATCTCATCTTCTCTTCCTAGCGTTTTGTCGCCAATCCAACCAGAAATACGACGTTGGATTAAATATGAAAGGATGGCTAAGGGAAACACGCAGAATTTTGCCAAATAGACCACGCCAGTCAATATTTTTTGTGCAGCCTTTGTCTTTGGTTTTATTAAAATTGCCACTGCGACGTCGCTAATTTTTCCAACACTGGGATTGTCTTTAGAAACGCCTTGTTGGCTAAGATTGTCTTGATAGCCAAAGACACCCGCTGGGTAAGCGACAATTTTTTGTGGGTTAACGGGTTCGTTTTGCATATTCATTTGAAAACCCCTAAATCTTTTAATGTTATTTAAAAGCTCATGAATCTTTTAGTGTTATTATAGTTTGCGTGTTATTAATTGTAAATCGTAGAAGGTGGTTGTTTTTAATTTCTTTTATCTAAATTCCAGATTATGGTGTTTGGTTTAGCCTTAGCTACGGCTTAACATTTTTAGTACTGATTACCAGAAGCTTACGCTATGTGGCTGCACGCTTCTGTCATATTCACGGCAAACTCAAGCTTTTGTACTGGAGAATAAACTAGCCGCAGTTAAGCCACTACCCATGCAAACTGCCGAATCTTTTAATCAACACACCGTGTCCAGCGGTGGCCCAATTTTCCCCAGCATCCCATTTTGACATCTTTATCTTTTCTTAACCGAAATGATTTACCATAGAGCTCCATAACCACCCAAGGCTTAAGGGGAAATGATGACAACCATGCTAGATACAATCAATTGGCAGCGTGTCGGACGTTTTGAACTGACGGTGCCGAAAGAACTCAGTCCAAGCTATGACAAAATTTCAGGACAGCTTTACCTCAGCCGGCGCGGCTATATGTATGCGACGGTATCAAAGCCTGTGGTCTGGTTGAAATTTCTGGGCTTGGCGCTGGCGCTGCCTTTTGTGGGGGTCGCCAAGAAAATCGGTGAGCTTGTGCAGCGCTGTTTTGGCGAGCATGCATGCAGCAAGGGCTTGCATGATTTGAAGCATACATTCCATTTGGCGGGGATTGCCTTTAAGGCTGTAATTACAGGATCCATTTTTGAGCGTGTGGAAGAGTTTGCCTTGGCTGAGCTTGATTACAATAGCAAGAGCCGAGAGCAGGAGCTGGATAAACCTCGTTCGTATAGGTTTGAGGAGGGTGTTTATGTGGCGCGTTGTATGCAGCCGCTGTTTCACGAGAAGCAATATATGGCCCCTAAGCTGGCGTCGGATAAATTGGCTGCTTTACAAGGCGAGCACAAACAGTTGCAAGCCAAGCAACCGCGGCTGATAAAACTGCAAAAGACGCTGCAGCGCGTGCTGGCAGCCAAAGAAGCGCTGCCGCCAGCCACTGAGCCGGTAGAGAAGGCTTCCTGTTTGCGTCAGGGCGGCATACTCGAAGGGCTGTACCACACCGTATCCTCTTTAGCCAGCTATGTGCTGCCGGTTTCAGATGAAGAGAAATACAAGGATTGCAGTCTTGAAGAAATCGCCGAGGAGTTGCAGCATGTCGGGGTTGATTTGTTAGAGGTCGAACGCGATTTGCTGGCTGTGCAAAACAAGATCGACGGCACCGAGCTCTTAATCCATCTGGCCAAGCGCTGCCAAAAATATGCGGTGCATGCCATCTTTAAGCAGCAATGTGTTCCTAAAGGGGAAGTCGTTGACGAATGCAAAGTCTGCGATCAGACCTGCTACCGGCATGAGCAGATTTGCGGTTTGGTGCATAAAGTCGATTGCTGTGCCACGCGTTGCTGGGCCCTGGATTGTTTCTTTTGCATTTGCTGTTTCTGGCCGGAAGGGCGCCATTGCTGCATGATCAGCTAAAAAAATAGATCGCCGATGGACAAAAAATACTTGTGTAGACAACATGAGCTTACTGTTTTATTTAAGAGGTTATATGTCGTTGCGCAAGGTATGCCTGCTTACCAACTATAATTTATATGAGTCGAAGCGCTATTTCACCGAAAAGCTGGCTGAAGCCATGCAGCGGCATGGCATAGACACAAGGATCGTGGATGCCCGGCAGGCGGCTTTGGATGCCGAGACCATCGCCGCCATGCACCGCTTTGCGCCGGATTTCACCTGTTCTTTCAATAGTTTTGAAAAGACGAGTGCCGATGGACGCTATTTGTGGGATTTTTTAAAGATCCCGCATGTCTCGTTTCTGGTCGATCCTTCCTTTTATTCCACTACCCTGACAGGCAGTCCCTTTTCCATCATTTCATGTGTCGACCGCAACGACTGCGAGGTGATACGGGCGAGCGGCTTTGAGAATGTTTTTTTCTGGCCGCATGCCGTGGAGCGCGAGCTTGCGCCGGACGCCAAGGTAGAAAGAATTTATGATGTCGTGCTTATGGGCAGCTGCTACGACTATGAGAGCCTGCGCCTTTCGTGGCAGCAACGTCAGCCGGCTACGCTTAATCGAATGATGGATAATGCTATCGACATGGTTATGTCGGATGATACCATCCCGGTGGCCCAGGCGCTGGTAAAAGCTTGGAATGCTGCGGCTATCGATCCGCAGGGGGTCGATTTTGTCTCCCTCTATAACTATCTGGATACCTATACCCGCGGCAAAGACCGCATAGATTTGATCCGTGCCATCAAAAATGCCCGTGTGCATGTCTTTGGCGAGCTTGCGCCCGATAATGCCGTCGGGATTTTGAGCTGGCCGCAATATTTGGGCGCGCAGTCCAATGTGACGCTTCATCCGTCGGTGCCTTTCGGCGCCTCCATGGATATTTTGAAGCGCGCTAAAATCGTATTGAACAGCATGCCCTTTTTTCGCGACGGTTCGCATGAACGCATTTTCACGGCATTGGCCTGCGGCGCGCTGCCCTGCACCAGTGAAAGCAAGTATTTGCATGAGCAGTTTAAGGAGGGTGAAGAGCTTGTTTTTTATCGTGTAGGGCATAAGGACGAAGCCAATGCTTGCATTGAGGCCTTACTGGCCGATGAAGGAAAGCGTAAAGCCGCCGCCGCCAAAGGGCGGGAAAAAGTCATGCAGCACCATACCTGGGACAGCCGCGTGCAGGAGCTGATGAGGGTATTGCCTCCTATGCTGGCAAGGATTGGAAATCGAACGGACTAGATACATGTAAAGGAAGCATATGCAGGCTGATGGGAATGAAGAAATGAAAACCCCCTGGTTTCTGGATTGCTATTGCCGTATGGGGCGAGATTTGGATGTCGGCAGCGGGCATAGGAAGTCGCTTGAGAAAATACTGGAGCATATCAATGAGCTCGTGGCATCGTATGTCGATATTAGAAAGCATGCGCAAGTTTTAAATGCCGGCTGCGGCATTAGCACCAGCGCTCTTTTTTTATCCCAGCACTATGACTGTCATGTGACGGGCATCTGCTTGAGTGAGGAGCATATAAAGCTTGCCCGTGCCGAGGCGCAGCAGAAGGGGCGTTCTGCCTGGGTCGATTTTCAATTGCGGGACTTTTGCCACACGCATTTTATCGACACGAGTTTTGACGCGGTGTGGGGGGTGGAAAGCGTTTGCTATGGGGGCAAAGTCGATCGGTTTATGTGCGAAGCACACCGCATTCTAAAGGATGATGGACAGCTAATTATGGCGGGATGTTTTGCCAAGAAGCTCTCCTATAGCTATTCTGAAGCGGCCGAGATGCAGCAATGGCTGAGCGGCATGGAAGCCGATGCGCTGGCAAATACCGAGGCGGTGGTTGAACTGTTGACGGCCAATAAATTTGCATCTATCGTTTTTCATGATATTTCAGCCGAGATCATGCCCACCATCTCGGCAGCAATGACAGGGGGGCTATTCTTGCGTCTATGTCAGGCGCAGCTCGGCGGCTGGCTCGGTCTTTATCCAAAAGAGATGGTGGCATCGCTGCAACGCAGCTATCATCAATACAGGACCTGGCAGCAGGGGCTATGGACGTACGGCGTCTTTGTCGCGCGGAAAAAAGGCCCGGGCCTTTGAGGTTGACTTTGCTGTCTTAGCTTTTTTTCATCGCCTCTAATATTTTTCTTTTAATTTCTTCCTGGGAGGGAAAGCCTCTAGTCCCGAAAGCACCGACTGAAAAGGGCCATGTTAAGATAATGTCATCAGACTTATCCTCGGGCTGGATGGTAATTTGAAGTGTTAAAGAGTTAATACCTTTTTTACCCTCTTCTGGATCAGTTAAATTTTCTATTTGCACAGTTGCTGGATAACCATTCTTTGTTAAATAGTCTTCTAAAACGCCTCTAAGAGGGGGATAGATTTCTGATTGACGGCTAGTCACCTTATCATAAATGTCTATTAAAAGATTTTCCATTGTTTCTTTAGGAAGTATTCGGCCTGAATCAACATGATCGTCATACAATTGAGGATGACAAAAGGGTATAGGCGCATTACTGATCAGATTCTGAGAGCCCGCAGCGCTGTCTTTATCTGCTATCGAATAAGTATGATCACCTGCAAAAAAACCAAGAGATCGATACTGGTGATCTAACTTTTCAATAAATGCATTCGCTTGTTTTTGGGCATCGTTCCAAAAATTAATTGCTTCTTGAGAAGAAAAGGAAATTGGCTGTGAATCAAAACCATCAGTAAATTGATTAAAGCCTGCTGTTTTGTCAAGCAAGGCTAATGTTATCGGCTTTTTAAAGTCTTCAGCAGTGGGTAAGTTAATTTGAGGGTTTTCAATCGATTCTACTTTATAAGGCAAACTCACAACAATCTTATCATGCTTACCCCATGATCCAAGATCTATGGTCAATTGAAGCCTTTCAGTTACCACACCGTTTTCTGAAGTTCCCCCTGAGTCTTTAATTCTTTCACTCGTAATGGTCGCGTCGGAATAGTTGTAGGTGTTTAGATGGTCTTTTAAAGCATTTTCAAATTGAATCCTGGTTTTGGCTGCAGATAGTAATGTATTGACTTGCTGCAGTTTGCTTTTTGTGTTAGCGTTGCTACATGCAGGTAAGATTATCCCGATAATTCTTTGCAACTTGCCGACGACAAGATCATCTGTAAAATCCTTTATGCCAATTTTTCCTTGTAAGTCATCTCCTTTAATTTTAGCAATTTGTGTGGAAAAGGTGATTTTGTTTTCTAGTCCCATCAAGCTCTTGATGGTATTCCAAATCCTGCCAAACAGAGTAAGATGTTCTACTTTCCAACCAGTGTTTTTATTATAGACTAAATAATTATGCCCTCTAGGCCCTAATTTCTCGACCGATTCTCTGGCTAAAGCATGAGCCAAAGTGGTTTCGGTAGGGACTTTATTGCTGACAAGAAAAGACATAATACCTCCTTTACGCAGGAAAAGTTTGGTTTTGCATCTCGAGTTGAATCTATTATAACACTTATAATTAATTTAAATAGTTTGTTTAATAAATGTTTATTTGATAATTATCCGGCAAATCGGTGCATAATAAACCTGGAAACGGCAGTTGAGCATGTGGAAATGTGTTCAAGATTCTTGCCTGCAACGGTTTACGAAAGACACGGACAACACCAAATTGGTGAGGTCCTGCCTTTCGTAAACCATTGCAGGCAAAAAGATTGGGCAGATTTTCCATGGGCAGCTGCCGTTTTCAGGATAAAATGGATGAGGTGGACGAAGTCGACGTTGCGGACACAAGGCGGACACCTTTTTTAATCATTTGGACTCAGATTCGATTTGTATCTCCGCAAGCTAGAATGGACTATATATACCACACGCGACTAGCCGCGTGTGGTATATATCGGGTCTTTTGTTGGCTTCCTCAGCGACAAAGAGATGGGCTCCGCCAGCAAAAACTATTTTAAGACATATTATCAATCCAAAAAGGCGTGGGCCTAAGCTTTTTCGAATTCGGGCATGGGCACGGGCTCGGGCACGTAATTTTAGTTTGGGCTCTGCCACAAACAAGATATCGAGAGGACTCAGCTTTTCCAGTAGTAGCTTTGGGAGCTTAGGGCTTTTTTAAGCCAGGTAGGGGCATGCAGGCAGCTTTTTCCGAGGCGGTAGCCGGCTCCATTTGGCCAGGATATGGGCGCAGGCATAGGGGAGCTGCTGGGGGGCTTCTTTGGCCAGGCGTTTGGTCATTTGCCGTACGAAGTCAAGGCCGCGCTTGCCATCGCTGCTGTCGCAGGCTAAAAGCGCGGCATAGTCCTTGCGGGCGATGCCGGTGTCGAAGTTGCGGCGGAATTCCTGCCACAGCGAATAGTAGTGGGAGTGGTGGACGATGGCCTCTGCCACATAGGCGATGCTGTAATCGTTTCTAAGTAATTTAGCCACCGCCAATCTTCGCCGAGCAATACGCGCGGGAATCCGCCGACGGCATCTAAGGCTGCATTGGTGTAGGCGGCGCAGGAGTCAGAACAGAAGAAGGTGTAGACGCCATATTTGGAGAGGTCTTTCAGGCTGCGCACATGGCTTGTGGGGGGGTAGTTATATTCCCTTGGAAAGGCTTCAAAGAAGCCGGCGCCATGGTGCGGCACCTGTCTGGCATAGGCGGTGGCGGAAAGTCCCTGCACGAGTGGATCGACAAGCCTGCCCAAAGCCTCGGATGGTGGATAATCGAAGCTTTTGAGTAGCAAAAACAACCCTCACCCTTTTACAACGATTTTAAGGGCTCTTAAGCTATTTTGAGCATAGAATTGATAATGGCAAAGCAGAGGGAATCAACAATAAGATCAAGGTTGTCAAACGGCAAGCCTATGGCTTTCACGATTTGGAGTATTTCAAGTTGAGGTTGTACCACCTTCACAGGAAAGAATGCCAGTTGGTGGGTTAGTGGACATTGCTCTCTGAGGAATTGTCTCGGAAAGTCTGCCCCCAATTCCCGAGAAGAACCAGATTGCGTAAGCTAATATTTGTTTTTGTATGAAATTTAATGCATATCAAAAAACAGATTGTTTTGTTATGGTTTTTTTTAAAAAATCATGGGGGTTACGCTTATGGCATTTCATAGCGAAGAAAAAGATAACTTGTCGGTATGGTGGCGGTATGCGGTAATTATTGTGATGCTTATAGGTTTTTCAATTCTTGTATTTGTCACCAGCCTCGCCTATGAAAATGTGCCGCCTATTCCGGATAAGGTGATGGACGCCAATCACAACGTCATCTTTACCAAAGAAAATATTAAGGAAGGACAATCTGTATTTTTGAAATACAACTTGATGGAGCATGGAACTCTTTGGGGGCACGGCGCCTATTTAGGCCCTGACTATACAGCAGAGTATCTCCATCAGGAAGCTCTGGTAATGCTGGACTACCTAGCTAAAGAAAAATATGCAAACTCTTTCGCCGAACTTTCCGAAGATCAGCAACTTGGTCTCAAAGAAAAAGTTACTATCATATTGAAGGAAAATCGTTTTGATTTTGATAAGAACGACTTAGTTTACACGCCGGGAGAAGTGGCGGTTTTTGATAAGGCGCAAGTTTACTGGCAGGCCTATTTTAATGAGGGCATAGCGCCAGGCTTACCATTAAACTATATTAGTAATCCTGACGACCTCAGAAACTTAGTTACATTCTTCTCTTGGGCCAGTTGGGTTGCTGTGACGAAGCGTCCAAATGAAAACTTTTCTTACACCAATAATTTTCCTTATGATCCCATGATAGGCAATTTTCCTAGTGCCGACGCCTATTTCTGGAGCGCTATCAGCCTGATATTCATGCTGGGTGCCACAGGTTTGATGCTATTTCTTTTTGGAAAGTTCGATTTCCTTGGGTGGGATCCCAATCGGAAACCGCGCCACGTGCATGAAACCCATCTGGCCCTCCCTCCGTTGACAGAAGGTCAGTATGCAACGATGCCCTATTTTGCCGTCGTGGTCATATTGTTTCTGCTGCAGTCCTTGTTTGGAGGCCTTATTGCGCATTACCGCGTCGAGTCAAGTTTTTATGGACTGACAATTGTCGACTGGGTGGCCTACAATCTAGGCAGAACCTGGCATCTGCAGCTGGCTATATTTTGGATTGCGACAGCATGGTTAGGGGGCGGACTTTTTATCGCTCCAATGCTGAGTGGTGTAGAACCCAAGCATCAAAAGCTTGGCATCCAGTTGTTGCTTGGGGCTCTTGTCGTGGTGGTGTTTGGGAGTTTGACAGGAGAATTTTTAAGCGCTCAGGGGTTGATGACAGGGGAGACTTGGTTTTGGCTTGGAAACCAGGGATCGGAATACCTGGATTTGGGACGCTTTTGGCAATATCTACTGATAGCAGGTTTTCTATTTTGGTTATGGCTGCTTTACAGAGCATTGCGGCCGGCTTTTTCGAATCCGGCCTTGAAAGAATTCAGCATTCTTTTCTTCCTCGCTGCGGCAGCCATCCCCATTTTTTATGTCCCTGCGGTGTTTTATCATCACCAAACCCATTTTACGATCATTGACACCTGGCGTTTCTGGATCATTCACCTTTGGGTGGAAGGTTTTTTCGAAGTCTTTGCTACCATATTGACAGCGACTATTTTCGTGCAAATGGGCGTATCCAAGCTGATCACCGCGAAAAGGGTTATCTACCTGGACATCATCCTTTACCTAGGTGCAGGCGTAGTCGGCACAGGCCACCACTGGTACTTTACAGGTCAAACAAATGTGAATATGGCCTTATCGGCCTGCTTTTCAGCTATGGAAGTCGTGCCTTTAACGTTGCTGACTCTTGACGCCTGGGATTTTATTCGGGTGTCGCGCCTGCGTTGTGAAGAGTGCGGACATTTTCTGGCAGAGCGGCAAAAGTGGACGATTTACTTTTTAATTTCCGTCGGTATCTGGAACTTCGTCGGAGCGGGAATATTCGGATTTTTAATTAACCTGCCAATCATCTCATACTTTGAAGTGGGTACGAATTTAACGCAAAATCACGGCCATGCCGCGATGTTCGGGGTTTTTGGTATGCTGGCACTGGCTGTCACAATGTTCTGTATGCGTGCGATGCAATCAGAAGATATTTGGCAAAAAACCAAAAAACTTGTCAGAATAGGTTTTTGGGGCCTTAATATAGGTATGGCCTTGATGGTCATCCTCGATCTTTTCCCCTCGGGGATTCTCCAACTATGGGATGCCATTGAGAATGGTTACTGGCATGCCCGTCATCTGAACTTCATCATGAGCGGATTTTTCCATCAGTTAGAGTGGCTACGACTGGGCGCTGACATGATATTTATCGTAGTAGGTGTCATACCTACGGTGGCTGCGGTCCTTATCACCTATGCGTATGGTAACAAAATGCATGAAATCGCCGCTGAGCAGAAGTAGTCTAGGAGCTAGTCCCCCCATCCAGGGGTGGCTGTGACAATATGTCTAGATTTGAGACTTACACAGGCGCACTCAGAATGAGTGGCCTAAGCTTTTTCGAATTAGGGCGCGCGCACGAGCACGCACACGGGCATGTAATTTTAGTTTAGGCTTTGCCATGAAAAGGAATATTACGGATTATCCCAGTAGTAGCTTTGGGAGCTTAGGGCTTTTTTAAGCCAGATGGGGGCATGCAGGCAGCTTTTTCCGAGGTGGTAGCCGCTCCATTTGGCCAGGATATGGGCGCAGGCATAAGGGAGCTGCTGGGGGGCTTCTTTGGCCAGGCGTTTGTTCATTTGCCGTACGAAGTCAAGGCCGCGTTTACCATCGCTGCTGTCGCAGGCGAGGAGGTCGGCATAGCCCTTGCGGGCGATGCCGGTGTCGAAGTTGCGGCGGAATTCCTGCCACAGCGAATAGTGGTGGGAGTGGTGGACGATGGCCTCTGCCACATAGGCGATGCTGTAATCGTTTCTAAGTAATTTAGCCACGGCCACGGTATCTTCGCCGAGCAATACGCGCGGGAATCCGCCGACGGCATCTAAGGCTGCATTGGTGTAGGCGGCGCAGGAGTCTGAACAGAAGAAGGTATAGACGCCATATTTGGAGAGGTCTTTCAGGCTGCGCACATGGCTTTTGGCCGGGTAGTTATATTCCCTCGGAAAGGCTTCGAAGAAGCCGGCGCCATGGTGCGGCACCTGTCTGGCATAGGCGGCGGCGGAAAGTCCCTGCACGAGCGGATCGACAAGCCTGCCCAAAGCCTCGGCATCGGCCATGTAGGCATCTTGGGTATGCATGCTCACGATATCGGTAGCCAGATGGCGGCGCGCCATTTCACGGGTGGTGCCGTGGTTGAAGTCGGCGCGCGGGATGACCAGCGTTTCGGCGCCTAAGGCTTGTGCCATAGCGGCCGTGCCATCGCTGGATGAGGAGTCGACAACCAGCACGCGTGGTTTGAGGGGGGAGTTTAGCAAGGGCGGCAGGCATTTTGGCAGATGGTGCTTGGCGTTGAGGGTGACGACAACGCAGCCGATGGTGGGGTGGGGTGTTGAGTTCATCTTATTAGTTTCCTTATTGCCAGCCCATTGGCGGCGGTTGTTCATCAGCATCGTAGTCGACGGGGGGAATGACAAAGACTAATGTCAGATCATCGAGATTGCCGGCGGTGGGCAGGGCGTCGAGTTCATAATAGTAGTCGCCTTCTTTCAGGAAATGCACATTGGTGACTTCGGCTACGAGCAGGTCGGGGGGAATACGCCGTCCATGCCGGTGGTCACCAGTAGATCGCCGGCCTTAATGATGGGCATGGCAACCTCCTCGGAGTGTTCATCCAAGGGTTTGCCGGAACGCAGGTCGCGGGCTGGGCCTTCGCCGTCGGCGAAGTCGTAGTTGAAGCCTGTGCCCGTTAGTTGGTGGCGCTGGGTGCGCCATAAGGGCTTGCTAGAGCCGTGGATTTCGCCTTTGGCAAGGTACCAAAGAGGTTCATCTGGCGCAAGGCTGGCGGCGGTGGTTTCGAGGTGTTTGATCAGCCCTTCTTGCGCTTCAGGGTCGGCGAGAACATTCTTTTGTTTTTCCAGCAGCTGGATGAGGGTATGGATTTTCTCGATGATCAGCGGGCTTTGGGAGGCTATTCTCAGGGCGCGCACCGAGGGTGTCAAGCCCGAATCTGTGATCAGGCGCACGCGCGATTGTTTATGGCCGACGTAGTCGATGACGCCCACGATGGAGGTGCCGACGAGTACGGGGCTGTTTTTAGCCACTACGGTGCTGCCTAAGGTCTCGTTGGTGCTGGTGCCGACATCGATCCATAGGGAGCTGCTCCATGAGGCCGGTGAGCGGTAGATTACATGCCCTGGGATGGCTTTTAGTTGTAGCTGGAGTAGTTTTTGCAGTTCCAGGCGGTGTCTTTTTTTCAGGAAATTCGTTGTCTGGCGCGTCTCTAGTTTTCTATCGGTGATGGAAGTCATCTGGTTGAGCAGTCTGAGCTCATGCTGGATGGCTTCTTTGAGGTGCAGGATTTCGGAGCGCAGCAGGGAATTTTCAAGGCGCAATTGCTGGAGTTCTTCATCGTGTGCCGAGAAGTAAGTCTCTTCAGAGCCGGTATGCCGGACGAAGAAACTTTTTACTTTGGTCAGCGGCTGCCATACAGGTGCGAAGAAGGCCACAGCCGTGCTGCGCAGCTTTTCTGTGGAGATTTTTGGCAGGCTCATCAACGCCAGCAAGCTGAAGAATAACAGGAAATAGAGGTAGGGTGTTTTTCTTCGCATATGCAGGTTCTTCTTTATGGGCGATTGACAGCAGACAGGGCTTCAATCACATAGTCCATATTATGTGAATTTAATCCGGCCACGTTGATGCGTCCGTCGGCGGGCAAATAGATGGCATAGTCTTTGAGCAGACGCTGCACCTGTGCATGGCTTAATCCTAAAAAGGAGAAAAAGCCGTTTTGCCGCTTGATGAAGCTCCAGTCTTTAGTACTTTCTTTAGCTTGCAACCCGGAAACCAGCGTCTCTCGCATAGCTTTGATCCTTAGGCGCATATCAGCAAGTTCCGCCAGCCATTCGGCTGTCAGGGCCTCATTTCTCAGGATGGCGGCGACGATTTGGGCGCCATGCAAAGGGGGCGATGAGTAGTTGCCGCGGATGATTTGCTTTATTTGGCTGCCGATTTTGCGGGCGGCATCGGCATGCTGGGCCAGCACGATAAGCCCACCCATGCGTTCGCCATAAAGTCCGAGATTTTTGGAGAAGGAATTGGCCACCAGCATTTCATGCCCTTGGGCGGCGAAGTGGCGGATGACCTTTGCATCTTCTTCGGGGGTGGCGACAAAACCCTGGTAGGCCAGGTCGAAGAAGGGGATGATCTTTTGTTTTTTTATCAGCGACGACAGCTCCTGCCATTGTGCAAAGGTGGGATCGATGCCGGTAGGGTTCTGGCAGCCGGCGTGCAGCAGGATGATGCTGCCGGGCGGCATGTTGCTGATATCGCTGCACATGCCGGCAAAATCGAACTGGTGGTCTTTTTCGCTGTAGTAGAGGTAGCTATGGACTTTCAGGCCGCTGCGTGTGAACACCATTTTGTGGTTGGGCCAGGTCGGGGTGGGGATAAAAATCGTTTTGCTTGTCTCTTGCGCCAGGAATTCCCCTCCCACGCGCAGTGCGCCGGTGCCGCCAAGGGCTTGCACGGCAAAAAGGCCGCCTCCAAAGGACTCGGTAAAGCCTTTGCCGAGGACGAGTTCGATGTTGGCTTGGATGAAAGCTGTATGTCCTTGGATAGTCTGGTATTCCTTGCCCGGCTGTGTGGCGGGCAGGGAGGCTTCAGCCTTCCTTACGCAGGTCAATACGAGCGGCAGGCCTTCATTATCTTTGTAGCTGCCGACGCCAAGATTCACTTTATGGGGGCGCGGGTCGGCGGCAAAGGCCACCGGCAGATGTACGATGGGGTCTTCTGGTAGCTGGGTGAGGGATTCAAAGAATGACATAAGGGTAGTCCTGTATGAGGGTAAGAGACTGCCATGCATTATATACGAAGAAGCAAAACATGAAAGGAAAAATATAACTGACTGCATTCAAAGAAATTGCATTCAAAGGGAATTGGAGCGTAACGGGGTCGAACCGTTCACCTCAACAATGCCATTGTTGCGCTCTACCAGCTGAGCTAACGCCCCAAATGAATGCGCACTTACTATATGAAATTGCAGGTTTTTCGGGCAAGCAAATTGCGCAATTAATAGGAATTATGCGAAACAGGTGTTTCTGAAATTTTCACCACAGAGGCACAGAGACACAGAGAAATAAACAAGCAGCAAAAAACATGCGATAGGCAGGATAGTCAAGATAGCCCCACAATGGCGTATCGTTTGCGCACGAGCATGATTTCATCTCTACTTTATAAGGGCTTCCTAAGGCAGTTAATGTTGCGATTTATAAATAGTTGGATATCATTAATATAAAAGTAATGAAGGGACATAGAGAAAACAAGAAGGCATCTGCGGTCTTTCTCTGTGTCTCTGTGCCTCTGTGGTGAAAATTTGCTAATATGGAAAGGAAGCTATGCAACTATGTGCACTAGACGACAATGAGAAGCCGGTCTTTGCCGGCAGGGCCGTCAAGCAGCAGAATTATATCTGCCTGGAATGCCGTCAGCATGTGCGGCTGCGCAGCGGGCTGCACCGGCAGGCCCATTTTTACCATGTGCAGCCCAACCATACCTGCCGGATGAATGGCAAGGGAATGGTGCATTTGATGCTGCAGAATTTTTTGAAGGACAGCCTGCCGTCAGGAGAAGCGGAGCTGGAGCGCCGCTTTAATGAGATTGGACGCATTGCCGATGTGGCGTGGCCTGCGCGGCGTTTAATCTACGAAATCCAATGCTCCCCCATAACAGCCGCGGAAGTTCAGGCGCGCAATGCCGACTACGCCTCGCTTGGTTATCAGGTGGTATGGATATTCCACGATGCGCGCTACAATCAAAATCGCCTGACGGCGGCAGAAGATGTTTTGCGCCACTGGCCGCATTATTTTACGGATATGGATGAATCCGGCTGCGGCCACATCTATGAGCATTTTGCACTCGTCAGCCGCGGCATGCGCCTGCATCGCCTGCCGCGACAGCCTATCGATGCGACGGCGCCTAGGAGTCCGCTGACAAAAGCCGAATTTGCCCATCTGGAGCAGCAGCTGCCAAAAGCCGTACTTGAGCGTGCCAGAAGGTGGCAGGTGGGCTTTAGCGGGGATCTGGTCGACCGGTGTTTGAAGTCGGATGCAAACTTGGCAGCAGCCTTGGAAGGACTTGCCGGTCAGGATTCATCAGATTGTGAAGGAGAATCCGACTTTTTAGCCCAGCCGCTATGGCAGGCGATCAAAAGCTATGGATGGCGTTGGCTTGTTTTTCCCTATCGAGCGGTCTTGCGTCTGCTGTTAGAGCGGGCGTGCCGCTGAGAGATTTTGGTATAATACGGCAATGACATGTTGGCGGAAGATGCCTGTAGGGATGGCGCCGAAGTGTGCTTGGACGTTGATGTCGTGTCCGGACTTGGTTTTTAAAGGCAGTTGGATATGGGCTTCGCTGCGCATGGATAGGCTGGCGATGCCTTGGCGCCAGGCGGCAACATCCTGGATGATATCGCTGAAGTTTTGCACGAATTTATCGGGGCTCCAGCCGGCCAGGATTCTGATTTGGTTGTTGGCAAACAGCAATTGGTTTTCCTTGGGGGAATAAAGCAAAATGGTGCTGTTGTTTTCGCTGCGCAGGCTGTCGCATAAGCGGCGTAGGTCGAGGGCGAAGCCATCTGCGGGAGAATCAAGGAAGGCGTTGAACTGGCTGTTGAAGCGGTGCGAACCGGTGATCTTTTGGGCTATATCAAGGCAGCGCTTAAGTTGCAGGGAGGCCTCTTCACTGGAGCGTATCTGCCTTTCCGGTGGGGGGTTGGGTGGTTCTTCTTGGGGGTATTCGGACATGAAAGAAGAAGAGGCATAGGAAGGGGATGGGTGGTGCGTCTCGTTGTGCAGCGAGCCGCTATAGGCTTCGGCTAGTTGTAAAAGCGTTTTTATTTCATATGTCAGATCGCCGGTTTTAGCTTCCAGTGTGCCGATCTGCTGCTGTTTTTTTTCCACAGCGGCTTTTTGTTCGGCAATGGTTTCTTGCAGTGCTTGGATGTGTGCTTGCTGTTGTTCCATCTGGCGGCAGGTTTGCTGACGATAATTTTCCCACTCGGCCTGTGTTTCTCGATCGTGCAGTTGGGCCTGTTCTTTGTCTTGGCATTGCTGTGCGGCTTGTGCTGCCAGCGTGTCTATCTCTGCGCGCATGTGGTCGTTTGCGGCTTTTAATATTTCCAGTTCTTTAAGTCTTTCAACAGCGTCCGAGAGGGCTATGGAGAGGTCTTCAGCGTGTTCTACCGCGGCTGCAGGGGTGGTGGCTTCTTCGGTGGCATCGTTTTCTGATCGGTTTTTAGGGGGGCGGAAGCGTGTTTCCCAACGCAGCATCACCCAGAAGATGGCGAGGGCGCCGGTGGTGGTTAAAAACAAGCCCAGGCTGAGCACATTCCAGCTGCCGGTTGCCGTGCTATATGTGCTCAGGCAGATTAACGGCAGCAGGTAGCATAAAATAACCACCCACAGGACAGTATAGCGGGAAAATGAGGGATCTTGTTTCATATTATTTAAGCAGTAATTTTTGTAGATAAGCGTATTATACAAAAAAGGGAATTAAGGACACTGATCTATAAGGGTATCTCGTTGATTTTCTTCATTCTGTCTACAAAATTTTAGATTCTCCGCCGCGGCCGCAATCCTTAAGCTCGCTCATTCTTGGGGCGTTGTCACTCCAAGAATGCGTACATGCTAAAAAATAAAGTGGGGAATAAAGGCGATTTGCGTTATCGAAGAGTAATCATGAGATTTATTCTTTATTTTAAAACGGCAGATGGCGGAAGTTAAGTATGCTTACAAAGGCGCGTTGGCTATGGAGAATTTTAGGTCCTGGGCTGGTGACGGGTGCAAGCGATGACGATCCTTCGGGCATTGCCACCTATTCACAGGCTGGGGCGCGCTTCGGCTTGCAGACGCTGTGGAGTGCATGGCTAACGCTGCCGCTGATGATTGCCGTGCTGGAGATGTTTTCGCGGCTGAGTCTGACTACCGGACGCGGCCTCGGCGAAAATCTGCGTCTTTATTATCCAAAAAGTTTTCTTTATGTCGTCATTGCCATTACCTTGCCGGCCATTATCTTCAATATTGGGGCGGACATTTTGGGGATGGGGGCTGTCGCTCATCTTCTCTTTCCGGATATTCCGAGAAATGTTTTCGCCTGCGCCTTCACCTTGATGCTGATCGTGGGCATCGTATTTTTCTCTTATGAATGGATTGCCGCCATCTTGAAGTGGTTATGTCTGGTATTGGCGGTCTATTTCTTGGTGCCGTTTATGGTTAAACAAGATTGGCAGGCGGTGGCATTTGCAACCTTGGTGCCGCAGATCGAATGGAGTTATGACTTTTTCTATATTTTGGTAGCTATTTTAGGCACCACGATTTCGCCCTATCTCTTTTTTTGGCAGAGTGCCATGTCCCTGGAGCATAAGAATCACCGCACCATCATGCCGCATATCGATATCGAAATGCATGAGATGAAAGTTGATATCAATATCGGCATGCTTATTTCCAATCTGGTGATGTTTTTTATCATCCTAACGGCAGGCTCGGTGCTCTATCCGAACGGCATCACGCACATCGATACCGTCGAGCAGGCCGCCGAGGCGCTAAGGCCGCTGGCGGGGGAATGGGCCGGGCTCTTGTTTGCACTTGGGGTCATCGGCACAGGTTTTTTGGCTATCCCGGTATTGGCGGGTTCTGTCAGTTATCTGATGAGCGAGGCCTTTGGCTGGGATGGCAGCATCGGCAGGAATTGGCATGAGGCCAAGCGCTTTTACGCCGTCATGGTCGGCGCCATCTGCCTTGGCTTGGGGCTGTGCTTTTTCGATATCAAGCCCATGCAGTCTTTGATCTATACGGCTGTGGCCTATGGTTTGATTTGTCCCTTCATGATTGCCATCGTGCTGCACCTATGCAACAAACAGGATGTTATGGGGGACCAGGTCAATGGCAGGCTGGCCAATGTCTTTGGGGGCCTTGCCCTGCTGCTGACGGCCGCGGCGGCCATCGGCCTGCTCGTGCTGATGGTTGTCTAGCCTGTGGTCTTTAGCTCAAGGGGCTATTTATGGTTCATCGCACAATCGCGTACCTCCCCATATGTAAACTAATGGAGGATGTTAAATAAATCATACATATACCATGATCTAGTGAGAATTTGAGTTGGCATTGCCATACAAGAGATAGGGCACAAGCCATGAGAACATTTTTACAGCCCGATAGAGGCTATGGTATAAATGACAATAAATTTGTTTATATTATAAATTTATTGCCTTTTCCCTAAAAAACACGGATTTTTGGGAAAGGTTCAAAAGCAGGTAATACTCAAAAAATACTAAGATGTTTCCTGGCCATTCTACAATCTTGTTTTTCGTTAGTGTAACCGACATTTCTCTTTTTTAAGGCTCATCACACAAATGAGTGGTTGACTTAGGGTTCATCCAGTTATGCAGGACAAAGATGCATAGCATGACATAGGCGAAGCCCATCTCTTTGTAGCCCGTCAGCTAAGGCTTGCGAGCGCAGCGAATGCAGCCGCAGCTACGGGACAGCAAGAAAAGTGCTCTACCCCGTAGGGGTTCTTCTCTTTATAATCTATTAAGGTGGAAGTATCTAAAGAGAAGAACCCCTACCGAGACAATTGCATAAGTGACAATAAAATTTTATAACATAAATTTATTACCTTTTCCCTAAAAAAACACGGATTTTTGAGAAAGGTTCAAAAGTAGGTAATACTCAAAAAATACTAAGATGATGGCAGGATGCCAGGAAACATCTTTTTTGCCCTTTTTCTCTCATTTTGTAGCCCACACCAAGGCGGAGGAACGGAGCCGCAGGTGTGGGAAAAAATTGTAAGTGATTAACCAGGGACTGGTTCTTCTTTTTATTTTTGGTCGAGGTTAAACTTAAAGCCTTTTGAATCAAGGGTTAAAAAATGAAGAACCAGTCCCTGGTTAGTTTGTAATTCTCATTATACCCACACCTGCGGCTTCGTTCCTCCGCCTTGGTGTGGGCTACAAAATGAGAGAAAAAGGGCAAAAAAGATGTTTCCTGGCCATTCTACAATCTTGTTTGTTCGTTAGTGTAACCGACATTTCTCTTTTTTTAAACCATGCCGATTTTTGAGTATTTTGAGCGTTCTAGGATAGATTCTTTTCGATCCCGGATATGATTGGCTTCCAAAGAATCGCTGTATAACACGCAAAACACTTCTGCAATTGGCTCGATAGAAGCAGATGCGTGTAGCCACAGGTGTCAACCTGTGGAATAAAATGTAGCATAAAGAGAGCCGTGAAGACGGCGGCAGCAATGACTAAAGGATAGTATATACTATAATAATTGCATCTAATTCAGCCTCCATCGAAATTGCTGTCGCCGTATTCACGGCTCTCTTTATACTATATTTTATTCCATAGGTTGACATCTATGGCTACATGCTTCCACCTCTATCGAGGCTAACTAGACCTGCTGTGCTAGAATGCCGATTTGTTTCAAAGAGAACATTACAAATAGATCATTATTTCTCATATTTCAACCATCAATTACTAAGGGTTTTTGACGAATCATCATAGTATAGACTTTCTATTTCCCATTTCAGGATGTTATGAAATCCGGCAGTTCTGTCTCATTAGAGCTTATCGAGCCATTGATCGAATTCCGACTTTGTGGTTGGTGATGTCGTTGGCTTGGCTGCTTTTTGTGCCTCTGCATTTTGTTTTGCCTGTGCAGTTTTTTTTGCTTCAGCTTCTTCCGCGGCCTCAGCTTTCACCCTTCTTGCCGCCATGGCTGCTTCCATGGCTGCTTTGTGGTCAACGGCAGGGGATATAGATGCACCTTTGCTTTCTTGTGCTCCCTGTTTTGCCTTAAAAGGTATGGGTTCATACTTCATGTCTTCACCAAGCTTGAGGCGGCCCGTCAATATTTTTGTGATATCGGGAATGCATTTGTCTTGGGCCAACAACTTGAGCCATTCATGCTGGTTGGCATGGTAGGGTGTTATAAGCTCTTGTTTCAGCCCGGCTACTATTGTTTTGGCCTCATCCAAGATTTTAGTGCGAGTTGCCGGATCGGCATATGTGTGTTTATAAGCGGCTTTTAGATCGGTTAGCATCTGTTTGACATCTTCCAGCGGTGTGGCAAGAAATTTCGTAAAGACATCCGCCTCCTTTGTAGTTTTCAATGTCTTAGGAGCTTCTGAGACGGCCGTTTTGGCGGTTTGTTTAAAATGCGCATCCACAGCTTTATCGAAGTTTGCGGGACTAATGCTTGCTTTAGCAACGTCGAAATCAGAGATGACTTTTTTTATGACGTCACTGAAAAGACCTCTTTGAATATTTAGATGGGCCTGACCATCCGGCATATTATTTAGATTTCTTCTTAGCGCGATACCGAGATCGAGGGGTTTAGTTTCAGCAAAAGCTTTTGTTTGTAAGCCTGCGACAGCGGTGTCGAATTGACCCCTGTCTTGCATGACTTCGACCGCCCCTTGAGCTGATTTAGTCGTCGGATTCATCGTCGCGTGAAGGTTAAGTAAGATAAAAAGTTCATCGTTGGTATGTTTTTTCAACTCTTCGATGATGCCTTGTTGGTCTTTATACTTCACGTTACCTTGAGCGGCTGTTTTTAGAAGATCTGTAGCCCCCGTGATATTTCCAGCCTCTATAAGTTTTTGAGCGTCCAATAATATCTTTGTGTCTACTTTGAGAGGGGGCTGCTGGATGGTGAAACGGTCAGGATTTGCGCGCTCTAGCCGGTTTTTCTCCAGTTCTTCAGCTTGTTTCAGATCATGGCGCTGTGCTGGGGTAAGGGGGGCGCTGGCTTGTTTGATTTCAGCAGAAGCGTCTCCAAAAAGGTCGTCTAAATCGGGTGCCGGTGGTAGATCAAAGTCGGGTGCCGGTGGTATATCACTAGGACCCTCGGCTTGATCTGAAGCGGCGGGAGAGGCAGAGCGGGTGGATGGTGGCGTGGGTGATGGGGACGTCGACAGTTCAAAAGGACCCTCCGTGTCAATTGAGCCGGATGATACGGAACGCGTCTTTTCAGTCGTTGCATCGGTTGGGTTTTGGGTGACAGTCTGAGTAAGTTTTTCATCAGATCCGCGGTAATCATCCTCACCATAGGTTTCACTTAAAATTGCTTTTGATAGCGTGTCAACATCGCCAAGATCAAGGCCATCTTGTTGAGGGGCGTCTTTTGGCTTATTGCTCCAGCAACTGCTGATCCACGTGACGGCCCGGCGTAAGAAGCTGGCTTGTGCTGGTTGTTTTGGTGGTTGGAGCGGGTGTCCTGGTTGAACTGGACCTGATGAGGGTGGCGGAATGAATGACATAATAACCTCACTATCGTTAACGCAACTATAATTCTGTTTTTATGCATGTCTTTGTTTGTTACGGCTGGCGTCTAGTCATGCTAATCAAAGGGGGATTCCCTATGGCTATCGTATTCAGGATCAAAGGGATTTATGTGTCGGGGCCTGCCAAAATTGGAATCAAACGGGTCATCATTGATGTCATCATCAGGAATATCACCATCGATGGGCGAGGTGGGTGCGGAGTTTGTCTCAGCAGAAGAGATTTTGGCAGCATGTGTCTTTTCAATCGCATCATCCGATGGGTTGGGTGTCACTGACCTGGAAATATCGGTGGGCGCTGGGGTTTTGTTCGCAAATTGATCTCTTGAAATTTCGGAAAAGATTTTGTCTGTGTGTGTGATGGTGGCATTCATTGGCTTGTCGCCGCACCAACTTTTAATCCACGAGACAAAATGATTTAATAGATGGGGTTTTGGTGGTTTTGGGGCCGTGTCATTTTGGTGGTGTGGTAGGGGACTGGATGATGATGGTGGCAGAGGAGTTAATGACATATCAACCTCTATTGTTTAATTAATTGTTGTTTATGGTTATGTCAATAATTATATATCTAATTGCATTGTATTGTATAGCTTTTTAATTGTTGTTGCCGTTTATGTTTCATCCGGTTTTATAGGACCCGCCTAGAAAAGGATGCGTAGAAATGGGGAAATGTAGGTAACACATCGGAGCAGAAATAACAGGATATTAGGATGGACAGGATGAAAGATTTAAACTTTAGTTTGACAACTTTGCGATTTACATAAGTCTTGGGCGATCATCCTATTTTTCATATCCTGATCATCGTAATATCCTGTTATTTTTGCTTGCCCTTTTCTCTTTACAAGTCCTACAAAACCGGATGAACCCCGTTTATGTGTGCTTATTATGTTATATAAAAATGGTTCATCGCACAATCGCGTACCTGTCTGAGAGGATTCGTTAAAAAGACTTAATAATGGCTGGTTGGAAAACGAGAATTAACAATATATTTGTGGGGTTCTCTTTGAAACAAATCGACATTCTAGCACAGAAGATCTAGTTAGCCTCGATAGAGGCGGAAGCATGTAGCCATAGGTGTCAACCTATGGAATGAAATGTAGCAAAAAGTGAGCTGTGAATACGGCGACAGCAACTTCGAGGGAGGTTGAATTAAATGCGATTATTACACCATATAATATCCTTTAGTCATTGCTGTCGCCGTATTCACGGCTTTGTTTCTAAACATGTGATGACCACACGCTGACGCATGTGGCTACATGCTTCCGCCTCTATCGAGGCTTTAAAAATGTTCTCATGGCTTGCGCCCTGTCGCTTATATGGCAGTACTGGCTCAACTCCTACCTTCACAGGAGCGAACATGCAATTTGTGGATTTTTATGATGCATTATTTGCAACGACCTCGATTAATTTACATAAGGCGAGGTACGCGATTGTGCGATGAACCATAAAAATGCTTGTATATTCAACTTGCTCCTTCACATCTAGCAGCTCCCTTGCGCCTTCGCATTTCCTCCGCGTCTCTGCGTTAAATTTTTTAGAAGGTAGCCATGGTACGAAAACTTGCATCATTGTATCTATACCGAACGTAATTCAAAATTTGGTATTTCCAGCTGCGCGAAAATCTCCGCGGATCAAAGAGCATAAGCGACCCAACATTAAGTCAATATGGGGTCGCTTATGCTCTTTGATCCCCGGAGTTTTGGCGCGCTCGAAATGCCAACTTTTTGAATCACGTTCGGTATATACCACACGCGGCTAGGTTTGGCGATTTTCGGCAACGCCAACCTAGCCGCGTGTGGTATAATTAACGGTCTGTGAATCCGATTCCTACGCAGAGACGCAGAGGAAACGCGACGACGCAAGCAGCTACCATGGTTCACTTCAAGAGCGCGTCCATTTGGGCATATGCCGATTACCAAAAATAGATTGATTTTTTAGTACGTACAGCATAAGACAGGCTCTTGTATTATATAGAATTTTGTTTGGGCGCCGGCTATTCATCGGCAAGTGGGGAGTCGTTAGACGTTGAACATCATTTTCTTACGTATTTTGTTAGGCTGTGCGGCTATATTTGGCGGGCTTTGTGGCTGCCAAAAGGAGGCTGCGCCTGCCAAAGGCCATACGGCGGTGACGGTCATGACCGTCGAGCGGCAGACCGTGCCGGCGGTTTTTGAATATGTGGCCGTGGCGCAAAGCTCGCACCTGGTGGAAATCAGGGCCCGGGTGGAGGGGTATCTGGATAAGATCGCCTACCGCGAAGGGGAGCTGGTAAAAGCCGACGAACTGCTGTTCCAAATCGATCCTAGGCCCTTCGAGGCGCAGCTGGCCCAAGCCAAAGCTGTCGAAGACCACCAGAAGGCCGCCCTTTGGGAAGCTACGCGCGCTGTCGAACGTTTTACGCCGCTTTATGCCCAGAAGGCTGCCAGCCTGCGCGATTTGGACAACGCCACGGCCCAAGAACTAGAGGGGAAGGCGGCTGTCGAGGCCGCCAAGGCCCAGGTAATCACGGCGCAACTTAATTTAAGCTATACCACCATCCGTACGCCGATCACGGGGATGAGCAACCAGGCCAAATTCAGGGAAGGCTCCCTGGTGGGGCCGGGTTCAGAGCAAAGCTTGCTCACGACCATCTATGTGCTCGATCCGATCTGGGTGAATTTCAATGTCTCTGAAGGGGACCTGTTGAATTATCGTAAAGAAGTGGCCGCGGGGCGGCTGAAGTTTCCCAAGGACGACGACTTCGATATTGAAGTCGTGCTATCGGATGGATCGATTGTTCCCGGCAAGGGAAAAGTCAATTTTACTGATCCGGCACTGCAGCAAAGTACCGGCTCAATGACCGTGCGGTCGATCCTGGCCAATCCGGATGCCGCGCTGCGTCCGGGGCAATTCGTGCGCGCCCGCGTGAAGGGTGCCATCTATCCCGAAGCCATCGTGGTGCCGCAGCGCGCCGTTCTGCAGGGCAAAAGCGGCCTGTTCGTCTATGTCGTCGATAAAGATAGCAAAGCCACCATGCAGCCGGTTGAGCCGGGCGATTGGGTGGGGGATAATTGGATCATCAAATCGGGCCTTTTGCCGGGAGACCGCGTGGTCGTCGACGGGGTGAATAAGATCATGCCGGGCATGACCGTCGATATCACCTCAGCTGCTAGGGACGGTAAGGACGCATGATTTCGCGCTTCTTCATCGACCGACCGATCTTTGCCAGTGTGATTTCGATTATCATCACCTTGGCGGGTTTGGCGGCTTTAAAAGTGTTGCCTATCGAGCAGTATCCCAATATCACGCCGCCGCAGATCCAGGTGTCTGCCACTTATACCGGCGCAAGCGCCCAGGCAGTGTCGGACAACGTGGCAGCGCCCATTGAGCAGCAGGTTAATGGCGTTGAGGATATGATCTACATGTATTCGCAGAATTCATCGACGGGCAGCATGTCGTTGAATGTCTTTTTCGAGATCGGCAGCGATGCCGACAAGGCCCAGATCAATGTGCAAAACCGTGTCAACCAGGCCCTGCCGCAGCTGCCGGAAGAAGTGCAACGCACCGGCGTCACCATCCAGAAGCAGACGCCCACGATCCTATTGATCGTGGCTATCGAATCATTGGAAGGACGCTACGATAAGATTTTCACCAGCAATTATGCTTCCATTAACGTGATGACCGAGCTTGAACGCCTGCCGGGCGTCAGCAGCGCCTCCATCATCGGCGTGCGCGACTATTCCATGCGCCTATGGCTGCGTCCGGATAAAATGGCGCAACTCGGTTTGACCACTGCAGATGTCGTCGCCTCGGTGAGGGAGCAAAATTCCCAGTTCCCCATCGGCCGCATCGGACAGGCCCCAAATCCGGTGCCGATGCAGCTGACGCTGCCCGTCACGGCCAAGGGACAGCTGCAGACGCCTGCTGAATTCGACGACATCATCCTCAGGGCCGAGCCCGACGGTTCGATGGTGCTGATCAAGGATATCGGACATTCCGAACTCGGGGCGCAGAATTATGATGTCAATGGCCAGCTGGACGGCAAGGACACCACTTTGATCTGCATCTACCAGCAGTTTGGAGCCAACGCCTTGGATGTGGCCGAGCAGGTCAAAAAGACCATGAAACAGCTTGAGAAAAACTTCCCCGCCGGCATCACCTGGTCGGTGCCCTACGACACCACCAGATTCATCAACGCCTCGATTACAGAAGTGGCGCATACCATTTTTGAAGCCGCGGCGCTGGTGGTGCTGGTGGTGCTGATCTTCCTGCAGAACTGGCGGGCGACATTGGTGCCGGTCGTGGCCATGCTGGTGTCTATTGTAGGCACCTTTGCCGGCATGTATGTGCTGGGATTTTCCCTAAATACGCTGACCCTTTTCGGCCTGGTGCTGGCCATCGGCATCGTCGTCGACGACGCCATCGTGGTGATCGAAAACGTCGAGCGCAATATGCGCCAGTTCGGCCTTTCGGCCAAAGAGGCCGCGCAGCGCGCCATGGATGAGGTGACAGGGCCTGTCGTGGCCATCATGTTTGTGCTGTGCGCCGTCTTCATCCCTGTGGCTTTTCTGGGCGGCATCGCCGGCCAGCTGTACAAGCAGTTTGCCATCACCATCTCTGTGTCGGTGGTCTTTTCCGGCATTGTGGCTTTGACGCTAAGTCCTGCCCTGGCCGCCATCCTGCTGAAGCATGAAAACCAACCGGGCCGTTTTGCCAACTGGTTTAACAGGAATTTCGATAGCTTCACAAATTTATATGTCATCGGCGCCACCTGGCTGATCCAGCGCAGGGCAATAGGCATGGGGCTTTTTGCCATGCTCATCGCTTTGCTGGTATATTTGTTCCAGACGGTGCCGACGAGTTTCGTGCCGGCCGAAGACCAAGGCTATCTCATGGTGATGAACGCCATGCCCGATGGGGCCAGTTTAGACCGCACACAGGCCGTGGACAACCGCATAGAGGAAATCGCCCTGAAGCATCCCGGCGTAGAGCATACCGTCGATCTGTCCGGCTACAGCCTGATGGAAAGCCTGAACCGCACCAACATGGGCGCCGTCTTCATTACACTTAAGGATTGGAGCCAGCGCAAAACCACCGAGCTGCAGGCCAGCGGCATCATGCAGTCGCTTGCGGCACAGTACGCCCAGATCAAAGATGGTCTGGTGATGGTCTTCAACCCCCCTGCCATCCAGGGGCTGGGCACCGTGGGCGGCTTCGAATTCTGGATCCAGAATCGCGGCGGCTCGACCATGCAGGAGCTTGAAGAGATCACGGACAAGTTCATCGCTGAAGCGGCCAAATATCCGCAGTTGCATAATTTGACATCGGCCATCCAGGCCGACACCATGCAGCTGTATGTCGATCTCGACCGCTATAAGGCACGCTCGCTTGGCGTTGGCATCGGCGAGCTTTTCCAAACGCTGCAGGTGTTGCTGGGGTCGGTTTACATCAACAATTTCGTCAAATACGGACGCGTCTTCCAGGTCGTTGCCCAGGCCGAACCGAAATACCGCTCAACCATCGATGATATCGGCGATGTCTATGTGCGCAACGACAAAGCCAAAATGGTGCCCCTCACATCCGTCGTCAACATCCTCTATAAACCCGGCCCCTCCTTGGTCAGCCGTTTCAACGGCTTCATTTCGTCAAAAATTGTCGGCGGCGCCGCCCCGGGATATAGCTCTGGGCAGGCCATGGATGCCATGGAAAAAATCGCCAAGGATATCCTGCCAGAGACGATGACGACCGCATGGAGCGGCGAATCGTACCAGGAGAAGACCGCCGGCGGCTCATCTCCGATGATGATGCTGGCAGGTATGGTGATGGTATTCCTGATCCTGGCGGCCCTGTATGAAAAGTGGGCGCTGCCGCTGGCCATCATCCTGGCGGTGCCGTTCGGATTGCTAGGAGCTTTTGTGGCGGTATGGATCAGGGGGATGCCCAATGACGTCTATTTTCAGGTAGGCCTGGTGACGCTGATCGCTTTGGCGGCCAAAAACGCCATCCTGATCGTAGAGTTCGCCATCATCAAGCGAGATGAGGGAATGTCGATCATCGATGCCGCCCTATCGGCGGCGCGCCTGCGCTTCAGAGCCATCTTAATGACATCGCTGACATTCATCTTCGGCGTAGTCCCACTGGTGATGAGCAGCGGCGCTGGCGCGGCCAGCCGCCATTCCGTCGGCACCGGCGTCATGGGCGGCATGATCGGCGCAACCGTACTGGCGGTGTTTTTTGTGCCCCTCTTTTTCAATATCCTCGAACAGCTATTCGCCTCCAAGCAGGATGCGGATGATACAAAAAAACCATAGGTCTCGACAGTGTACAAAATGTGTCACGCAATATCAGCTTTTTGGATGCGGGGCCTGGCCTTCGGCTTGCTGCTGCTCGCCATGCAAGCCTGTGTCCTCCATCCGGCCTACCGGCCGCCGCTGGTCGAAATTCCGTCCACCTGGCGCATTGCGGTTGATGAATCCTCAAGCTATGCCAATGCGGGCTGGTGGCAGCAGTTCAACGATCGCGTTCTCGATGCCCTCATTCAGGAAGCTTTAGCAGGCAATATGGATCTTAAGGTTGCCATCGCCCGCGTCTATGAATTTGCCGGCCAGCTGCAGATCGTGCGTTCAGATCTATATCCTCAGATCAGCGGCAACTTAGGCAGTTTGCGGCAGGAGTCCTCGCTTTTTGTTTTTCCTCCAACAGCAGGCTTCTCACGCACCTATGATATCTTTTCCTGCCTGCTCAACGCCTCCTACGATATCGACATCTGGGGCGAGATCCGCAGTGCCAGCGAAGCGTCCTTGGCCGAATTGCTGGGCTCTGTCGAAGCCCGTCGCGGGGTGGTGCTGACGCTGGTGACTGCCGTAGCCTCCTCCTATATTGAATTAAGGCAGTTCGACCTGCAGCTGGAGATCTCCAAACAGACGCTGATATCGCGCCAGGAATCTTACCAGCTGGCCATGGCACGCTACTTAGGCGGCCTCACCTCTGAACTCGAAGCCAAACAAGCCGAAGCGCTGATGGAATCGGCCGCCCTCCAGGTGCTGCAATATGAAATCGCCGTCGCCCAGAAAGAGAACCTATTGAGCGTGCTGCTCGGACACCCTCCTTACGCCATCGAACGAGGTCTTGCCTTGGACAGCCTAACCCTTCCCCCAAAAGTGCCGGCCGGCCTGCCTTCAGAACTGCTGCAGCAACGTCCCGATATCTTCAAAGCCGAAGACGCCCTCATCGCCGCCAATGCCCAAATCGGCGTGGCCAAAGCCCAATTCTTCCCCAGTATTACCCTCACCGGCAACTACGGCAACCAAAGTCTGCAACTCTCCCGCCTGCTGACCAACCCCGCCGAAACCTGGCAGTTTGCCGCGAGCCTGCTGCAACCTATTTTCACCGGCGGCAGGCTGACAGGCCAACTCGCCGTGGCCGAAGCCCAGAAAAAAGAGGCCTACTATCTCTACCGACAGACCGTCCTCAATGCCTTCAAAGAGGTCGACGATGCCCTCATCGCCCACCAGAAATCCCGCGAACTGCTTATCGTCCAACAACGCCGCGTCGATGCCTACAAAACATCCCTCCACCTCGCCCACCTGCAATACGACAACGGCCAGGTCGACTACCTAAACGTCCTCGACGCCGAAAGGAATGTCTTCATCTCCCAACTCGATATGGCCGAAAGCCAAAGCTTCACCTTCCTCAGCCTCATCAACCTCTACAAAGCCCTCGGCGGCGGCTGGGTGGTCGCTGCCGACGGCCAAGCCCTAAATACTGTTGAATGAGGAAATGGGGGAGGAGCCGAGCTCCTCCCCCATACCCCCTCCTCGCCAAAGGGCAAAGCCCTCTGGACTCCCTTTTAGTGGGGGTCCTAGTCATAATGTTCTTGTTTGATTCAAGCTTGCCATCCATTCAGCAGTTTGCTGTCGCAAGCTGCTGAAAGCACTTCCCCCTCATCGCAGCAGAATTTGGGCAAACAGAAAGCCACAAAGGCGGCTTTCTGTTTGCCCAAATTCTGCTGCGATGAGGAAGAAAGGTTAAGGGAGTCCAGAGGGCATGGCCCTTTGGCGAGGAGGGGTTTGGGGAGGAGCTCTAGCTCCTCCCCAAATTGCTAGCTGAGGGGTTTTGGGGTGATGTTGCGGGCGCTTAGCGCGAGCAGTACCCAGAACCAGCCGTAGAAGAGCAGGTCGATGCCGATGAACAGGCCGAATACCCATAGGCCTGTTTCTGGCCAGCCGGCCCAGATCAGCATGCCGAGGGCGAATTTGATGATACCGCTGAACAGGGCCCAGCCCCACATTTCAAAGCGCATCATCAGGGAGCCGACGATGCGGAAGAGGCCGCCCACGATGTAGAAGGCGGCGAGCAGCAGCGTCAGGCTGACGGCGCCGACGGCAGGGTGGATAGTGAGCATGAGGCCGATGACGGTATAGAGGATGCCGGCCAGCAGGGCGAGGAAGAAGCCGGTCCATTCACGCATCCAGAAGGCGTAGGCGATTTGAAAAATGCCGCCGATCAGCAGCATGGAGCCAAGTAAAATGACGGAGATCACGGTGACAAAAGCCGAGGTGGCGATGGCGATGGTGCCCAAGGCGATGAAGAGAATGCCTAAGAGCAGGAACCAGCCCCAGTTGGTGCGCAATTCTTTGAGGTCAAAGAATTGTCTGGAAAAAGCCCGTAGATCGGGAGGATTATTCATGGGAACTCCTGTAAAAAGTTGGTTAACCGTATCAAATCATTTATTTGAAATAGATACAATCACAAAGCAGTGCTTCCCGGTTTAATTTCATCCAGCCATCGAAAAGGCAGCGACTGTTGAGTAAAAAGATTTGCTAAGTAGCAAGGCTGTGGTCGTCTTATTTTAGTTTTGTGGCTTTGGCGGCCAGCAGGCGGACAAACTTTCGGAAAAGGTGGCGGATAAATAGATTTCGCTCTTTCATCACCAGCTTTTGTTGGTTGCCGACCTTGACGATGATGGGGATCTCTTTAATGAAGGGGAAAGATTCATTTTTGATAGCTTGAAGGGAGTGATCGGAATGACTCAAGTTTTTTAGAAATCGATTGATTTCCTGCACGGATTGACAGCCTTGCATCATGGGGAGGTGCGCAGAGAAGTATTTATATGTATATTTCTCTTCGTTCCACTCGCTGGGCGGTTCTTGGGCGCTGGCCTTAACTTGTTTCATGAATTGTTTGGTTCCATTGGCAATATTGCAAAAGTCGTGCAGGGTAAAGACATGGCAAAGCGTGCCGTCGTTTTGGCGTCCCTGTTTCAGGGGATAGACCGTGGCTTGGGGGAAATTTTTACAGACGACTTTGATCAGGTTTTTTAGCCAATCGATTTCGATTGGTTTTTGTGTGTCAGGGTTTATTTTGATCAGTCCCGTACTGTTGGTGATGGCAATGGTGAATTCATCGGCTGTTTTCTCAACATAAACAGGGAAAGTGTGTGGAAAGTTTAATTTCCTTCCGGAAAGGCCTTCCGGATCACACTGCTGCACAATGAAGAGGCGCTTTATATCCTTCGCTTTGGCAACTTCTGTTAGTTCAGCCAGGAAGGCGGCAAATGTCGGGCAGATGGCATACGCTTTCTTATCGCTATTTAGTAATCCCACCTCACTTAAATGATCCAAGATCACGGCGATGCCATCGAGACTGAAAAACGTCTGCTTTTTGATTTGTTGGTCAGAAGCTCTTGCCAAATCAATGCCTAGATAGTCCTGTAAGGTAGGATACATAGTTATCACGGCTTTCAGCGCTAATTCATAGGCATCATCGGAGAATTCATTCACATTGCCGATGGTTTTCATGAAGATATCGATCAAAGAGGAGCGTTTCGCATCTGTTTCCTCTTTGGCGATGCGGATGATGTCAGCTTGTTGCCGCTTGATTGAAAGTTTCATGTCAATGATTTGGCTATCCAAATCACCGGATTTTCTGTTCATTGTCATTTTCCTGTGGCAGCTCTAATTCATAGAGTTTTTTTTGAGTGTTATCGATGGCCGCGAGCAGGCTGGTCATTTTGTCGACATTTCTATGGATAGAATCATAAGTCGGTGATGGTAGGGCTTGGCAGAAGTCTAGGTCGAGGTTGAGCAGCTCCATCGATAGCGGAGCCGATGTTGACGATTTAAATTCGCTTTCTTCACCGTCACCATCTTTTGCCGGCGTGGGGCGTCCCAAGGCTCTCAGTAGTTGGGGGGCGTACATGGCGTTCTGCCTGGTCAGCTTGGGAGGCTCTGAGGGCAGGCCTGCGGCATTCAATGTAATGCTTGCAGCCAGGTCGGCGGTTTTTTGGGATGTTGATGAGCAGTTATCGGGGGAGCCTATGGGGGCGGGGTCGTCAAATTGGCCATTTAGCAGGGGAGTATGGGAACGGTTTCGTTCCAAAAAGCTAGTTGTGCTGTTCATAAAGTCGCCTTGGTTTTTAAACAAGAGTAATTTAAAGCATAAAATCTTGTTACTTAATCTGCAATATCTTGTTATGAAACAGCCGGGGCTTTGGCGCAGTCCAATATGTCAAATTCTCACTAGATCATGGTATATGGTTGTTAGCCGGAAATAGCGGCGGCAGCATGTAGCCACAGGCGTAAGCCTGTGGTTGTGCCACCAAAGACGCCAAGCCGTGAATACGGCGGCAGCAGTATAATCAGGCTCATCCGGTTTTGTAGGACTCATAATCGGCCATTGGTTTAATTTCGTCCGAAAAAGAAAAAAGAAGAACCCCTTCCGGGGTTTATATGAGGACATTCTTGTTCCCATACCTGCGGCTCCGCTGCCGCTCCACCTTGGTATGGGCTACAGAATGAGAGAAAAAAGGGCAAAAAAGATAGCATCCACGCCCTCTTTTTTGTCCTTTTTCTCTCATTCTGTAGCCCGTAGCCAAGGCTCGCGAGCAGCAGCGAAGACGAGCCACAGCTACGGGAAACGCAATGTATATGAAGTTAACCCCGGATGAGATAATTGCATAAGTGACAATAAATTTGTTTATAACATAAATTTATTGCCTTTTCCCTAAAAAAACACGGATTTTTGGGAAAGGTTCAAAAGCAGGTAATACTCAAAAAATTTAAGATGATGGTAGGATGCCAGGAAACATCTTTTTTGCCCTTTTTCTCTCATTATGTAGCCCACACCAAGGCGGAGGAACGGAGCCGCAGGTGTGGGAAAAAATTGTAAGTGATTAACCAGGGACTGGTTCTTCTTTTTATCTTTGGTCGAGATTAAACTTAAAGCCTTTTGAATCAAGAGCAAAAAAAAGAAGAACCAGTCCCTGGTTAGTTTATAATTCTCATTATACCCACACCTGCGGCTTCGTTCCTCCGCCTTGGTGTGGGCTACATAATGAGAGAAAAAGGGCAAAAAAGATGTTTCTTGGCCATTCTACAATCTTGTTTTTTCGTTAGTGTAACCGACATTTCTCTTTTTTTAAACCATGCCGATTTTTGAGTATTTTGAGTGTTCTAGGATAGATTCTTTTCGATCCCGGATATGATTGGCTTCCAAAGAATCGCTGTATAACACACAAAACACTTATGCAATTGCCTCGGATGGGGTTCCTCTTTTTCATTTTTCGGACAAAATTAAACCAATGGCCGATAACGAGTCCTACAAAACCGGATGAGCCTATAATCATTGCATCTAATTCAGCTTCCATCGAAATTGCTGTCGCCGTATTCATGGCTCTCTTTATACTACAATTTATTCCATAGGTTGACACCTATGGCTACATGCTTACGCCTCTATCGAGGCTAACTAGACCTTCTGTGCTAGAATGCCGATTTGTTTCAAAGAGAACATTACAAATAGATCATTACTTCTCATATTTCAACCATCAATGACTAAGGCTTTTTGACGAATCATCGGCGGTATTTTTGCAACTCTCTCATTTGTGCGATGAACCGAATGTTTTCGCCACGAGATGACGATGAAGTTTTGTCTGTTTTTATCCTGACCATCCTAAAATCCTGTTCCTTTGTCCTTTTTCCTTTTGCCTTTTGCCTCTTTCCTTTATCTTTTCTGTTGGAGGCTTTTGCAAAACTGGTAAAACAGCGGGATTTTGAGAGGTTTTTCGATGGGAGGCAAAAAATATAAAGACCGTAAACAGCTAAGTGTTATCTTTTTATGTTTTTTTCTCCCAGCGAAAAAGATCCAAAAGACCGCCTTTTCCTAAATATTGCAAATGCCTCTTAGCTAGAACTTTTCCGTTACCAATTTCCAAAGAGTGTGGGTTATGTCTGACAATGCTGCCAATATAAAAATCGCTCCCAATTCCAAAGAGTCGGAAATGATGGTGCTGGGGTGTATGCTGACAAGCATCAATGGTTTGAATATCGCGGCCGATGCGCTGGATGATGCCGACTTCTACTATACGGAGCATAAAATCGTCTTCCAGGCGCTTAAATCGGCCTACAAGCAGGACAAGCCGGCCGATGTGCATTTGATTTGCGAGGAGCTGAAGCGCCAGGACAGGCTTAAGTCTGTCGGCGGAGCGGGTTACGTCACCACTTTGGCGCAGTATGCCGGCACGTCGGCCTATGTGGAAGAATATGTGTCCATCGTGCGCGAAAAGGCCATCTTGCGCAGTATGATCCATGCCGCCCAGATCGTTGAGAAGAAGGCTCTGAACGCGCCTGACAATGTTTTTGATACGCTCGATGAAGCCCAGCAGCTATTCTTTCAGATCAGCCAGGCGGCGCACCCTTCCAATGGCAAGCTGATCAGCGAGATCCTCTCGGGGGTGAAGGCGGAGTCGGCCACTTCCTTCCTGAAGGAGTTGCAGGAGAGGCAGGAAAGTTTCCAGCTTAAGGGTCCGGAAGATTTAGGCATCACCGGCATTGTGAGCCATTTCAAAGACCTCGATAAGATGATCAATGGCTTGAACAACTCCAACCTGATGATTCTGGCCGCCCGTCCGGCCATGGGTAAGACAGCTTTTGCCCTTAACGTGGCGGAAAATATCTGCTTTAAAAATAATATCCCCGTGGGGGTGTTCTCGCTGGAGATGAGTGCCGACCAGCTGGTGCATCGTATCATCTGCTCCCAGTCGGAAGTGCAGTCGGACAAAATAAAATCCGGCAATATCAACGGGGTCGAATTTCAGCGCATCGTAGCGGCCGTCAACCAGATGCAAAATAGCGTGATGATCATCGATGACCAGCCGGGTCTTAAGGTCAGCGATTTGCGCGCGCGGGCGCGGCGCATGAAGGAGATTTATGGCATCGGCTTTCTGGTGATCGACTACCTGCAGTTGATTTCAGGTTCCGGATCGCGTTCCCAGGACAACCGGCAGAGCGAGATTTCAGAGATTTCGCGCATGCTCAAGAACTTGGCGCGCGAGCTCAACATCCCGGTGTTATGTCTATCGCAGCTGTCGCGTAAGGTTGAAGAGCGCCCCGGGCACCGTCCGATGATGAGCGATTTAAGGGAGAGCGGCAGCATCGAGCAGGATAGCGATTTGGTGATGTTCATGCTGCGCCGCGAGTACTATGATCCGATGGATAAGCCCGGCATGGCAGAACTTATCATAGCCAAAAACAGGCATGGCGGCATCGGCATAGTGAATCTGACCTACCGCAAGGAAATCGTCCAGTTTGCCGACTACACGCCCATGACCTATGATGGGGGGTCAGCCGCCCAGGATCGGGAGGCGGAGCAGGCCTTCAGTCATTTCACGCCCTGAGTAAGTTGGCAACCGTCTTTTTGCAAAAAAAAAATTATAACGCCCCCTTGGGGCTGGATTGTGTTTGTGGCACATCCCACGGTTTGCGTCTTTGACGCTACACCATGGGCTACAAATATTGTCGCTCCGTTGGAGCTTAGCAAAGCTGTTATAAATTTTGGTTCATCACACAAACGAGTACCTCGTCTTATATAAATTATAGATTCGTTCTTTTAAGCATGGTTGTTAGCCGCGAATAGCGGCGGCAGCATGTAGCCACAGGCGTAAGCCTGTGGTTGTGCCACCAAAGATACCAAGCCGTGATAACGGCGACAGCAATGACTAAGGATATTATCTGCTATCATAACTGTATCGGATTCAACTTCCCTCGAAGTTGCTGTCGCCGTATTCACGGCTCACCTTTTGCTACATTTCATACCATAGGTTGACACCTATGGCTACATGCTTCCGCCTCTATCGAGGCTAACCAGACCTTCTGTGCTAGAATGTCGATTTGTTTCAAAGAGAACTTTACAAATATATTTTTAATTCTCGTTTTCCAACCAGCCATTATTGAGTCTTTTTAACGAATCCTCTAGGACAGGTACGCGATTGTGCGATGAACCTAAATTTTTTAGCATTTAAAACACCTCTTACGCCCTTAACCTTTAAAAAATAAATTCCGCGAACTTTGGTTGCTGAGCTCCGTAGGAGTGGCCATATTTGTAGCCCATGGTGTAGCGTCGAAGACGCAAATCGTGGGATGTGCCAAAAAAACAATCCAGCCCCAAAGGGGCGTTATAATTTTTAAACCTGTTACAAATTGCTAGCTGCCCCCGATCCCTGCGTCAGAACACCGGCTTGGTGGAATTCCGGTGAACTTGTGCATCTGTGCTTTACATTTTATCTACGATGTTCTAACATCTTCGCTTATTGAAATGGGTAAATAACGCTATTTAATGGAGAAACTATGTCTTCTGTAAAAAAGAAGCGGCGCTTTAAAATCGCTAAACATAAGCGAAAAAAGCGTAGCCGCCGTGACCGTCATAAGGGTAAATAGATCTCAATGCCATGTGGAAATATCCAGTAGATTATGATGTCATTGTGATGGGCGCAGGCCATGCCGGCTGTGAAGCTGCGTTGGCTTCCGCTCGTATGGGCCTGCGCACCCTTCTATTGACGATGTCGCTGGATACCATAGGCAAAATGAGCTGCAATCCCGCTGTCGGTGGCATTGCCAAGGGGCATATCGTTCGCGAGATCGATGCCCTTGGCGGTGACATGGGCAAGGTGATTGATGCCACAGGGATCCAATATCGCATGCTCAATGCGACAAAGGGCCCTGCCGTATGGGCGCCGCGCGCACAGGCGGATAAAGTCGCCTACCAATATGCCATGAAGCATCGTCTGGAGAAGACACCCCATCTGGATGTCAAGCAAGGTACGATCGAGGACCTGCTTGTCCAGTCGGACCGCATCACCGGCGTGACGACCAAGGAAGGCATTCAATATCAAGCCAAAGCCCTCATTATCTCTTCGGGCACCTTTATGCGGGGACTGCTGCATATCGGCGAGACCAATTATGCCGGCGGACGGGCAGGGGATCAGCCTGCCGTGGGCCTCTCAGCCAGTTTAGAGAAGCTGGGACTTAAGCTTGGGCGCCTAAAGACCGGCACGCCACCGCGTGTCAACAGGCGTTCCATCGATTTCAGTCTGACAGAAGAGCAGCCGGGCGAGCCGGGCGTTCACTTTTCTTTTGATTTCAAGGAAGAAAATGTGCAAAGGCTGCCGCAGGTGTCTTGTCACATCACCTATACCACTGCCCAGACCAAAGAAGTCATTTTAGCCAACCTCCACCGTTCGCCGATGTATTCGGGAATGATCAAAGGGGTAGGTCCGCGCTATTGTCCTTCCATCGAAGATAAGATCGTGCGTTTTGCCGATAAGGAAAGGCACCAGCTGTTCCTTGAGCCTGAAGGGCTGCATACCGAAGAGATCTATGTCAACGGTATTTCCTCGTCTTTGCCTTTTGATGTGCAGCTGCAAGTCATCCACAGCATTCCCGCCCTGCGTGCGGCCGAAATCATGCGGCCGGCCTACGCCATTGAATACGACTATGTGGTCAGCGGCCAGATGTCGCATTCACTGGAATGCAAGACCATCGAAGGCCTGTTCTTTGCCGGTCAGATCAACGGCACTTCCGGCTATGAGGAAGCCGCCGGGCAGGGGATCATGGCGGGGATCAATGCCGCCAAGCGCGTGCTGGGCCAGCCGCCGCTGATACTTAAACGCTCTGAAGCCTATATCGGCGTGATGATCGATGATCTGGTCACTAAGGGGATGGATGAGCCCTATCGCATGTTCACCAGCCGGGCCGAACACCGTCTGCTCTTGCGCCAGGACAATGCCGATTTGCGTTTGCGCGGCTATGGGCATGAGCTGGGCCTGATCAATGGGCAGCAATATGCCCGTCTGCAGCACAAGCAGCAGATGATCGTGGAAGAGACCGAGCGCCTGCATAAGCTGTTTAAGCAGTCCAATGGCAAGGGGTGTTCCTTGTCGCAGCTGCTGTCGCGTCCGGAGACAAGTTACGCGGCACTACTCGACACCTATCCTGAAGAGATGCGCGATCATGGCGCTGACATCAATTTCCAGATCGAGCTGGGCATCAAATATGCCGGCTATATCGGCAGACAGAATAGCGAAGTCTCCAAGCTTGAGCATGTGGAAAATATCCGCGTGCCGGAAACTTTTGATTTTACCACCGTCAGCGGTTTGCGTTTGGAAGCCAAGCAGAAGCTAAGCAAAATGCAGCCGCAGAATTTAGGGCAGGCCTCGCGCATTTCAGGCGTTTCGCCGGCCGATATTTCCGTGTTGATGGTGGCATTGGCGCGCCTCTCACACGAAAATATATCAAACGAAAATATAGCAAACGAGCAGAAAGCCTTGGCCTCGGAATCGTGCGGGGACGACGCATCTTCTGCATGCTGCTAAACTAGGCTGCTAAGCTAGCTTATGATTCCACTCAACCTCATCCTTCTCAATAACACCTCCATTTTCGAACAGCTGCAGATAGAAGAGGCGTTATTGCGTGCCGACGGCCATAACTGGTGCCTGATCAATAGCGGCAGCTCTGCCGCCATCGTCATGGGTATTTCAGGCCAGCCTGAGCTGCTCGTCGACCGGGAAATGCTACGGCAGCAACCTCTGCCCCTCATCCGGCGCTTTAGCGGCGGCGGCACGGTCATCGTCGATCACAACACGTTTTTTGTCAGCTGGATCTTCAATGCCGCACCCATCGGTGTGGACTGCTGTCCGCAAAAAATCCATCGCTGGTCGGAAGCATTGTACCAGGCGGCCTTTCCCTCTCTCGGCATGCAGTGGAAAGAGAATGATTATGTCATCGGCGAGCGCAAATTCGGCGGCAACGCCCAATATCTTTGCAAAGGGCGGTGGCTGCATCATAGCTCTTTGCTGTGGGATTATGAGCCGGACAGGATGCGCTATCTGCTGATGCCGTCGAAAATCCCCGCTTATCGGCAAGGGCGCAGCCATCATGATTTTCTATGCCGTCTACGCGCACATTTTCCGGATAAAGCTGACTTGACAAGGCAGCTCATGCAAACCGTGCAGCGGCGTTTCGCTGTGCAGCAGGTAGCATTCTCTGCAATTGATGAGATCCGGCAGCGCCCCCACCGGCAAGCCACCCAATACATAGCATTTGATTGAAAACATAGCATTTGGTTGAAGGGCAAAGAAACTTTGATTTAAAAAAAAGACTGCTGAGGGGTTTTGAGACGAAGCAATCAACTGGATATAATAAAGTGGGTCCACTTCCTAAAATTCTAGTTCGTAGGCATTGCTGCCTGGAAGCTATCCTTCTAGCGTCGTGATCCCTAACCAGTGTATTTCGTTGATGGGCTTTTTATGCCTCAAGGTGTCCCGTTCAGCAGTCAAACTGGTGACTTGATCGTTACATTTATTATAGCGAGCTAGTATTGTTTTGGCAAGTTTAAATTATTATATTTACGGGTTTGTGGTATGTATGATATCCGGTTAGTTTGTTTCGTTAAAATATTAATTGCTATACTGTTGCTCCAGCAGCTCCCCGCCGCACCGGCGCCAGCCAAACGCTTCCGGCCTCTGAAAATCCACTTGATCGGCACGCAAAATGGGCGCGGATTAGAGGCCGATCAGCAAATCCTTAAAAATGAAATCGAAGTTTTGGGCCACCAGGTGAGCTGCTTTGCCATCGGCAACGATGAGCCGGTCGAGGCCCAGGCTGACATCAATATCTTCTTCCAGGAGATTGATTTCCACCACCTCCCGCATGCCTGCCATAACTGGTTGATTCCCAATCCAGAATGGTATGGGCAGTCTTTAGACGCCCTGAATGGTATCGATTTGATTTTGTGCCGCACCCAAGAGGTGGAGCGCATCTTCAACGGACTCAATAAGAAGACATATCTTCTTGGTTTTACCAGCCGGGATTGCTATCAGGAAGAGGTGGTGAAAGATTTTTCAGCTTTTGCCCATATCGCCGGCATGAGCATCCAAAAAGGCACCCTGGCCATTGTGGAAGCCTGGCAGCACAATCCTCTGTTTGGCAAAGCGACGGTTTTGCAGTGTCGGACCTTTACACCGGTGACAAATCTGCCCAATCTGGTGTGGCTGGGGAGCCGCCTTCAAGAGAAGGAATTGCGCCTCCTGCAGAACCACTGCGGCATCCACCTATGTCTCAGTGAAACAGAGGGCTTTGGACACTACCTCGTAGAAGCCATGTCCACAGGCGCCGTGGTGCTGACGACCGATGCCCCGCCCATGCATGAATTCATCACCGATCCGCGCTGCCTCGTGCCCTATCAAAGGCAGTCCGTCCAGAACCTGGCCATCAACTATTATGTCGATCCCGCCGCCCTGGCAGAAAAGATAAAGCATCTTCTGCAGCTGCCTGCCGACGAGCTGGCGGGCATCGGCCGCCAAAATCGCCTGGCCTATCTGGAGCTGACCAAGCAGTTCAGGCACAATCTACAGCGTCTTCTCAACGACCGCCGCCTCACCCACCACAGCCAGTGACAGCGCGGTGACTGTCTTGTTCAAGCCTCGCAAGAGGCGTCAGCGTGTGGCTACATGCTGCCGCCTCTATCGAGGCTGTAAAAATGTTCTCATGGCTTGTGCCCTATCTCTTGTATGGCAGTGCCAACTCAAATCCTTCCTTCACAGGGTCGAACGCGCAATTTGCCATTATGTATGATTTATTTAACATCCTCCATTAGTTTACATATGGGGAGGTACGCGATTGTGCGATGAACTGAATTATCTCGGGCAGGTACTCATTTGCATGACTAACCTAAATAGTTTTTTTTGTATGGAAGGCTTGTTAATTAGTTCCAGTTGATTGAGTAAGCTTTGTTTGTCAAATTTGTTTAAATAACGTCTAAATGTTATAATTAAAATTGTTTTAATTATGGCGTTTATTATGTCAGGCACAATCGATAGCTTTGATAGCGTCTCCTTTGGATCAGGTTCATTAAATGAACCGGGTACACCAAAGAGTATGCCGGGGAGTAAGCAGCAAAACACCGTTAGTGGTCATCAATTTACCACAGAAAACAGTATAGCTGAAACAACCAAAAACGGCGAAACCACCGAGAACTTGAGAAGTAAATCTACCGCGATAGCCAAGAATTCATTTTCTATGGCCTCATCTGCGGCCCCTGGCGCTGCTGTTGCATTACAAGAAAGGGTAACAGCTGGCATACCGAAAGGCGCTGCGGGGATGACGGCCAAAAAAATAGACGAATCAGCCCTTCAGGTTTTAATAGGTCATTTAGAGGCTGAATTTGAAGAGACAAGCACATATGTTGGCGAATTAGCAGCTAAACCTGCCGCTTCAATGAAAAAAAGCAAAATTACGGATTCTGCCGAGACGACAGGGGCAGAGCCGGGCAAAGCCTTGCTGACCTCAAAGTTGGCAACGCTCGAAGATGTCGTTGATAGAATAAAAGGAATCAATTCGAAGATTTTGGGGTCCATAAACACATCAGTACTCTCAAGTCCCGGAAATGCAGCTGAATCCTCAGGCATGGCGGCTAGGATCTTTGTAACGCATGAGAGTAAAGTACATCAAATACTGATATCGGAAACTAAGGATAAAACCTTTACGGTCATCAATTTGACAGCAAAAGAGAGGTTAGGGGAAGGAAGTTTTGCCGAGGCGTTCGCTGTTATCAATCTCGTGTCAGGCAAAGATGAAGAGCAAGAGCTCGTGCTGAAATCATTACTTAGACCCGATGAAGAGGTTTCCAAGCAGGATATGGCTTCAGAGGTGTCAGCTTATCAAAGCATCCATTCCCTTCATCCCGATGGTAAAGTAGCAGGGATATATCCAACCCCGCAAGGGGTCATGGATTATACGGAGGGAGCAAATGCAGAACAAAAGCGTGGCTTTCTTTGTGCCAAACGCGAGTCTGATGTCGCTGGTTTTAATGTGCTGCTTAAATGTCTTCCAGAAACAGGTACGGCAGATAAGAAAGCTGTCATTGAGAAACTAAAGGCAGAAAAAATGGTTGCGAAAGGCAAGGGTCTTCTAAAAAGAATTAATGTAGCCATTAAACATGTAGAAAAGCTTACCAATCAGCAATTGGAACATATGCAAAGTCCGGAATTTCTTAAAAAAAATCTGCAGCAATTAATTGGTGCAGGACGGTTCCTGGTAGAGCATAAATATGTGGTCACGGATATCAAACCAGAGAATATGTTAGTTGCTGCAGACGGAACGATCGAACTTGCTGATTTTGGAGGGGTAAAGAAATGGGACCACCCCGACCGCCTAGAATCCCCCTTGGGGCCCTTTTCGCCGTTCTACACTCCACAACTACTTCGAGATGTATTGACGGATGTTTCAAATGAGGTTGATGAATTGAATGATGATTTGAATAACGTAGATGAGCTCATCACTTCTTGGGCCAATGCTAAGGAGTCATCGGCTAACGAAGGCCAGCCCGGAATTAAAGTGACTGAAGAGGAGAAAAAGGCTGAAAAGGCAGAACGGATCAAAACCCTTGAGAAAGCCAAAGGAGAGGTGATCAAGAAATTTGATGATCTTCAGGAAAAGCGAATGCTATACGCAATGGGACTTACCTTAAAGGCCGTGATAGAGGCCCATCCTGTTGGTAAAACAGAGGAAGGTAAAAATCTGTTAGAAATTATATCAAACATGATCCTTGAATACCCTCCGGATCGAAAAGCTGGCGTGGGACGCGATACAAGTATTACTGATGAGAATGCATCTAAAAGAATGGATTTTAAACAAATATTTGATCTGGTGTCAAAATGGGAGGGCGCCCCTACTAAGCCAAGTCAAGTGATTGGATAGGATCCGGAATCAGGCTTCACATCTACCGCTGCTTTGGAGCTGCATTTCAAATATAACTGGCTCATCACGCAAATGAGTACCTGTCCATGATGATTCGTCAAAAAGCCTTAGTAATTGATGGTTGAAATATGAGAAGTAATGATCTATTTGTAATGTTCTCTTTGAAACAAATCGGCATTCTAGCACAGAAGGTCTAGTTAGCCTCGATAGAGGCGGAAGCATGTAGCCATAGGTGTCAACCTATGGAATAAAATGCAGTATAAAGAGAGCCGTGAATACGGCGACAGCAATTTCGATGGAAGCTGAATTTGATGCAATTATTATAGCATATACTATCCTTCAGTCATTGCTGCCGCCGTATTCACGGCTTTGTTTCTAAACATGCGATTACCACACGCTGACGCATGTGGCTACATGCTTCCGCCTCTATCGAGGCTGTAAAAATGTTCTCATGGCTTGTGCCCTATCTCTTGTATGGCAGTGCCAACTCAAATCCTTCCTTCACAGGATCGAACGCGCAATTTGTTATTATGTATGATTTATTTAACATCCTCCATTAGTTTACATATGGGGAGGTACGCGATTGTGCGATGAACCAAAGTTATTAATTGAGGTGGCCGACGGCGTCAGCCTGTACGGAAGGCAAAATGCTATGGGAAGGACTAGATGACATCTCCGGGGTCTAGGAACAGGACATATATCAAAAGTTTATAGAGGAATCGCGTGCGAGCCTGATGACTATAAAGAGATAGGCTTGCCTTCGTCGTATTTCACATTTCGTAGTTGAAGACTTTTGTGCGTGAGGCGCTAGTGCTTGCGCTGGCAGCCCAGCGTGCCGATGTAGGCCAAGCCTGCCACAAGCGCAATGGTGGCACCGCCCGGCCAGTCCAGATGGTAGGCCAAGGCCGTGCCGCCAAAGCACAGCGCGCAGCTCAGCAGCACGGCGATCAGCATGACGCGCGATAGGCTGGCGGAAAAGAGGTTGGCGATGGCTGCCGGGATGGTGAGCATGGTCATGACGAGGATGATGCCGACAACCTGGATCAGCAAAACGATGGAGACGGCGGTGAGCACCAGCAACAAAAGATAGAGGCTGTTCACCGGCAGGCCCTGCAATTGGGCCTGCTCTTCGTCAAAGCAGATCGCCAGGAACTTCTTGTGCAGGCACAGCACGCATAGCAGGATGAAAATATCAAGGCTAAAGAGGATATACAAATCCGTCGGCGTCACCCACAAGATATTGCCGATCAGGAAATTCGTCAGCTCGACATTGAAGCCCGGCGTCTGCGAGATAAAGAGGATGCCGACAGCCATGCCGATGGACCATAAGGCGGCAATGACGGAGTCTTCGCGCTGGCGGTAATGCAGGTGGATCCAGCCGATGAGCAAAGCAGAGAGAATGCCGGCCACCAGAGCCCCCTGCAGCGGGGAGATCCAGCTGATGCCTTTGGCGCGTTCCAGCCACAGGCAAAAGCCGATGCCGCTAAGCACTGAATGGGAAATGCTGCCGCAGATGAAGACGATGCGCTTGACGACGACATAAGAGCCGATGATGCCGCTGACGACAGAAGAGGCCAGGCCGGCAATGACGGCCGACAGCAGCATGGGATTGCTTTGCAGAGCTTCAAGGAAGGACATCATAGTTTAGGTCCGGGGTTGGGTCTCGCAGAATTGGCTTTGACAGGATCTTGCGCGGTCGGCAATTTTATTAAAGGCGCATGGTAAAGGCCAAGCGCGAAATGTTCGCAAATCTGCTGGGGATTGATCACCGCCGCCGTCTGCTGCACGCAGATCACCTTTTCCACGAGTTCAATGGCGGCTTGCAGGTTATGCGTCACCATCAGAATCGTGATTTCACCCTGCAATTTCTTCAAGATGCCATAGATATCGGCTTCGGCCTGGCTGTCGACACTGGCGGTAGGTTCATCCAGCAGCAGCAGCTTGGGTTCTGAGGCCAGCGCGCGCGCAATCAGCGCACGCTGGGCCTGGCCGCCGGAAAGGTTGCCAAAAGAGCGGTGCTGGAAGTCTTCCATGCCGACGCGCTCAAGGGCGGCCACGGCAGCTTCCTTATCGGCCCGGTTGAACTTGCCGTACCATGGCAGGCGCGACAGGCGTCCGCCGAGCACAAGCTCAAGCACGGAAATGGGGAACTGCTTGTCGAAACGCAAGGATTGGGGGACATAGGAGATCTGCTGCCGGGCTGTGCGTGGGGATTCTCCGAAGATGGATATTTTGCCTGTCTGCGGCTTCAAGAAGCCCATGATCAGCTTTAAAAGCGTGGTCTTGCCGCCGCCGTTGGGGCCGATGACGCCCACAAATTCCCCCTCTTTAATATCAAAGGAGATGTTTTTGAGGACGAGGGCATCCTGATAGGAAAAGCAGACCTCTTGTAACGCGACGACAGGCTCCATCAACCAACCTTATTGTTCATTCGTGGCAAAACGGCGCGCAATTTCAAGCATGCTGTTGAGGTAATCTTCAGCATAAGGATCAAGCATCACCACTTCTGCGCCGAGTTCTTTGGCAAACAGGCGCGCCCCCTTGCTGCTGTATTGTGCCTGAATGAAGACTTTTTTGATATGGGCGGCGCGGGCTTTATTTAAAATGGCCGTCAGCTGATAGGGCGTGGGGTCTTTGCCTTCGAATTCTATCGACAGCTGCGTGAGGTCGTAATCGCGGCAGAAATAGGCATAGGCAGGGTGCGACACCATCACCATGCGCTGTTTGAGGGGTTTTAGGATGGCCTGGATCTGGCTGTCCAGCTTGTCCAGTTCCAGCACAAAAGCCGCTAATGCCGTCTGATAGCGCGCGGCATGCTCGGGGTAACGCTGACTCAAGGCCGTAGCGATTGTGGCCGCCTGGATTTTAGCTTGGCGGGCGCTCAGCCAGATATGCAAATCCTGACCGTTGGCATGACAGCAGTGGCAGGTGCTGCCTGAATGGGGATCGGCCGAGATCATGTCCACGCCCTGGCGCAAATCGATGATCTGCAAATTTGGGTTGTGGGCGGTGAGTGCTTTGATGGCGCGCGTTTCAAAGCTTTCGCCAAGGCAAAACCAAAGGTCTGCCTGGCTGGCCGCCATCATCTGCTTGGGAGTGGGCTCAAAAGTATGCGCGCTAGACCCTGCCGGCACCATCAAGCCTATCGTGACTGTGCCGTCGGCGATTTTTTCGACAAAGAACTTATGAGGGGCGACGCTGACGAGGACGTGGCGGGAGGGCGCTGTGTCCGTAAAAGCCAGCGAAGCCGGCAGCATTAACAGGCAGGAAAATAAAAGGGTACGGATGTCCAAAAGATAGATCCTTGCGATAACTTGTTTGTCATTGATTTTGAAGATATTATGTATAATTTTGCCATTCTAGGCAAGCTTAAACAAAAGGCAAAATTCACCACCGAGGCACAGAGACTAAAGAGGAGGTCCAAACATAATATGTAAATGATCCCAACCGGATAGGAGAATGAGGCCAAACGCAGCATAAAAATAAAAATCTAACGCAAAAGAGCAGCCAAGAGCCGCAAAGGAACAAGCAGCAAAACAGAATAACAGGATGGCAGGATAAACAGGATAAACGCCGCCGGTAGCTGTCGCTGTGAGGCATGTCCTCGGATGGCTGAGGCAATCCGAAGGATAGGTAATGGTCCCAGCCCGCTTCCTTTTCCTTCTGTTGTGTTTATCCTGTCTATCCTATCATCCTGCCATTATGTTGTGCTGCTAGTTTCCTTTGCGCCTTTGTGTTGAATTTATTTGTATATAAACTCACCCGGGTAATCCTATGTTGTTTTATTTTTTAATGGATATTGGACTTTCTCTGTGACTCTGTGCCTCGGTGGTGAAATTTAATGCCTGCCGCCCGCTAGGTGGTGGTTTTCTTCCAGATGCGGCCGTCGACGATAGTGCGGAAATTCTCCGTGGTGGCGTATTCGGCATGCAGCATGTAGTCGCCATTGTCCTGCAGCTCATAGACTTCAAAGCCTTCGAAATCCGGATGGCCGCGAAATTCCCAGGCGATGGTCCTCGTGTCGATGATACCTTTGCCGCTGATGGTGCCAAGTAGTTCGTTAGTCAGCTCGATATCAAAAGCCTGGCTGGAAATGTTTGAGATGACGAAGTCATTGTTGAGGTTTTCTTCCCGGCCTTCCATCTCTACCGTCTGTTGACAGGAAATGAGGCCCAAGGCATCTTTTTTGATCACCCATTTGGTGTAGAAATGCAGGCGGTCCGGGGAGACAGTAAAGGTTATTCTGCCTTCGCCAATCCATTCTCCGGGGGTGGACATGAAATCGTGTGGTGTGTCCTTCATCAGAACATGAACCTCCGGCTATAGATACTCTGTAAAATTCCTAAGGCAGTCATCGTCGATAGCACAGAAGAGCCTCCATATGTTACCAAAACCAAGGGCACGCCGGTGATCGGCAAGAAACCCGTCATCATGCCGATATTGACCAATACATGCATGGCCAAATAGACGCTGATGCCTGCCGACAGCAGCCGCCCGAAATGGTTGCTTGCCACGGCGGTCACTTGAAAACTAAAATATATCAAAGTATAAAAAAGCACCAACATCAAAAGCAATCCCAGGAAACCAAATTCCTCGCCAAAGGCCGGAAAGACGGCATCGGTATAAGGATAAGGCAGCCATCCGCCGCCAGAAAATTCGCTGGCACGCCATCCCTGGCCGGTCAATCCCCCCAGCGCAATGGCCGTGGCGGCCGCCTTTTGGTGGTGGGTATTGGGATTTAGGCGGTCGAACTGGTATTCTTTTAGCACTTTGGTAGCATAAGGCCGCACGTCTTCATGCGGGATGATCCCCAAAAAGATGATGGCGATGACGATCAGGCTGGCACCGCCCAGCCAGGTCATGATTTTAACCACCAGCGGATGGACGCCGCCGAAGTAAAACATCACCAGCGTGATGGGGAAAAGTACCAGGGCTGTGCCTAGGTCGGGCTGCTTAAGGATCAAAATAAAGGGGATGCCGGCGATCAAGCCGCCAAAGAAGGCCGTGCTCCAGCTGCCGACGTGCGCCTGGCGGCGCTCCAGAAACCAGCTCAAGGTGATGACGACGACGAGTTTGGCATATTCGGAAGGCTGAAAATTCATCGGCAGGAAGGGGATGCGATACCAGCGATGCACGCGCTGGATGGGATCGGTAAAAAACAGGCCGATCAATAATAGCAGCACAAGGCCATAGAGCAACCACGTCCATTCGCGCAATTTGTTGTAATCAAAGCCTGCCACCACAATGAAGATGCCGATGCCGATGATGAACCAGCGCAATTGTGTTTTCACAAGCGGCGTGAAAAAGCTTTCATCGGCGCTGTCTGGCGTGTTGCCGGTGGTGAATGACGAGACGATGAGCAGGCTGATCAGCATCAACCCCAAAATGATCGGGATCGTCCTGAAATCAATGCGCGATAGATAGCGATAGCTCCACATAAACTTTATACTTTGATTAGCCGTTATTGTGGTAAGTCCTCAAAAACTCATGCCGAGGGTGGTGACTTAAGGCTTGGGGTATGGCTTGTGATTTGTGATTTGAAAGTCCTACAGGATATTAGAAAGTGAGACTCCTTTCAAATTGCAAATCGCAAGCCATACCCCAAGCCGTGCTACCGAAAGCTGTTCCATGAGTTTTTGAGAACTTACTTATTTTGAGGATTAGAATACAGAATCCGACATTGCCTTCCAAGCAAAGAAATAAAAACAGGCTGGCATAAATTAATAATTTATGTAAAAGTGTTTCACTTTGACCGCTGGTTGTTACTTATGGATCTCATTCGCCGCCATTTTGATATCATCGATTCGACTAATACGTGGGCCAAACAAAATGCCCATCTGCTGGCACGCGATAAAGTCACTTTAGTAACAGCCGAAGGACAAACGTCAGGACGGGGGCGTTTCAAGCGCCGGTGGGAGTCGCCGCCGGGGCAAAATATCTATGCTTCCTTTTGTTTCTTTGTCGATAAGGCGCGCTTGGATCTGGGGAATATCCCTCAAGTGCTAGCTTTATCGGCGGTGTCGGTGTTGGAAAAGCATAACTTCAGTCCTGAACTCAAATGGCCCAACGATGTGCTGCTGTCCAAGAAGAAGGTGGCCGGCATTTTGGCCGAGACCACCTCCATTGACGATGAGCTATGTATGATCATCGGTATCGGCTTGAATGTGAATATGACAAAGGAATATCTGCAGCTCATCGACCGCCCGGCCACATCGCTGCTGGTTGAGAAAGGCCATGCTTTCGATATCGAAGATGTACTAAAGCAGCTGCGTAATAGCTTCCTGCCGGATCTGACTTTATTCTTAAAGGACGGCTTCGCCCCATTTTTCAAAACGTATTGCCGGTATATGACCATCAACCAGCAAATTCATTTTCATGACAACGTAAACATCTGGGATGGGCAGCTGCACGCCATCAATCCCGATGGCTCACTTACGCTCAGGCTGTCCGATGGGAAGCTGAAGAACTTCATCAGCGGTGAAATCCTGTGGCCCGAAGTCCCAAATTCCTGAAGTCCCACTTTAGGATCTCGGAGCCTAAGTTGGCCGTGCATGCGGCAGCCACAGGCGTAAGCCCAATGTCGTCAAAATAAACGAAGCTAGATAATACA
>CAWHMU010000004.1:0-52348 GCA_963830365.1 uncultured Chlamydiae bacterium
GCCCATGTGATATCAGCTAGTTGGTGAGGTAAAGGCTCACCAAGGCTAAGACGTCTAGGCGGATTGAGAGATTGACCGCCAACACTGGGACTGAGAACTGCCCAGACTCCTACGGGAGGCTGCAGTCGAGAATCATTCGCAATGGGCGAAAGCCTGACGATGCGACGCCGTGTGAGCGATGAAGGCCTTAGGGTTGTAAAGCTCTTTCGCCTGGGAACAAGAGAAACCGGCTAATATCCGGTCTATTTGAGGGTACCAGGTAAAGAAGCACCGGCTAACTCCGTGCCAGCAGCTGCGGTAATACGGAGGGTGCAAGCATTAATCGGATTTATTGGGCGTAAAGGGCGCGTAGGCGGAAAGATAAGTCAGATGTGAAATCCTGGGGCTCAACCTCAGAACTGCATTTGAAACTGTCTTTCTAGAGGGTAGGCGGAGAAAACGGAATTCCACAAGTAGCGGTGAAATGCGTAGATATGTGGAAGAACACCGGTGGCGAAGGCGGTTTTCTAGCTTATTCCTGACGCTGAGGCGCGAAAGCAAGGGGATCAAACAGGATTAGATACCCTGGTAGTCCTTGCCGTAAACGATGTATACTTGGTGTAACTGGACTCAACCCTGGTTGTGCCGTAGCTAACGCGATAAGTATACCGCCTGGGGAGTACGCTCGCAAGGGTGAAACTCAAAAGAATTGACGGGGACCCGCACAAGCAGTGGAGCATGTGGTTTAATTCGATGCAACGCGAAGAACCTTACCCAGACTTGACATGCAGTGGAATATAGTAGAAATATTATAGCTCTTCGGAGCCGCTGAACAGGTGCTGCATGGCTGTCGTCAGCTCGTGCCGTGAGGTGTTGGGTTAAGTCCCGCAACGAGCGCAACCCTTATCGTTAGTTGCCAACAGGTAATGGTGGGAACTCTAGCGAGACTGCCTGGGTTAACCAGGAGGAAGGTGAGGATGACGTCAAGTCCGCATGGCCCTTATGTCTGGGGCTACACACGTGCTACAATGGTCGGTACAGAAGGCAGCGAAGCCGCGAGGTGAAGCAAATCCCAAAAGCCGGCCCCAGTTCAGATTGTAGTCTGCAACTCGACTACATGAAGACGGAATTGCTAGTAATGGCGAGTCAGCAACATCGCCGTGAATACGTTCCCGGGTCTTGTACACACCGCCCGTCACATCATGGGAGTTGGTTTTACCCGAAGCCGCTGACTTAACCGCAAGGGGAGAGGCGTCTAAGGTGAGGCTGATGACTGGGATGAAGTCGTAACAAGGTAGCCCTACCGGAAGGTGGGGCTGGATCACCTCCTTTTAAGGACAAAGTGGTCAATATGACTACTTAGGTTGGGCAGCTTTATGAGCAAACACATTGTCTTTCTATCATTGTCAAGATTCTTGACAGGCAAATGAATCAAGATCCAAATGCAACGCGCTCAAGTCGAATTGAGTGCGTTGCGTAACCTGGAGACAGCCTTTAACAGCTGTTTCCGGGTTATTAGCGTAAGAAAATATGTAAAGTGTAATTAATGACGTGCTTAGCACGTCACAGCAAGCGTCCGCCGGACTAAAATCTGGCGGCGCAAATGTCACTGACAGAAATCGACGCTTGAGGAAAATCTTCATCTTTCCGGCAATCTAACCGTTGCCGGAACAAAATCAAATGGCGTAAAATTAAGTAGCGATACTTAACAGCGACTATGTCACGTTAAGTGGCTAAGGTCGCTGAAATAATCGAGGCTCAATTACAGCTTGTAACTAAATAATTTTTGGTCAAGCTAGTAAGGGCTAGTGGTGGATGCCTTGGCATCAACAGGCGATGAAGGACGCGTTTACCTGCGAAAAGCTTCGGTGAGCTGGAAATAAGCTTTGACCCGGAGATATCCGAATGGGGCAACCCAGTAGGGCAAAACCCTATTATCCTTTAATGAATACATAGGTTAAAGGAAGCGAGACCTGCCGAACTGAAACATCTAAGTAGGCAGAGGAAAAGAAATCAAACAGAGATTCCCCTAGTAGCGGCGAGCGAAGCGGGAAGAGCCCAAACCGAAGTTTATAATTTCGGGGTTGTAGGACCAGCTAAAAGATCAACAAATTCTAGCAGAACATTTCTGGAAAGTTAGGCAACATAGGGTGAAAGCCCCGTAGGCGAAAGAATGAGTTGACAGAGCTGGCACCTGAGTAGGGCCGGACACGTGAAACCCGGTCTGAATCTGGGAGGGACCACCCTCCAAGGCTAAATACTCGTTGATGACCGATAGTGAACCAGTACCGTGAGGGAAAGGCGAAAAGAACCCCTGTTAGGGGAGTGAAATAGAACCTGAAACCAATAGCTTACAAACGATCGAAGGCCTATGCCCTTTTTAAGGGAATGGCTGACGGTGTGCCTTTTGCATGATGAGCCAGCGAGTTACGTTATATGGCAAGGTTAAGGGACATACGTTCCGAAGCCGAAGCGAAAGCGAGTGTTAAAAGCGCGAATTAGTCATATGGCGTAGACACGAAACCAAGTGATCTATCCATGACCAGGTTGAAGCAAAGGTAACACTTTGTGGAGGACCGAACTAGTAACTGTTGAAAAAGTTTTGGATGAGTTGTGGATAGGGGTGAAAGGCCAATCAAACTTGGAGATATCTTGTTCTCTTCGAAATAACTTTCGGGTTAGCCTCGAACATATGTTTACAGGGGTAGAGCACTGAATTCACACGGGGGCCTACCGGCCTACCAAAGGAAATCAAACTCCGAATACTGCAGAATATCCGGGAGATAGACAGTGGGGGATAAGCTTCATTGTCAAAAGGGGAACAGCCCAGATCGTCGATTAAGGCCCCAAATTCTATGCTAAGTGAGTAAGGAAGTAGAGTTTCAAAAACAGTTGGGATGTTGGCTTAGAGGCAGCCATCATTTAAAGAGTGCGTAACAGCTCACCAATCGAGAGACTCTGCGCCGATAATATCCGGGACTAAAGCATAGAGCCGAAATCACGGGTTTACATTGTAAAATGTAAGCGGTAGGAGAGCGTAGTATGTGCGTCGAAGGTATACCGTAAGGAGTGCTGGAGCGCATACTAGTGATAATGCATGGCATGAGTAAACGATAAAGGGAGTGAAAATCTTCCTCGCCGAAAACCTAAGGTTTCCAGGGTAAAGCTCGTCTTCCCTGGGTTAGCCGGTCCCTAAGCCGAGGCTGAAAAGCGTAGGTGATGGAAAGCAGGTTAAATATTCCTGCGCCACCTAAAGACAATGACGAAGGGTTGACGAAGTACGTTAAGCACGCGGACGATTGGAAGTGTCCGTGGGGCTATGAGGGAGGCTGATAGGCAAATCCGTCAGCAGAAACCCAGGTAGCGACTAAGGGGAATCTCGAGCGGAACCGATGGTGTAGCGCAACGCTTCCAAGAAATAGACTCTAGTCGTCGATAGGTGACCGTACCAAAACCGACACAGGTGGGTGGGAAGAATATTCTCAGGCGCGCGAGAGAACTCTCGTTAAGGAACTCGGCAAATTATCCCCGTAACTTCGGGAGAAGGGGAGCCCTGGATGGTGATTGTCCTAGCGACAGGAGCGGTCGGGGGCCGCAGAGAAATGGCCCAGGCGACTGTTTAACAAAAACACAGCACTATGCAAAGACGTCTAAGTCGAAGTATATGGTGTGATGCCTGCCCAATGCCAAAAGGTCAAAAGGAGATGTTAGCCGCAAGGCGAAGCATTGAATTTAAGCCCTGGTGAATGGCGGCCGTAACTATAACGGTCCTAAGGTAGCGAAATTCCTTGTCGGGTAAGTTCCGACCTGCACGAATGGTATAACGATCTGGGCACTGTCTCAACGAGAGACTCGGTGAAATTGTAGTAGCGGTGAAGATGCCGTTTACCCGCAATAAGACGGAAAGACCCCGTGAACCTTTACTGTACTCTGATATTGGCTCTTGACTTGTCATGTGTAGGATAACCGGGAGACTGTGAAGCTGCATCGTTAGGTGGGGTGGAGTCAACGTTGAAATACCAGTCTTGACAAGTCGGGAATCTAACGTATATCCCATGAAGCTGGGAGTACGGACATTGTCAGACGGGCAGTTTTACTGGGGCGGTATCCTCCTAAAGAGTAACGGAGGAGTCCAAAGCTTGCCTCATCGTGGTTGGTAATCACGAGTAGAGCGTAAAGGTATAAGGCAAGTTAACTGTGAGACCAACAAGTCGAGCAGATACGAAAGTAGGGCTTAGTGATCCGGCGGTGGAAAGTGGAATCGCCGTCGCTCAACGGATAAAAGGTACTCCGGGGATAACAGGCTTATCGCCACCAAGAGTTCATATCGACGTGGCGGTTTGGCACCTCGATGTCGACTCATCGCATCCTGGGGCTGAAGAAGGTCCCAAGGGTTTGGCTGTTCGCCAATTAAAGCGGTACGCGAGTTGGGTTCAAAACGTCGTGAGACAGTTTGGTCCCTATCTGTTGTGGGCGTAGGATACTTGAGAGGAGCTGCTTCTAGTACGAGAGGACCGAAGTGGACGAACCAATGGTGTTCCGGTTGTTCTGCCAAGAGCATAGCCGGGTAGCTAAGTTCGGAAAGGATAAGCGTTGAAAGCATCTAAACGCCAAGCCTCCCTCAAGATAAGGTATCCCAATGAGACCCCATGTAGACTACGTGGTTGATAGGTTGGGTGTGTAAGCATAGCAATGTGTTGAGCTAACCAATACTAATCGGTCCATTGGCTTGACCACCTTTTTTTAAGGTTGAAGGACAAATATATAGACCAAGTCCGGACACCGCAGCGCAAGCTGGAAAGTTGTGGTCGCAAAAATACAAGAAATCACAAGTTGTAAGAAATGTCGCGAAGCCATCTGATGGATGGAGAACTTCAAGCGTCGTTTTTTGCAAGTGACAGCGCTTAATTTGACTTGATTCATTTGCCAACTTTTTGCTTGGTGACAATAGAGAGGGGGAAATACCTGATCCCATTCCGAACTCAGAAGTCAAGCCGCTCATCGCCGATGGTACTGCACACAAGAGTGTGGGAGAGTAGGTCGTCGCCAAGCTTTTTATTCCGTGCCCTAGCTGCTAACGCAGCTAGGGCCTTTTTTTTGCCTCATCGTTTTTATCATCAAAATACTTTTGCCCACGCAGCGCGTTTGGAGTGCGCAACTCCTGTTGCGCTTTTCGTTTCCTAAAGGCCTTTTAGGCAGTCGGAACGGCCGTTTCAGGAAAGGAAGTTCATGCGTTTTTATGTTTCCGCGTGGTTTAGAAGTCTTTATGACATGAAAAGCGCAACAGGAGTTGCGCACTCCAAACGCGCTGCGCAGTTTCTAAACGTATTGATAGATTTACTTTCTGATGTGAGAACTGAAGTAAGCCAAATCTCAAAGTGTGATTCATCCTTCATCTTTCATCTGTTTTTCATGGCGCTTTATACAATCTTAATGCTCATCTGCTATAATTGTCGATATACTTAGAATGTTTTGATGGTTTAACAATAAATAAAATAAGGTTGTGAGAAATATGGTTATTCAAAACGCTACCAATCAAACTTTGTCACCAGCGCCAATTATTAATGTTCCTGTGAACAAATCCGACCAAAATCCAGGCCCCAATAAAGGTATACCAACCTTCGCAGAACTGGTAACAGCGATACCAATAAAGGCACGCTTATTAGGCGCAGGATTAGCAGTTGTGGCGGTGAATGCATATTATGCCATGAAGCCAGAAGTTGTAGAATACACAAAATGTGAAAAGACATGCCAAGTAGCTCGAGGTTTCTTTGACTACTGTGCAATAGCAGCAAGTGCACTGGTTATTGCTGTGCAAGTGGTGGAAAAACCAGCACGCGCTATACCAATGAGCATATTAACGCTGGCTTTTGGTGCCTTATATACATTGTCGAATACGCTAGAAGCTGTTATGCCTAAAGAGGGAGTTCAATCGTACATAGCAGTAGGATTGCAAGTTCCTGTATGTCTGGGAGTCCTGTATGGCGCATCCCTAATTTCCGCTAAAGTAGAAAAAGCCGTTGAAGGTTTAGGGAAAGGAAAACCAGCGGCAAGCATCGTAGCAGAACAAGCTAATGCCGATGGTGCTGTACAAAAGAGTGTAGAAGAGTAGGTCGTCGCCAAGCTTTTTATTCTAGGCCCTAGCTGCTAACGCAGCTAGGGCCTTTTTTTTGCCTCATCGTTTTTATCATCAAAATACTTTTTGCTTACGCAGCGCGTTTGGAGTGCGCAACTCCTGTTGCGCTTTTCGTTTCATAAAGGCCTCGTAACCAAAAGAAAGACCGTATGCTAACTGGACTTGCGTTAACTAAAGCATTTTCAGGCTTAAAGGATCTTTATGAAACGAAAAGCGCAACAGGAGTTGCGCACTCCAAACGCGTTGCGCAGTTTATAAACGCGCTGCTAGATTTACTTTCTGCTAATACAGCTAGGACCTTTTTTGCTTGCACGAAGAAGGACGAAGCGGACGAGGCGGACAACATCAGAAATCAGGGTGGGCAATCGGATTGGCATGATCGCCCTTCTGATCCCTTTCCCGTTCCATTCCACCGCTATTTTGTAATGTTTTCCGGGATTCTTATTTCCTAATGATCTTATTGACGCTGGAAGTTTACAAAAAAATATACATAAAATTAGCGTAGATCTTATAATAGTAGATGTGGTTGTGTTTTATTAATAAATAAATGATTTTTAGCATAAACTTAATAAATGTTCATTAGCCATCAGATAGCGTTGGAGCCTTTATGCCTGGTAATATTCATTTTGAAAGGGTTTTCTATAAAGCGAAAACTAACGATGTTAGGAAAAGGTGTCAGGCTTGGCATTTGGAGATTTTTACGCTTAAACATCTTGCCATCAATATTCTAAGTGTCAAATCTCCAAATGCCAAGCCTGACACCTTTATGACACCTTTATGACATCTTTATTACGTTAGTATACCAGCATCTATCCATATGGACATAGCCAAAGCCCCGGGTTGAACGAACGAAAATGACCCAATATTATATATTTTCGTTCAACCGCAGGAATTTTGACACAGTCCATAGGGGGATTTTAAACGAGATGCTGGTATATAGGGCAGCGTTTTGGCTGTCTCAAACCTTTGATGAATTATCCATGCAACCTGATCACTACGGCTTTTTTTGTTTTATCTGATTATCTAGAAACGGCCATTGCCTCTGCAAAATCTTGAGCACTTTTTCGCACGCTCAACAGCCGTTTTTAGGATTATTAATTACTTGTTGAATACTTCATGTCGATCTCTCCATTTTAAGGCATTTCCCAGACTTTATTTTTCAGAAGGTTCTCCATAATGAATTGAGAATGGCTAATGCAGCCAAAAGCGGAATTTTCTGAAATGTAGCGGCAAGATTGTAATTGTGTAATTGACAAAAGTTTATTTATTATGTAGAATGTGTTATTACTGTAGTTGCTTATTTTGAATTACGTGTTAAACAGTTTATTTTAATTGAGATTATTATTATGTCATCTTCAACAGGTGTTGTGAGTGCATCGTCAGCTTGGTTAATATCTTTGGATACTTCACTTCATCCCTCGATGGCACCCTCGCCAGCGCCACAATTGAGCGGGCAGGCTTCTCTTCAAGTAACTCCGGGCGGAACACCGCCAGATTATACTCCTGTGCCAAGTCCCGTTCGCGAGGGGAAAAGCCATTTTTTTGAAGGATTGGACTCTCTGCCATTGCCGCCTGCTGAGGGAGCCGGAGTACAGCTTCGACCGGTTGATACGAGCTCTAATCACCCAGCGCAGCAGGCCTCGTCATTATCCGCAAATGAAGAAATCCAGCATGTAACAGCGACTTTACAGGATGATACGGAATCGTTGTACTCTGTACTGCTTGTATCGCCGGGAAGAGTTGCCGAGACAGAAGCGGTCCGCAGCCGAGAGCCTAGCAGTTCTTGCTGGGGAAGATGTTGGAAGCGCATATTAGTTCCCGCGCTCATTGGCATCCCTTTAAGTGCGATTGGATTGAATTACTGGATAAACGATTGCGCTGATTCCAATGGCGAATTTTGCCTGACAGGAAAAGTTTGCGCATCTATCGGTTTAGCATTGACAGCGCCGCTTGGCCTTTATGCTTTGGCGCGTTTAGGGATATGTGCGGCTGAAAGGTGTTGCATGAGAGCGGATGATCTAGATGACCCGGGGCAGCCGTATCAAATCCAATAGAATAGGCAGGTCGTTGGTTGTGATTGAGCATAATGCGGTGGGGTGTCTATGGTCGACAGAGATATGGAAAATCCCCTTTAGCCGCCGCCTCACATTGGCGCCGATTGGCATGGTCACTCCGCTATCACCGGTGTCAGGGAACTGGGACGGATGTAGCGCCATTAAAGACAGATCAGGTGATATTCACGCTCGTGGCACCTGGGGAGGCAATGGCATTTGGATTGACGTTGGCAATCTTAGGCAAAAGAGCAAAAGTGCATGCATTGCCAAGCCAAGCTGCTGTAGCGGCAACCTGATAGTACATGAAAAAAACATAGCAAGTTGTCGGCACACGGCTGCGGAGTGGCCGCAATCGCCGTGTCTGCATTGACAGTATATCCGAGAGCCATTGTATTAGCTAATATGATCGCTACAGTAGTGGCAAAAGATGTATTCAGATTTCGGCAATATTCAGCCTTCATCCTTCATATTTCATCTTTCTGCTGATGCCGGCTTATTCCTCGTAATCGTCGTCATCGTCATCCTCTTCCTCAAAGTCCTCGTCGAGATCTTCTTCGATGACGAGTGGCGCTTTGAGGGGCTTGCTGGCCTGACGGCGGGCGACGCCTTTAGGCGAAGGTTGGACGGGGACGAGGTCCACCCAGATGGGCGAGCTCCAGGCCATATGTCCATCTTCCTGTGTCACGCGCAGGTAGTAGTAGACAAAGGGAGGCTTTTTATCTTTGGCATCGATGACGACTTTTTCCAGCGGCGTCATATCGTCATAGGTGAAGTTCATCCAATAGTTGTCGATGTCTTCAAAAGTTTTGATGACCTTGCCGTTGCGGATGATTTCGACTTTTACAATATTAGCGGTACAGGCGACATAACCGGATATATGGCGGTTGATGCGCAGGCCGTGTTTGACGCCTGTCGTCGTTTCGCTGCCCATCGGCAGGCCGGCCAGGTAGAGGCCGAGGATGATTCTTTCGCCGGTGGTGGCATAGCAGCTGCGGTTGTATAGCGCTTCAGCCAATGCCGTGCGGGTGTGCTCGGCGGCGATAATCGCGGTAAAGCCTGGCGTGTATTGGATCTGGTCGCCTTCAAAGAAGTCGGCATAGATGCCGCGGTCGTCCAGGCCGCCTGCGACAAAGCCAAAGCGGCAGTTGTGCTGCAGGGCCTTTTGGATGGCGCCTTCCGGGGCTTCGGCGATACCGGATTTGCCTTGGGCTGCAATCGGGATGGTATTGCCGTCTTTTTTGGTGCATTCTGAAGAACCCCAGGCATTGTAGATTTCAACCACGCGTTCAAAGTCGGGATCGAAATGTTTGAAGTCGAATTCAAAGCCCTTGCCCATGGTGAAGCTGGGGATGGATATCATTTCTTTCGGTGAGAAGCTTTTATAAATTTTTTGCAGCGAGGAGTATTTAGGATCCTTCTTGCGCAGGATTTGCTTGCTGTCTTTGGTATACAGGATCTGGCGAATGCCTTCTTCGCCCTTGCTTCCAACCCACTGGAAGCCCAGATAGGAGGTGAAGCGATCGGCTTCGTCAAATTCTACTACGTTTTGCGTGATGAGCTTCCAGGTTTCGTTAGGGGTCTCTACCTGGTTTTCAAAAGGTGAGACGGCATAGAAGTTGGCGGCTTTGTCATCGCGGAAATGGCGCAGGCAGTTTTCGATATTTTCTGTCGAATCGATCCGTTCTGATTCGCCGTGCAGCAGCCCCCAAAAAAGATGGCGGGTATTTTCGGCAAAGCACATCACCGGCGCTGATCTGAAAACTTCTTTGGTTTTCGTATTCAGCAATTGGATGGTGTAAACGCCCGGTTCGTTGAAATAGAGGTTCGGCAGGGCGATAAAGCCAGTTTCCGGCACGAAGAGTTTCCAGCTAAGGTTTTCGCGCAGATGTTCGTGGGACAGTTCTACGAGAGTTTCTGGGGGAGCGGTATTGGTAAGGTTGCCATATTCATCTTCGAAGCGCACAATGACATCAAAGCGTTTGTTGCGTGTGACAAAAGAGGGAGATAAGACCCTGATATTGGCGAGCGTGCTGCCGCGGATGTCTAGCGTAAAAACTTCAGGCTCTTCATATAGTCCTTTGCCTTTGGGATCAATATACAGATTGAAGGCGCGCCGTCTTTGGGCCGAAGCCTGGGCTTTGGTGCCATGTTTACGGGCATCTTTTGCCGCTCCCACCACAATCGTGAAGGTGCTGCCGGCTTCGAGTTTGCTGGTCAGTACAAATTCAAAAGAGGGTACATAGCTATCGGGTGATTCGACTTCTTTGGCCGGGAGGATTTTGCCATTGTCGAGTTCAGCGTAAATGACGTTGCTGGTTTTTTTAAGGTTGGCAGTCGGCAGTTGCCAGTCGATATCGCGGCCCTTGCTTTGCAGGTCGAATTTAAGTTTGGCCCCTTTAGCTAAATCAATACTGGGCGTGTAAACGAATCTCCATGTATTAACTTCTCCGGCAAAGGCGACACTTGGTTCACAATAGCATATTGATCGACGCATGAAAGAGCACTCCATTTGATATGGCAATCAGTTTGCCCGATAGGATAATATTAACGCAAGTTGCTAATAGAGACTACAGCAAATTCGAGCCAAAAAAATCACCACAGAGGCACAGAGACACAGAGAAATATCGGAGATCATTAATGATCCGAAGCGCAGCTGAGGGGCACTACCTAACCAATTTTTTCAAGTTGATGCATTTAGCTGCTCTCTGTTTCTCTGTGTTTCTGTGTTTCTGTGCCTCTGTGGTAAATTTTTACTTTTATGTCTGGCAAGTTGCATTTATACGGCATATTCGGTGATGCGCTTTTCGCGGATCACCGTGACTTTGATTTTGCCGGGATAGTTGAGTTCGTTTTCGATGCGTTTTGTCAAATCCCTGGCTAAGGTGAGGACGCCATCGTCATCCACTTCGTCAGGCAATACGACGACGCGTACTTCGCGTCCGGCCTGCATGGCATAGGCCTTTTCAACGCCCGGAAATTCACAGGCCAGATCTTCTAGACGTTTCAGTCTTTTCACATATTCATCTACGGCTTCGCAGCGGGCCCCTTGGCGCGAGGCGGAAATGGCATCGGCGGCACTGCACAGGGAGCCTTCGACGGTGGTGGGTTCTATTTCGGCATGGTGGCAGCCTATGCCATTGGCAACTTCCTTGCTTTCGCCGTACTTGAGGGCAAGGTCATGACCGATGATGGCGTGGGTGCCTTCCATTTCATGTGAGACGGCTTTGCCCATATCATGCAGCAGGCCGATGCGTTTGGCCATGCGGCTATCAAGGCCAAGTTCAGCTGCCATCATGCCCATGAGATGGGAAACTTCCAGCGAGTGGTCCAGAATGTTCTGGCCATAGCTAAAACGAAATTTCAGCTTGCCAAGCAGCGTTATCAGTTCCGGATGCAGGTTGATGGCGCCGGCCCGCAAGGCGGCATCTTCGCCATATTTCTTGATAAGTTTTTGAATGTTTTGTTGGGCTTTGGCGACAGCTTCTTCAATGCTGGTGGGGTGGATGCGTCCATCCTGGATAAGGTCTGCCAGGGCCATTTTGGCAATATGCATACGGACAGGGTCAAAGCCTGATAGTACCACAGCCCCTGGGGTGTCATCGATGATACAGCTGATGCCTGTGGCCCGCTCAAGAGCGCGGATGTTGCGTCCTTCGCGTCCGATGATGCGTCCTTTCATCTCTTCATTAGGGATGGCAACGGTGTTTACCGTGGCCTCAGATACGCAGGATACGGCCATTCTATTGATGGCGGTGACAATCAGGCGGCGGGCTTCATGTTCGGATTCTTCTTTAGCCTCTTTTATGGTGCGTCGGATGAGGTTGGCGGCATCGTGTTTGACTTCATGTGTAATTTGCTGAAGGAGTTGGTGTTTTGCTTCGCTGGAGCTGAGTCCGGCGGTTTGTTCCAGCTTAGTTAACAACTTGGCTTGGTATTCGATGGCCAATTTCTTTTCCTGGTCCAGCTGGGTTTTGCGGGCGATTAAGACAGCTTCGCGCTTTTCGATATCGAAAAGCTTCTTTTGTACCAGATTCATGCGGCTTTCGATTTTGTCTTCGCGTTGTTTGAGGCGGTCTTCTTCGCGTTGAAGTTTGCGGCGTTCCGCTTGCCAGAACAGTTCAAACTCGCGTTGCTGCTCAAGTTGCTGCTGGCGCAGGGAGAGATCGACGCTTTTTTTCTTTGCTTCGCCTTCGGCTTCGGCTTTGGAGATGAGCTCTGCAGCCAGGTGCTTGAAATGGGTGAGCTTGAGGCGCTGCAAAATCCAAAGGATGATGGCGCCGAAGATGGCGCTGATGAGAAGGGCGCTGATTAAAGGAATGAGGTCTTCTAATGGCATGCGTATGACTCGCTTACTTGTCTTTATCTTTTTTGACAGTTTTATTTATTTCTTTATGCTTACTATGCAGTGGCTTGATGCGTACCTTTTCGACGAAGCGTTCGTTGGAATTAAGGACTTCCAATTCGAATTCGTCCTGATGGATGACAAAGCCTTTTGAAGGGATGGTGCCGGCGCAGTGGAAGATATAGCCGCCGATGGTATCGTAATCACCCTCCTGAGGAAATTTAAGTTCCAGCAGTTCCTCGGCATCAAAGATATTAAGGCGGGCGTCGACGATCCAACTGCCGTCCGGCTGGATTACATGTAGAGCCTCTTGGTCGTCGTATTCATCGGCAATATCGCCGACAATTTCTTCCAATATATCTTCGATAGTGACAATGCCTTCAGTGCCGCCGTATTCATCCACTACGATTGCCAAGTGCACCTGTTTCTTGCGAAACTCCTGCAGCAAGTTTGATATTCTTTTTGTTTCAGGAGTATAGAGAACGCTTTTTTGAATGGTTTCTATGGGAGCTTCCAAGATACTGGTATCATTGCCTTTGGCTTCGTATTCGCGAAATTTAGTCAGGATGTCTTTATACATCAGCACGCCAACGATCTCGTCCACAGTATTGCGATAGATGGGTGTGCGGCTATATCCTTCCGCCGCCAGCAGGTTGGCGGCCTCTTTGATCGAGGTGTTGGCCGGCAAGCAGAATATATTCACGCGCGGCACCATCACCTCACGTGCAATGCGCTGGTCAAATGACAATACAGACTCGATAATCTTTTTGTCGTGCCGGTTGATGCCAGGGCTTAATTGGGCGCCCTGGATGATGTCAATGATCTCCTGTTTTGCCTGTGCCTCAGGCTCATGCAGGTGATCGAAATAGATTGTGCGTGAAAACGACTGTGAAATTTTAAGGAATAGAAAGGTGAGGGGGAATGCCAGCAGCATGAATATTGAGGAGAACGGTGTGCAGAACTGCATGACTTTCTCTGGTACGCGCAAACCCAAAATGCGGGGTAGATATTCGCCGATGACAAAGGAGAGCAGCAAGAGGGCCAGGCTGGACAAAATGATCCAGAAAAGTGTGAAGTCGTAAATTTGCGGCATCGCCGTCAAAGGCAACCCCTGTTTGTGCTGGAATAGTGGTGTCGCTAAAAGAAAAATTACGGCTGAGGCCACATAGCAGTAGCGGGTAACGTTTTGCGCACATACCGTGGCAAAAAACAAGCCTTCATATTCGTGCTCGGGGAAAAAATGCAAATGGAAGGGGCGATAAAAGAAGCCCTTGCCTGTGCCAATGATCTGATTTTTGGAATCGCGTCTGTGGATGCGGCGAAAGGCACTTGTCATAGCTGTCAGAAAAAATGTGCCAATCAGGAAGAAAATCATTAAAACGAAACTAATGATCAGAAACAAGCAGCCTCCTCATGATAGCTACACAACTTAAACCGCGCTGAAGCGCGAAGCTTGTACGTCTATCGTGTGTTTTTTGTTCTTTTCTTATACCATATCCCGCTTTTTAGTGGAGAACGCAAACGAAGAAATTTTGTAGCTAATCACTTCATTGCGATTTTCTTGCGCCTTACGACGGCAAGAAAGCGCACTGATGCGAACAGGGCGATAAAAAATCTAAACAGCCGGGATGTGGAAACTTTAGTTAGCCGTGAATACGGCGGAAGCGTGTCGCTGCGGGTATGAACCATTGAAAAGTTCATCAGATATATGTCGCCGTGGCTATGGCGACAGTGCGCTTGAAACTTTGCCGCCGTTGTTGCTTGATGTCATCGACGTTGATAACCACAGGCTTACGCCTTTTGGTTATCTGTTTCCGCCGAATTCACGGCTAACTTAAACCGCCTGAACTTGGATGTGTCGATGGACGAAATTAAAAAAAAAACAGCCCAATGTATACCGTTCGGATTTCATGCTGCCGCAAGGCGAGAAAACCTTGGGAAAAAATTTAGTTGCGAAATTCTAATAAAAGTTAAGAAACGTCGGTTTAAGGCTGTAGCCAGAGTTTTTTCTTGTCAATATATTCAAGATAGCGTTTTTCAGCATCCCGCATTTCTTGCCGATCATCATCGTCGATATCGTCATAGCCCAGCAGATGCAGGAGGCCGTGGATTACATATAAAGATGTTTCTTTGTAAATATCCCCACCGTGCACCTCTACATAATCCTTGGCTGTGGCGGGACAAACAAAAACATCACCCATGACGCGGTAGCCTGTGGCATCGGCATCATCCATAGGGAAAGAGATGCAATCGGTGGTGGTGGGGTCGTTAAAAAACTGCTGGTGCAGTGCGCAAATGGCGGGAGTATCTATGAAGTGGATGGAAACTTCGTCATATTTTACATCAGCCTGGGTCATAAAACCCTTAATCAAGGCCTTGATCGATTTGTCGGAAAGGGGTAGATCTGTTTGATCTTGATTTATTTGTATATCCATAAAATGTTCTATTTTTTTGCAGGTATATCCAGGATGGTGGTCGTTCGGGAAGTTTGTACGAAAAAATTCAACCCAAACAGGCAGCCTAAGTAGCGCGGAGGGCAACTGACGTGCAACAAAACACAAGCACATCGACGAAGTGGGTGAAACAAAAACAGCCCAGGGCCATAGCCCTGGGAACAATGGTATCAATCACACAGCATCCACGGAGTGAGTGTTGTGATCGTATCCGGATGGGAAAGCGGCAATTATGCGAGTATGGGAGTCTTTGGTAACCCTTTTACGCTTTTGGCCTGAGGATCCCAACGGTCCAATTTCTTAAGCACGTCTATCCGCTCAAAGCGCTTGAGAACGTTGCGTTTTTTTGTACCTTTATTTGCTTTGCCAAAGCTTGTGTGTCTAGACATAAGTCACAACCTTTTAATATTCAATTGATGTCGGAAATTTTTTATTCGCGCTGGCAAAAGAGACAGCGCCGGTAGATTATTTAATTTTTGGAATAAAAGCTGTGCCTGCCAGATCACCCTGAACGGCGTTGCCATGTTCCTTATAGCCCTTTGGCAAATTATCGCGCAAGGCTCCAGTCTTAGGGGAGGGGGCGCGATTTTTACGCGGTGAGCGTGCTCTTCTTTCTTCTTGTTTTGCAATGCGTACCATAGTAGATTCACTCCTGAAATTCTTTGTAAGACACTATACCTTTGTCGCAGCTATTGTTGCAAGAGTTTTGTTGTGTTATCTTTTTTCTTTGTCCGGCGGCTGATTTTCTTTTTCGGTGTCTTTTTTTGTTTTCTTGGCTTTTTCGGGTGGTTTTAGACTAAATGGCTTTGGCTGTGGCAAGTTACTGTTGATGCGTTCAATATCGGGCGTTTGATACACAAATTTTGGAAAGTCATGAAATAATGGGCTTTGAATCGGATTCATCTCTATCACCATAAAGTTAATTACTTTATGGTTGTATTATAACATATTTAGCATATAATAATCTTTTAATTGTTTTGTGCATTCAAGGGGTGATATGCGGGGGCCGGTTTATAAAGATAGTCTTGGTCGTTGCGATGCGCCATCCATGCTTTATGACACCATCCGCAATCCACGCGCCCCCTATATCCCGCCACCGCCAATTGTTTCACCAGACACCATTGAATCCACCCAGCAGCGCATGAATCGCGAGGTGTTGGAGCGCTTTAAGGGCACAGGCATGCGCCTGCCGCATGATTCTTTTGTGGCGGTGGTAAATATCGGTAAATATCTTTTTTTGGCCATCATGCTGCCGCCCTATCTTTGCCTCTATGGCATTCCACGCTGGCTGATCGTCATGGCGCTGCCGCAAATGTTTTTGTTTGTTAAAAGCCAGGCTATGCATATCGGTCGTTTTGTGCAGGAGCTGGCCAAAAGCTTGACCGATCTTATGAAAGGTCTGATTGAGCAGATGATCGGCAACTCGCTTAAAATGATGGGACAAAACGCCAAGCATCTGTGGCGGCATCTGGCGGCAGGCTTCAATAAAATTGCCGGCAAAATAGGCACATGGGGTGGTCAAAGCTTGCATCGCTTGTATGAACTGGCAGAAACAATTCAGCAGGCGTGCCTAAAGCCGTTGAAAAAAATGTATACAAAAAGCGCCGGTGCGTTGCGCAAAGCCGCGGCATGGGGACAAGCCAAAAGCGCGCAAATAGCCCTGGCATCCCGGCAAAGCGCTATAGCTGTGCTGCACGTCATCAATAAGAGCATGATCGTGCCCGCCGGCAAGTTCATACAAGCGCCGCTCGCTCAGATGCATGCAGTTTCTAAAAATGCCGTGCTCAGGTTTGGTAAAACGGTGACAAGCCTCGCTAAGACAGTTAAGAAAGTCTACGATCCCCTCATTAATAGCATCCAAGCGGCGATTAAGCAGGTCGTGGACTATCGCAGACTTGCCTGGCAGTCCTTCATCCAGCCGCCGCTGACGTGGGCGGGGCAAAAAGTTGCGGCCGCCAGTTCATCCTTTGGCAAGTCTTGCCTAAGCATGGCCGCCTCGGTAACCGCCGCCACGCGTCCGCTGCGCGATAAGATCGGCGCTTTTATCGCTCCGAAGATTGCTCTGGTCGCTCAGGTGCTAACATACTTGCCAACGGCGGCCATCCAGGCGGTCTATTGGATGTGGCAGCAGATACCGCCGCCGCTAAAGACGAGTTTGTATAAGCGCTTTGCTGACGCGCGCCGTCGCGGACGCTCCTTTAAAAGTTTTGCGCGGAATTTCGGCACTCGATTTAGCTACTGCGCCCGCATCATCGACACCACGGTAATCCAGCATGGACGCCTGTTTTGGCAATGGTTTCTGGAGTTTATCGCCGCAGCAAAAAAATGGCTGCGACAGCAACTGGTAGACTTGCCGCAAAATATTAGGCGTGGCCTGATCAGCCTCTGGCATTACACTAAATATCTTTCCAAACGCCTGTTATTAGGTACGCGCCTCACCATTGCCTGGTTGTGGGTGCTGTGCAAGTTAGGTATGGAGCTTGTGCGCGAGCTGAGTAGTGAAATTTCCGGCTGGAGCTCCTTCAATTCCCGAAAATTCTAACGCTAGACTTGTCGTGCAGGCTAAAGTCTGCGCCACATTATGCGATGGCAATGCCGCCAAGGCCCAATGGAAATGTGCTAGCTAGCTGTCCAAGTATCAACGAAGATGCCAAGGCTGGCCACCAGCGCCAATACTGCCATGACGGTGTTGGGAACCAATAAGCTGGGGATGGTGGCGGACAGGCCAACTAACAACAGATACAGGCATAGGGCAGTGTAGCCGATTTTTCGCATAATTATTTCCTATCTCGATTATTTCTTATCTCAATGATATGGCATCGGTTTTTTGTAGTTCTTGAAGACGCGGGATAAACTGCAAGATATCGGTATTTCGGATTTGATTGGCCACTTGGTTGCGTTTGATGCAGGCAGCTTCGCGTTTGTTGTCGCCCCATTTTTCATAGCGTGCCAATTTTCGTTCATAGAAGAAGTCTTCATCCCTGGACCAGTAGTGGTGGATGCAGATGATATCTGCTTTGACAGGACGTGCGTGGTGGAATTTCCAAAGGAAGAGGTTTTTATCGGGATCGACACTGTAGCTCCATGGATAGTAGACGACGGTATGGGGGTCGGTGCAATATTTGACGGATTCTGGGCGCACGATGCTTTTGCAGTAGGTGTTCATTTCGTCATCGACAGGGGCTTGCTGCAGCAGCTTTTCAATGAGATAGGCGCTTTTGGGGATGCGTTGCACATTCGATGTGCCAAAAACCTGCCAATTGACTAAGATGCCGCTGCAGCTTTCATAATCTTTTAGCCAATCTGTGAGGCTCAAAGCTTGCTTTGGTACTAGAAACTCATCGGTATCCAATATGGCCAGCCATTTGGTTTGTCCGCTGGCAAGGGCTAAACCATGCCGGTAGGCTGCGGCCTGGATTTTTGTCCAATCGGCCTCGCTGCCCCACTGGCTTTCATAGGGCCAGTCGTAAAGCTCTACGATACCCGCCGCAACATAGGGTTGCAACACCTCTATGTACTTGTCGGAACTTAGATTATTATACAAATAAAAATGTTCCACGCCTACCGTGCGGTGAAAATCGATCCATTCTTTTAGAAAGCGATCTTCATTTTGGAAGATGGCCAGGATGGAAAGTTTGTGCGGGTGGTCATGCTTTGTCCATACCACAATTGCCGAGCAGGCAAGCAAGCCGAAGATAAGGCACGGCAGAAGTCTTTTCATAACGATCTCAAAAAAGTTAAGATTAAGTCTCTTCGATGTGATAGCCTGCAGTTCGGTAGGCGGCTTGGCGCTTGCGCGAAAGCTCTTCCTTGGCAGGGTGCGTGAGGTCTAGCAAATCATAAATGATATGAAAATCTTTGGCATTAACCGGCACATCTGCGCATAGATTCACAAACGTTGTGGCCTGGTTGATATTGGCGCTTGATGTCGTGATGGCCACGCGCTCTTTGACCAGTCCTTCGGCAATCACATGCGGCGTAAAACTATCTTCAGGCATGCGCCACAGAAGATGATCGATATAGACCGCGGCCTCGGCGTTGGGGACCGCGATGAGTACATTTTCTTTGTGGTAAAAATGGTCATGTACGACGGCACATAGCCTTTGCAGCTTGGTGGTGTTATCGGTGACGCGTAGGAAAATGACTTGCGGGTTGTGGCTGTGATTCATTGATAGGCTATTCCTTTAAACTATCCCTGGCAGGCAGCAGGGAATTGGCGCTTTGAAATCCGGGGGACATGATACCGCATGAGACGATGAATTTCAAGGCGTCTTCCACCGCCATGTCGACGAGCACCACATCGGCATATTTATAGGTCAGCATGAAGCCGAATGTCGGATTGGGAGCGCCGGGCACAAAGACGGATACGATATCGCAAGGCAGGCGCGACTTTTGTTCCTGGGTCATCAGGGCAATGGTATGGGCTTTGCTATTTGGAAACGGCACGATGACGACTTGGGAGAAGGCGTTGCCGCTGGAATCGAAAATTGTGTTCACCACATCTTGAAACATTTTATATAAGTGATTGACAAAAGGGATTTTTGTAATGGCATAGCCGCCGAAACGAAACAACGTCGCCAGCAGCACTTGTTGTCCTAAAAATCCGATGCCCAACAAGAAAACAACCAACAGGATGAATACCAATAGCTTGCTGCATAAATACAGCACCTGCGCTGCGGAAAAAAACAAAAGGGGTTTATTCAAGATGTTGTAGTAATTTAATACCGCTTCAACACCGCCTTGAAAAGGGTCGGTAAGGAAGTTGAAGGTCCACAGAAATATCAGCAAAGTAAGTGTGAACGGCAGTAACAAGATCAAGCCCGTCAGGAAATTTTTTTTCATAGCAGTCGCTTCCTAGCTGGGCCGGACTATGCCGGGCTGATTCATCAAATTCAATTTCTGCAGCAATTCTGCTGCCGATCCTGCCGGGATGGGAGACGAAATCATGCCGCAGGAGATGACATATTTCAGGGCATCTTCAACCTTCATCTCCAGATACACCAGATCTTTTTTTTCAAACATGACCAAAAATCCCGATGTCGGATTCGGCGTCGTCGGCACAAATACAGCAATGAGCCGATCTCCACCCTGTTTTATCGGTGGCAGGTCGTCTTTGGTGATCAAGCCGATAGCAAACGTATCGGGCGTTGGAAAGGGGATCATCACGACTTGTTTGAATGAATTGGTATTGCTGGTGAATAAGGTGTTGATGACATCCTGACAGGTTTTATATACAGACCTGATGAAAGGGATGCGATGCAGCAGGCGATCCCATAGGTTTATGAGGTAGTTGACGAAAAACCACCGGGCCAGCCATCCCAGCCCGACAGTAAAAAGGAAGAAAAGGGCTATCACAATCAACTGGCTTAGATACTTTTGAATTTGCTGCGCACTTAAAAATATAAAGCCGTTTTCCAGCAAATGATAACGGCTGAAGACCACCTTGACAGCGTCAACAAAAGGTTCGGTTAGCATGTTGAAGATAAAGACAAGAATGAACAGGGTCAAAACCAAAGGCAGCGTCAGCACAAGTCCTGTGATCAAATATTTTTTCATAAGTTACCCTAGAGCGTTGCTGCTATCGTAGCGCGTCGCGAGATAAAATGCTATCTCATATCTAGCCACCTTACTTGCCGGGGAATTTCACTTTGAATAGCGTATAATTATTGCTATAGATTGATGAAATTTGTGAGGTGTCAAATAGAGCCAGAAATTTGGCAAGGGCAAGGCTGGAATCGAGATCTGTAGGATTCTAGCGATTACATTTTGGGTAGTGGGAAGCGCGCTTGCTAGCGCCACCGCGCGCAGACTGGTTCCCTGCCAAAATGCGACCGCACTTCAAGTTGTAGCCAGCATCATTGCAGCGGTGACATGGATGATACATAATCTTACCCGTGGAGTTTGCCTGCCGGAGGATTTACTACACTAGGAAATTCTGGACATGCAAAGCCATATTTGGGAAGCGTTGATGTTTGAGATACGCATTGAACGATCCTCTTCGGAACAGGGCTTATTTTCAGGAATTGCCATCGCTTGACCCAGCATCACGATGTAAAGGGCAGCACTGTTGCGTCATCGGCCAGTCGATGCTGTAAATTTATGTATCTCGGAAATTTCAGTCATCTCTGCAACTCCAGGATCCCTTGGGCTATATTATAGCCTATGATGAGAGCCGAGGACGTCGTAGCGCCGTCCATGATATCAGGGCCGATGGAATTATCGGCTACGAACAGGCTATTTACGCCATATACCCGTCCATATTCATCGACGACGCCACCTTGATTCAAGGGGGCCATGCGCGCCATACCCATGTAGTTGTGGATGCCTCCATAGAGGTTGATCTGGTTGCGGATGAATTGCTTCAGCTGGACGGTATCATCGATGATCTCATCAGATAGTCCTACCGGTAAAAATCCCTGGCTGATGAGATAATTCATGGCTGGTTGGACATAGGACTTAAAGGCGCGCACCATTAGGTCCATATCGGCCGGCTCGCTAAAGATATCGAGGGTAGACTGCGGAGGTTGCTGAGGATCAGAGCTTTGGATTTGCACGATGCCGCTGCTTTGCGGTTTTAGCGGGATAATGCTCATGGCTAGCGTGTTTGGCAGGAAATCATATGTTATTATTTCGATGGCGCGAGTGTTTTTATCGGCATCGGCAGCCGGATCCGGCAGCCAAGCGACCATCTGGGCATAGGCATTGGGGTCGTTTGACGGTTTGGTCATGACATGAGCGGGTTTCTCGAAGAGCACGACCATATTGGCATGCTCTTTTACTTGCATACCTACATTGGGATTGTCAAATTTTAGAGGGATTTTATATAAAGCGAGCAGTTCTTTTGGGCCGATTCCAGACTGCTGTAGCAGTGTGCAGCTATTAATGCCTGAGCAAAGGATGACGCCTTTTTTTGCGTAGGCTTTTATTGTCATTCCATCCTTTAAGAATTCGACGCCGCTGGCGGTATTTTTATTCCATAACACCCTCAATGCGGTCGAGCTTGTAAGCAGAAGCAGCTGCCGTTTAGCAACGCCGATGCCATTGGCTCTCACAACTGTATCATTCAAGAAGGCGGTAGCGGTACTGACTCGGTATTGGCCTTGGAATCCGCTTTGGAAATATTGGATGTAGGGGCTGACACCGATCGGCGTGGCAGGGTCGTTGTAGTCGATAAGGAAGGGCACGTTGGCGGCGGCTGCCAGAGCGCCAGAAAGCGACACTGCCAGCAGAGTGGGCTTCGCCGGGGCTTGGCGGATGTCTAACAATCCACTCCTGTTATGAGCGCTAGGATTGAAAAACCCCGGAATGCCGTCGAATTTTTCCATCGATTTAGCGATCGTAAGCATGTTTTCGGCAGACCAGCGGGGTCCAGCAATTTGTTCCCAGCTGTCATACAGCTGATTTGTCCCGCGGCAGTAAAATAAAGCGTTGATGGATGATTCTCCACCCAGCAGACGTCCTGTTGTCCAATCCGTATCGCGTGCATTGAGTGCAGGCTCGCCGATGGTGTTCCCGGGCCAGAAGTATTCGGGATTATTTTCATAACCCACAAGTGGGGCGTTGATTGAGAGTTGGATGTCGGGATCTGTGTTGTGGTTTTTGCCGGCTTCAAGCGCCAGGACGGAAGTCTTCATATCATCGGTGAGCCTTTTAGCTACCACAGAGCCGGCAGCGCCAACGCCGATAACGATATAATCGGCATGGTAGGCGCTGCCTTGATGATGTTTTTTGTTTTTGTTGCCGGCAGCAGCAGTGGACGGAAGTAATTGGCAGGCAAAGCTGAAAAAAGCAAAGAGAATATGTAATTTATGAACAATCATTTGTCCTCGCTACTCTTTAAGTTTATAAATAAAGTCCCTTGCTTTAAGGGAATACCTACATTGGTATTATCAAGGCATGCATTGCTGCGCATCTATTGGCACCAGCTGGGTGTGATGGTGACCGTATTGGTAAACGGCGTCTGGGCATTGATGATAAATGTTTTCAATGTATCGGCATAGGTGCCTTGTGTCACTCCCATAATGCCGACATTGACCACCTCTTGCTGGGCGGCATCGACCACTTGAATGATGTTTAGTATCGTCTGTCCTGTCGCATCCTTGGTCGTTGCCACCGCTGCCGGACTGACAGGCGGCGAGACAAAGGTGTACAGGTCGAAAGGCGGATTGGCAGGTGACGTGCCGTAAGTGGCCGTCACGTGAACATCTACCGTGCCGGCAGACTGCAAGGAGGAGACGGCCGTTATCTGCGTGTCGGAATCCAAATTGAAACTTGCCGCCGGAAGAGTGCCGAAGAGCACTGAGGTTGCTCCCGTAAAATAAATCCCGGTGATGACAACCGTGGTGCCACCAACCGTGGTCCCACTATTCGGGCTGACATTTGTCACAGCAGCAATTGGAAAAGTATAGATAAATTGATCGGCAGGCACTATGGCCGATGTGCCAACAGGATTAGTAACAGTGATATCGACTGTGCCGGCGACAGGATTCGGCGGTGATGTCACTGTCATCAAACTATCATTGGTGATGGTATTGATTGTGCCAGGGATGCCGCCGAAAGCCACGGCTGTGGCGACACTATAGCCCGCGCCGGTTAAGGTCACAACAGTGCCACCCAAAGTCACTCCGGTATTCGGACTGACATTTGTAACGGCAGGCGTATTATTATAGGTATATTGATCAAAAGGCGGATTCGGCCCCGATGTGCTGTTTGCATTCGTCACCGTCACACTGACGGGGCCAAAGGCATGCGCCGGCGTATTCACGGTCAGCTGTGTGGCGCTAATAATCGAGATGCCGGTGCCAGCAAAGCCGCCAAAGTCAACGGCATTCGCAGAGAGAAATCCCGTTCCTGTAATAGTTACAGGAGTACCCCCAACAACCGAACCTGAAGATGGACTCAGGCCGGTAATGGTAGGCTGCCCCTCATAGGTGTATTGATCGGAAGGCGGATTTGTCAGTGATGTGCCGACAGCGTTGGTCACCGTGACATCGACTGTGCCTGCGGCATGCGCCGGCGCATTGACCGTGATGACAGTGCCTAAGGAGTTGATAGTAGCAGACGTGATCGCCACCACTGAAGCGCCGAAGTTGACAGCCGTGGCGCCGCCAAAACCTGTGCCTGTGACGGTGACCGCTGTGCCGCCGGCCGTTGTGCCCGCAGCTGGACTGACAGCATTCACTACGGGCAAGCCGAAGGTGAACAGGTCGGCACTTGATGTGGCCGATGTGCCCACGGCATTGGTCACCGTGACATCGACTGTGCCTGCGGCATGCGCCGGCGAGTTGACCGTGATGACGGTGCCTGTGGCGTTAATATTGGCAGAGGTGATCGCCACCACTGAAGCACCGAAGTTTACCGCCGTCGCACCGCCAAGGCTTGTGCCTGTGACGGTGACCACTGTGCCGCCACCGACCACGCCGGCACCTGGACTAACAGCAGTCACTACCGGCGCGCCGAAGGTGAACAGGTCGGCACTCGATGTGGCCGATGTGCCCACGGCATTGGTCACCGTGACATCGACTGTGCCTGCGGCATGCGCCGGCGAGTTGACCGTGATGACGGTGCCTGTGGCGTTAATATTGGCAGAGGTGATCGCCACTACCGAAGCGCCGAAGTTGACCGCCGTGGCGCCGCCAAGACCTGTGCCAGTGACGGTGACCGCTGTGCCGCCACCGACCACGCCGGCACCTGGACTAACCGCAGTCACTACCGGCGAGCCGAAGGTGAACAGATCGGCGCTCGATGTGGCCGATGTGCCCACGGCATTGGTCACCGTGACATCGACCGAGCCTGCGGCATGCGCCGGCGAGTTGACCGTGATGACGGTGCCTGAGGCGTTAATATTAGCAGAGGTGATCGCCACCACCGAAGCGCCGAAGTTGACCGCCGTGGCGCCGCCAAGGCTTGTGCCTGTGACGGTGACCGCTGTGCCGCCACCGACCACGCCAGCGCCCGGACTAATAGCAGTCACTACCGGCGAGCCGAAGGTGAACAGATCGGCACTCGATGTGGCCGATGTGCCCACGGCATTGGTCACCGTGACATCGACCGTGCCTGCGGCATGCGCCGGCGAGTTGACCGTGATGACGGTGCCTGAGGTGTTAATATTGGCAGAGGTGATCGCCACCACTGAAGCGCCGAAGTTGACCGCCGTGGCACCGCCAAGGCCTGTACCTGTGACAGTAACCGCTGTGCCGCCACCGACCACGCCAGCGCCCGGACTGACAGCAGTCACTACCGGCGAGCCGAAGGTGAAAAGGTCAGCACTCGTCTGAAGCGATGTGCCGAGAGGAGATGTTACAGTGATATGGACTGAAGCAGGTTCGATGCCTTGCGCCGGCGAGACGGCGCTAATCGAAGTGTCGGAGTTCACGATAAAGCTGGCTGCATTGGTAGTACCGAACTTTACGCTCGTGGCGCCTGTAAAGTCCGTGCCCACGATGGCCACCGCTGTGCCGCCACCGACCACGCCGGCACCAGGCGAAACCGAGGTGATGACAGGCAGCACAGGTATACCATATGATGCCTGGAAGAGGCTTGGCGGTACATCATCTCTTCTCCAAGAGTTGATGGCATCGCCGTTATCATTCACCACCATACTGGTATAAAATAAATTTGTAGTCACGGCGGGAGTCATGGCGACGGCAGTAGACCACGTTGTACTACCAAATGGCAATTTAGCTGCCATAATTTTTTCATTTGAACCATTCCAACTTGCGGAAGCGATTCCCGAACCATCCACGTCCACGGATACGGCAGGGTTAATACCTCTGGCAGGTCCCAAATTGCCCGTTGCAGTCCAGTTTGGTCCACCACCTAAAGCTAGTGTAGCCCCTACAAAATTATTAGCAGGAGTTAGATAAGCAGCCACGGCATTACCGCTGGGATCTAACGCTACATCGGGAAGATAACCATTACCGAGATCCGTGGTTGCTATCCATAAAGTACCTGAGACAGTGTCAGCAAGGGTCGCTCCATGAACGATGAAATTCTGTTGCCAGGTGGCGATAGCATTGCCGGCAGTGGAACCCATGTCGATGCTAAAGTTATTAAAACTCGCTGACAGTGAGGATGAAACAGGAGCGTTCGACCATGTGCCTAAGCCGACATCATACTTCACGCCGTTAAGTCCAATGACCCCTAAACCATCTTGCCACATAACAATAGCATTTCCGGCAGCATCTCCAGCAATTCTTGGACTGTTTATGCCACCCCCAGACCAAATGGTAGTTGGAGCTGACCATACAAATGTATTTACTGGTAGAGTTATTGCTATAAGAAAGTTTGTCCCTGTATTTAAGAAAGCAGCGAGAGCATTGCCGCTGGCATCCACAGTGACGCTAGAATATGCTGCACCTGCTATACCGGTATTGGTCGACGACCATGTTGCAGAGCCAAAAGCCAGCGTAAAGGCTTTCACAACGTTTGGACTGGTCTCCCAAAAAATAACAACGGCATTACCGGCAGGGTCTACAGCTAAATCTATACTTTGTATCGTATTTCCGGGAGGAGCCGTGTAAGCAGTATTCGTATTTGTCCAGATTTTAGTGACGTTGTTAAACGTCGCTGCTCTAAGTTCTTTGGGTGAAGTGTTTTGCACCCAAACTGCAACCGCATTGCCTGCAGTATCCGACTTTATTAAAAAAAGATTGCCGTATGGATCACTTGCGAGCGTGTCGGCAGGTGATGACCAGCTCGACCAGTCGGTGGCGGCTTGCAGCCCGGAGTTAGAACAAAAAAGGAAGACGCACAGAAGAATTTTTGCTAGATGCTTTACGATATTCATCGAATCAGATCCTAAGTTAAAATATTGTGAAAACGGCATTTGTGCGTTCATTCCAAGGGTAGGCAGCTAGACGAGTAGCTGGTATAGCTCTTTCCAAGCCACTATATTTATAAATAGATTTATAGATCTTTTTTTTAAAAAAAAGAAGAAAAATATGGTTCATGTGAAAAATTGGGGGCTGGCTCTCTGAGCACAGCTCCCTGAGTGGCTCTCATTAACAACAAGATAACTAGGTGCTATAGCTAAAAACGGTTGATCTCAAATAGCTTTTTTCTATTTCTTCTTAGCCTGATCCAGATCCACAAAATGCCAAGCACTAGAAATCGTTAGCCCTTAAGCACATCTAAGCCATCACTTTTGCATTTTGCATATTCGGCCCGTCGAATTTTATCAATAGTGTCATTAAGCAATTTACTGACGTAAAACCTATCAAAAATGATAGGCTTTAATAGACTTTGTGTGAGGTGAGATTTCGTATCATTGGCATTGTGTATCGTCTAATAGATGATTGTGCTTTATAGTGGGACGAAAGTTTTCCAAAAAGTACGATATAATGCCGAATCCGTCAATTAAGTTAAGTGATGTTAGTGCTGTTTTGTTGTGATTATTAACAAAAAACAATTATAATTGTATTAATTGCAAAGGTTGTGGAGTTTGCTGTTAAATCAATTAAATGGTTGGCCGAGGAGAGTATTATGAGCTTAATATCGGATAACAAAGGTGTTCCAGTAGACTATGCGATGATTGAAGGTATCCAAGGACCTAGTGATAAACCTGTTGAAACGAACGGCGTAAAAAAGCCCAGGGTTTTTGGTACTAAAAGCGCTTGGCGCATGCTTATTATGGATAAAGCCGGCGCAACCCAGCAAGTAGCGATTAAACTGGGGAAGGATGGGGCCTTGTTTCCGACGAAGGCAGACGCCATCAAAGCCGGTGGCAATAGCTGGAATTTTACCGTCGTCAAAGTAGGTTATAAAGACAAAGACGGAAAGCTTGTGACAGGTTATGTAAGAGTTAATGACTACAGCTTAGATCGCCTTGACATCAAAGCAAGTGAGGTAAGAAGCGCGATAAAAAAAAATCGGGTAGAAGCGCTGATAAATTCGAAAGTAAGTGATGTATTAAAAGAACCCATTTCTGCACAAAAGCAACCACGGCCACTTAAATCGGCATTAAAAAAAGCAGAAAAAAAACCTTCACAAAGCAGAAGTGTTTCATTTAATGAGCGAGTTGAATTTGATGACAAAACGACAAAAGCTACAAAGGGTTTAACTGCACCCGTAAAGCCTATCGACAAGGGGGGGGCAGAGACTCCTGTCCGTAGCAAGCTGATCGTTTCGCCATCACCGACAACGACGGGGACAAGCATGACACCTGCTGGCAGGCGGTCGTTGACCGCTTCAGAAGCTAAGGCGGCAGCATCTTTTATTAATATAGTTGCAGCTAATCTGCGTGTCTTTACAGAAGAGGAGCGTGGGGATTTGTTCGATATTTATATGAAACACGACATCGGTACCCCTGGGACGCAGCTAACGACTGCATTTCTTGATGACGTGCGGGGTTTTCTAAATACAATCCCCGAAGAAAGAAAAGATGAGATTTTAAGCCAATTAGAGGGCGCTAGTAAGGCAAAGAGACCTGAAGTCGAGGTAACACTAGTTACACAAAGAGGGCTTATTGAGGTGGCCAGTGAGCTGGCGGATGCATTTATAGGTATCCCCGATAATGAATTTGAAGGGAATATTAGCAAGGCAGACGATAAGTTCATTAAAGATTTAGCCAAAAAGTGGACTCGTGATCCCGCCTCCTTGAAACTGGATGATGGCATTAGGCCAGAGCTAAAAAATATTGCCGCGAAATTAGAGAAGATGGTTGAGGCCAAAAAAAATCGAATTATGGCCCATGCCGAATTGAAAAAGAGTCCATTGACCGAAAAAGAGGTTGAGGGGGTAAAAGGTCAACAGCAGTTAGCGAGAAATATTACGAAGGATAAGGAGATCAGAGCCGGATTGGTGAAGTTGCTGGACGCTATTATCGATGATAGCAAAGGTGTCAAAGGGCTTGGGGATGCCAAAGCTCTTGCCAGCTGGCAAGCGGTGAAAGCCGGCGTGCAGGCGCAAACACCGGGCCGCTTCTTAACTGACAAGGATGTTAAGGACTACCTAAAACTAATCGAAGCAAAGCTTGGCGATCAGCTTGCAGGCATGCCAAAGATTAAGGTTTACCTACGCAATGTATCAGAATTGCTGAGTCCTGAAGTGAAACAGGGAAAGGTGCACTATGCATTTACAAAAGAGCAGATCAGAAAACAAACCGCAGACGTCCTGCATGAACGGGCGCTAAGCGGATTAATGTCGCTGCTAGATGAGACCTTAAAGCCGGAGGCTAGTGGAGATCAAAAGGCGTTAAAAGCATTTAGGCACTCTCTGAATCAGGGGGTTGGGTATACGGGCGACCTTAATAGATTTGAAAATCTTTACGCAAAAGTCAGGCATAAGACGCCAATTTCAGATGCGGAAATATTAGAACTAACAAAGCTCCTTGAAAAGGGGCTAACCCAAGGAATTTCGTTTTTGGGGACAGGAGCTTTTAAAACACCAACGCAAGAGTTAAAAGATGATATAAAAACTTTAATCGGAGAGGTACGTGCTGATATCAGATTAAAGGAATCGGTAAATAAAACATCGACAGCAATTGTTTTGCCAAAAGGTATGAAAGCTGAAGTAGAAGCCAGACTGCGTACAAAGGAAGCTGTAAACATTCTTCATCACGAGGCCGTTAGCAAGTTAGGGAAGCTTTTAGATGCCGCTGATAAAACTTCCAGAATAGGGGATGGTTATTCCTTAGTGCAAGCGCTTGAAAGAAGTAAGAACAACTACGGGCTGATGGTGTTTAAACAGATTCGGGATAAAATTGAGCAGGGAGACCCTGTTGCCGAAGATGCAATCAAGGAGGCTCTAACAGTTATTGAACGAGGCATGACAGCTCCTTTGAATGCAATTATGGCAGAGCCTGAGCATCCTATGCCGTTTAAAATCGATGTCGGTATCAATGAAATAAAAGAGCTGCTGGCAGCCAAACAGAATCCCGATGTCGATAAAGTTCTGGCAAGACAGCAGCGTATGGATGCCATCCAACAGGGCGGTGTCGAAAGGAAGACAAGCAGAGGGAAAGTAATAGCTGATGAACCAGTAGCTAAACTTGTGGCGGCCCGCGCTGAGAAACTGGCCGCTGCAGACAAAAAGGGCAAAGACATTTTACAGAATGGAAAACTTATTGTTGGTTATGTCAGAGGCTTCCGCGGCAATTTGTTGAAGCCAGGTTCGGGTGTGAAGGATTTCTTTGAAAGCAATATCGTGGCGGCGGATTATGAGAGGATGCAAGAACTCGCTAATAAAGCTTCTGAGTCTGAAATTACGCTAGACGATGTTGAGGAATTGAAAGGTTATCTGGAAGGTGTTCTCGCAGGCTGGCTTGAGAAGCGAGAGCGTAAGGGTTTTCCAAAAGACGGAAGTGAAAAGGCTGCCGCCATAATCAAACGTTACTTTAACCATTTGAGTGAGCTGCTTGCGAAAAGAGAAGAACTTACAAAATAAGAAAAGGCCTTAGCTGCCTGGTTGCTAAGGCCGTTTTTCTGGCCGACGCGAAAAAGGACGAAGCGGACTACCTGCTATTTCTGTCGTGCCCGCATGGGCATCGTTTCCCTCTTTAGGATATGATGATTATATCTATGGTTGATGCAAGCCAAGGAATTATCTCGCCCCCTCGGGGCTGAATTGTTTTTGGATTGTGACCCACGGTGTGCGCCTTTGGCGCTTACACCGTGGGCTACAAATAGGGTCGCTCCCAAGGGGCTCAACAACAGATACATAACAACTTTTAGTGTCAGTGTGGTCCGCTTCGTCCGCTGTCGCTGTCTGCTCAGTCCGCTTGGTCCATGTTAATTCAGCGGTTCGGCATCGGCCAGGATCTTTTCGACATAGGCCACCCACTCGGCGGCATAGCTGGCGCTGCTGTCGAGCTGGACGGCTCTTTGGAAGGAGAGCAGGGCGGCTTTATTGTCGCCCAGCTGATGCTGGCAAAGGGCGATATTATACACCAGGCCGAATTGTTCGCCGGTATAAAGCAGCGCTTGCTGGTAATATTTGAGGGCTTCATCGAAGCGTTTTATGGCATGGAAAAACATGCCGATATCAGCTAGCACACATTTGGTTTGGGGCATGCAGTAGTAGTTGGCGGCCAGGCGTGGCATGTTTTTGGCCATGAATGCCAACGTTTCGCTATCAGCTCCTGGCACAAGGGAAATGATGCGGTCGGTTAATTTCAAATAGATATGGGGATCCCAGAGGGCAAATTCCATATAGGCGGCGATGGCGCTTAAGTCATAGCTGTCGATATGGTCGCTGATATGGCGATGTAGAGTGAAATAGTCCGATGGGCTCAGTCTTTCGACCTTGTCTTCGATGGCAGCGCAGGTCTGGCCAAGATCAGAAAGTTTAAAGCCGCTTGAAAATACGGCCGTGCGAATGCCTTTACGGGGCGTATGGAGAAAGGCCTCGCCGCCGCTAGCATTAAAATATTGTCCAATGGCGTGAAAGTTTACCATCATGGAGAAGCTTTTGTGGAAGGTAACCGATGGATGGCCGAGCTTGTCGAGAGACTCAAGTTTGGTATAACCCTTATCGGTGGAGATGATCAGCAGCCGGTTGTTGGAAAGCTTTTCAAGGAATTTAATGGCCTTGAATGATCCTATCGGAAACAGGAAACTGGTAGAGTGCAGCTTTTGCTTATACTCATCCAGAATGGTGTCTAGATGTGGATCGCCATAATAGGCGTCATGGATTTCCTGTAAGCTGTAATCGACCGAGATTTTCTCCATATCGATGGGGTGGCCATCTTGCATGTTGTGCTCATGGGTAGAAAGACCGATGAGCAGTTCATACAGTTTGCCTTCCTGCACCGTAAATGAATCGTGCGAAATGGTATCGAAAATGTAGTTGGCGAAAGCTGTCAGCGGGTTGACCAAGATTTCGGGGCTGAGGGTGATATTCTGACGGATGAGGGTGAGAGGTTGGTCAACTTCCATGTCGTAAACGGCAAAATCGATCAATCCTGCCTCAACGTAAGGTTTTAGCACAGGATGCGTTTGCCAGTATTCGATATTGTGCATCGTGAAGTCGCTCATGATATAACAGAACTTGATATCATCGAGACCGCGCAGCTTCAAGGATTCCAGCAGTGATTTGACAACATAATAGCTGAAGCGGCCGGAGCCCGTGCCGAGTTCCATGATGTAAAAAGGGTGCTTATTGGCATCAGGATGCTGCTTGATCCAATCCTGCATGAATGCCAGCACGATCTGGGCGTAGCTATCAGCAATATAGGGGTTGCTGGTGATGTAGAAGGGCACTTGGCTGACCCAGGCATTGATGCCTTCTTTGTCGAAGTACTCGCGCTGCATGCGCCAAAGTGCCGATTGGGAAAATCTTTTGTGTGGTTCGATGGTTATTTTTTGTTCGCTTGTGCTGTCTGGTCCCACAGAGGCTCCCTTTTTTGGAAAGCTGAAATATGAAAAATGAAGTCTGAAGCTTGCGGAAAGCTTTCAGCATTGTTATTTTCTAGCGCGGCGGTTGATGCCGGCTTTGAAAAAGCCGCCTTCGGCGAGGTCGTTTAAGTGCTCATCGGCACGGCGTTTTTCTTCTAATGTGACTTTTAGCAAGTCGGCGGCCTGTTGTAAGTCGAGCTCTTTAGCGAAGGTTTTGGCAGTGCCGTAGCGAGCGATGAGGTAATGCGCGATGCATTGGACGGCAGCAATCAGTGCGGCATCCTTTACGGCATCAGTATGACCGGCTTTGAGGATCTCTTGGCTTTCGCTGATGAGGCCGTGCATGGCGGCACTGTTATAGCCATCGGTATGTATATTTAGGCCGGAAAAGATTTGTTGCAGGCGTTTGAGGTGATGCTTGGTTTCGTCGAGATGCTCTGCCAGAGCTTCGCGCAGCTCTTGTGACGAGGCGGCATTAGTTAATGCCGGTAGGGCTGCGATGAGTTGGCTTTCTGCGTTAAAGAGGTCTTGCAGCTGTTCAATAAATAATTTATTAAAAGCTTCTTTGCTCATAAATGCCTCGTTAGTATTTTCTGTCTTCTAACACATAAATAACATAGGGTGCTTTTGCTGTAAATTTATTGTTTTTCGGAAGAACCTTTTTTTAACGGTGGTAAAACGTGCTAGTATTTCTTCATGAAGATAGGGCCGGCGGTATTCATGACGGCCTTGAGGGACCACCAGCTGAAGCGTTGTTTTAGCGACAGATGTGCGCTATAGACGCTCATGTATTCTTGCTGGCCGGCGGCTCTGCGGATTTTTTTGTAGAAGGAAGCGCCGGCGCTCTGGTGGAAGGTATTGTGATTTTTGGCGGCTTCCAGCAGCAATAGTGTCGATAATAGCCGATAGATGCGGTTTTTGTCGGCATGGGATTTGTCATAGCCGAAGAAGGGGCACATGAAGATATGGTTGCGGGTATGGTAGCCGACGATGCCATCGATGACCCCATTTTTGCGCAACGCTTTGATTTTTAGAAAACCTTGTTCAATCATCAGCTTGATGAAGTTCATATTTAGTTGGGGGTTGAGATGGGAGTGGTGTTCGAGGGAGACGGTCTTATACAGGCTCAAAATGCGGTCGTAGTCATTGGACGTCAGCTGTTTGGTTTCGATGACTTCATAATCTTTGTCGTTCCATAATCTGAGATCGCTTTTGATGATGCGGGTATTAAAGAGGGCTTGGTCTTTGGTATTGGTGAGATAGATCTGGCGGCTGGCGATGCGTTCGAAGCCGCACATTTTCAGGCTGCTTTGCAAGGGAGAGTTGGTTTTGGCATTCAGTGAGCGGAAGGCGATGGCATATTGTGGAAACTCCTCTTTCAGGAAGGCGGTGATGCAGCCTATCTGCTGCGTCGTTAAGGTCTTGGGATATAAATCGGTAGAAAGCAGCCAATGGTTTACATAGACAATCTGATTGATGTCGCCCTGTTTGAGCAGCTTGCCAAAGCCTATGAGCATCTTTTCGGCGGCTTTGCGCAGCATTGGGCTTTTGATGACAAAGAGCGATTCCAAGGCTAGGGATATATAGTGGGCATAAGGGGAGCAGACATAGGCATTGGCATAATCGTTTTTGACGATAAGAAGCGGGATGATGTGGCTATCGACTTGCAGCACGCGCAGGTCTGCATCGATATTGTCGATAAAGTACTTGGTGCCTTGTTTGATAAGCGGCACTAGATAGCGCTTGGCAAAGCGGGCTTCTTCGGTATCTGGCCAGGGCAATAAGTTGATATTGGCTGCATCGTAAAGTTTAAGCGCGATTGGCTGCACGTCATCATTGATCTGATCAGGGATGAACCTGTCGGTCAGTTGGTATTCTAGGAATGTGCTTTGTTGCCTCTCTAATGAGCCTTTTACATCGAGATCAAGCGTTGAATTTGTCACTTTAAGCCCCTAAAATCGATAGATTAGTTGTAAATCAACTCCATAGAGTTGCACTGTTGTCTTGATATAGTCGAAGGGGTAGTTTTCCCGTCCGCCATAGCGGCGGAATTCATAAAAGGGCATCAGAGCCAGTTGAATCAGACCGCCGACTAGCGGCCGGCAATAGCTAAGAGGCAACTCTATGCGATATTGGAGGCATTCGCCGATTAAAAGATCGTCGGCATGAGGATCGGGCTCTGGATCATCTTTCACAGAACATTTGGCATTGTGGTAGGGGATTTTAAAGCGGCCATTTAAGCCGATACTGAAATTGCAGTTAAGGTTGGCGCTGAAGAGGAATCCGTAGGAGATATAGGGGAATTCGGTGACGAATTTTAACAGCATCGGTGAGGGGTGTTTAAATTTATTGGTTTCGCGGAAATATCCGCCGCCGCCAAAGGGTGTTAAGGATAGGAAGGGGAAGTATTTATATTGGATGGTGTAGCCTAAGTTGCCTTCAATGAGCTCTTCGGTCCAGCGTGATTTGATTTTGTCGTCACTGCTTGTCTTGCCGCTAATAATGCCGCTGGTGTAGGATGCGAGCACCCCCAGATAGAATTTATTGCGCTTGATACGATCAAAAGATGCCCGCACGCCACAAAGCATCCCGCTTTGATGGGTTCCACCCTGGCGTTTTCTGGTCAGGTACGAGAATTCGGGAGCGATGGTTAGCAGGCTGTCGCGGAAGCAGGGGTTTCTGCTTGGATATGCTGTTTCGCAGGCACATGCTACTGCACAGGGCTGTGCTAGTGCACATGGCTCTGCTAGTGCACATGGCTCTGCTAGTGCACAGGTATCTGATATGGCACAAACGCTAGGGTTGTCGGCCTGGATATTTTCTGCTGTCAAGCACAACGCTAGCAGGGTAGAGAGTAATGAGTATTTTTGCAGGTTGTTCATTTTCACTTCCTAAAATTCACTTCCTAATGCAGGAGCGATCTCTGCCTGTTGTCATTGCTAAAAAGAAGAATCTAAACTGTAAGGAAGTATATTGTAAACGAAATTTCGTTGAAAGGATTCACCAAATTGGGTATGAGTTTTGATTTCAACATCGAAATGAAAGGAAGCAAAATGAAGCAGGTAACAAAAGTTTGGTTGCAGCGCATGCTGGGCATCACTGTCTTTACCCCATTATGTGTGTTTGGCCAAAGTGAACAGATCGTGCTCGAAAGCTCCGTTGGCGAAAGCTATGTGCTTGAAGTTCAGTCGGATGATTCTTTCCGCTCCGTTTTACACCTGATCAACCAATCCCTTAGCATAGTTGAATCGCACGAGGCAGAAACACGTGCTTTTGATTCATCCCGGCTGTATGCCTATGCAGCCACACCGCAGGGCTTTCGCATGCAGATGACTGATGAAGGGGTGATTTCAGTGAAGTCGCTGATGAAAAAACAAAATGATGGCGGCACCAGAGATTATTATTCGGCATTGACGGATCAGGAAAAAACTGACATCGGCTATATCGTCAGGGTGCTGTCCAATGATTCGTTGATTAAGATCAAACAGAATGAATCTTCATTAAAGAAGGCCGGCGACCGTGTAGATAATGTGCATCCATTCCAGTTTCTTTTTTGCATCTTTAGTAATGAGGAACTTAAAGTCGGCATCCGCAATATCCAGGGCAGAAGCTGGGTGGGCAAAGGCTTTATGGAAGGTATTACGACGAGCCTGAGTAAAGAAAGTAAAGTCAGCAATGTATTGCCCTATGTCAGCGATTTTGCCGGTCGCTTAAATATCGATGTTAATGCTATACTACCAGCATTGCAAGCGGGGCAATGGGAGAAATTTGTCGATATCCTAATCAAGATTGTCCCTCGTACAGGCAACAGCGGACGCTATGACATGTAATAACATCTTTATACACTGAGTTGACAATATGGGCTGGACCTATCTAGTTATTGCCGGTTTCCTTGAAATTGGATTTACCACATTTTTGAAACTTACCGAAGGTTTTACAAAAATTATTCCGACGGTCATTTTTCTGATATTTTCGATGCTGAGTTTCTGGTGTCTTAACCGCGCCATCGTGCATATTCCTTTAGGTGTAGCCTATGCGGTATGGACGGGCATCGGTGCAGCGGGTACTGCATGTGTGGGATTATATATGTTTGAAGATCAGATGAGTGTGTGGCAGATCTTTTTCTTATGCAATCTGATTGGATCAATCGTCGGGCTGAAGGTGCTGGCTTAAACTGAGTGGTTATGTAAAAAATCACCACCGAGGCACAGAGACAAAGAGAAGCAAGCAGCAAAAGCGTGCGATCAGTAAATCAATAAATAGTTGTTATTCACTTAAATATATTCAAATTATCTCTGTGTGGTCGTGCCTCTGCGTCTCTGCGTTGAAATGTTCTTCTGCCATGCATCAATGCAAAACAACTTGGCTCATTGCACCTAGCAGAGGCCTGTGAATGCGCTTTAACGCAGAGACGCAACGAGTCAGAGAGTTATAAGAAATTATTGCATGCGGTTCAAGTTAGGTGATGGATTTGGCTGGTGGTAGTTTCTCTGTGCCTCTGTGGTGAACTTTTACTTGCCCGTTGCTGTGCAAAACTTCAGTCATCGCGGCAACCTTGTGTAAAAACCACGTTTGTGATATGCTTTTTGCACGATGAACGAGCTTCTTTTTTTTATTCAAACATTATTGATCGTTGGATTTTCGCTGGCTGCACTAAAGCTTGGCAAAGCAGCTTTGACGGCATGGGTGGCAATCCAGGCGCTGATTGCCAATCTATTTGTGCTTAAGCAGATAACCTTATTGGGATATAACGTCACGGCAAGCGACGCCTTTGCTATTGGCAGCCTGCTGGGTCTTAATTTTCTGCAGGAATATGTTGATAGGGAAGCGGCACGCAAAGCCACTTGGATTTGCTTTTTTTTCATGCTATTCTTCGTTTTCGTCTCGCAATTGCATCTGCTATACCAGCCAAGCGCTTACGACACCACGCAAAAGGCTTTTGTCGAGATCTTATCTCCATCGCCGCGCTTGCTCATTGCCTCGATGAGCGTTTTTTTTGTCGTACAGCAGATTGATATCAATTTCTTTGCATTTCTGAAAAATAAATTTCCACAAATGCACTTTGCCTTCCGTGCCGGCATCGCCCTTGTCCTATCTCAGTTTCTAGATACGGTGCTGTTTAGTTTTGCCGGCTTGTATGGACTTGTGGCTTCGGTGACCGATATCATCATTATCAGCTTTGCAGTAAAGCTGGTAGCCATTTTTTGTTTTATTCCCTTTATGAAGTGGGCAAAGATATGAATTCCTTCCGTTTTGAGCTTATCCATCGTTCCAAGAAATCACGCGCCCGGGTAGGCAGGATACACACGCCGCACGGTATCATTGATACGCCGAATTTTGTGGCCGTCGGTACCAACGGGACGGTCAAGGCGCTCGACAATGAGATGTTGCATGATATTGGCCTGCAACTGATGTTTTGCAATACCTACCACCTGTTACTGCAGCCAGGGACGGAGGTGGTGAGAAAGGCCGGGGGGTTGCATCAATTCATCAACCGCAAGCTGCCTATCATCACCGACTCCGGCGGCTTTCAGGTTTTTAGCCTGGCTTACGGTTCTGTGGCCGATGAACTGAAAAGCCGTGGCACGAAAAAGCAGGGGGGGTCGGTCCTTAAAATAACCGAAGAAGGGGTGCTGTTCCGTTCATATCGCGACGGGTCGAAGGTCATGCTCACGCCGGAGAGTTCTATCGATGCCCAGAAAGATCTTGGTGCCGATATTATCATTCCGCTGGATGAACTGCCCCCGTATCATATTTCTCAAAAAGATTTAAAGACATCGCTGGCGCGTACGCATCGCTGGGAGAAGCGCTCGTTAGAACAGCATTTAAAAAACCCGCAAGGACAGGCGATGTATGCCGTCATTCATGGTGGCATTGACTTGGAAATGCGCAAATCCAGCTGCCAGCATCTGACGGAGCTTGACTTTGATGGTTATTCTATCGGTGGCAGTATGGGTAAGACCAAAGACGAAATGCATGAGCTATTGGCTTTTACGCTGCCGCTCTTGCCGGAGGAAAAACCCAACCACTTGCTGGGTATCGGTGATCTGGCTTCAATAGATAGATGCATTCCGTTCGGTATTGATACTTTTGATAGTTCCTATCCCACGCGCGCGGCGCGGCATGGCATTGTCTTCACGGCTGAGGGGGCTGTGAACATTACCAAAGCTGAAAATGCGACTAAATTTGCTTCCATTGAAAAAAATTGCGGGTGTCCGACCTGCAGCAAATTCACGATGGCCTACCTGCACCACCTCTTCAAAGCGCATGAGATGACAGGTATGAGTTTGGCAACGGCGCACAATTTGTATTATATGATCCAGCTGATGCAAAAATATCGCGAACAGATTATGGAAGATCGCATCTAGTCTTCAGAGGCTCGCCATTCCAGTCGTGGTCGAAAGTGAAGGCCGAAGAAATGGGCAGTTGATATTTGCGGCTGTTTTTCCAGATGGCGGCAAAGACCATCGGTTCAAAGAGGAATGGCTTCATATCGTTTGACCTGAAGACGACATCTTTAGTGGAAAATAAAGTCTTAAAGAATTTGATCAGGTTGTTATTCTGGATAGCGGATTTTCTCCATCCATATAGCAGCATGCCGGTGGCAATTTGCTGTGAGGCGTTGGGTTTGGGGAATATCGGAGCCGTGTTCGTTTTGAAAAAAGCCCTGTCAAGACGGGCTTCGTTGGTGAAGAGAAGCAGTCCGCTGGTGGCGCGCGGATTACATTCGATGGCATATAATTTGTCGTCTGCCGACTGGATGAAGTCAAAAGCGATTTGCCCGGTGTAGTTGATTTTCCGAACAAAGTTTTCAATCCATTGATAGATGGCGTTGTGTTCGATATTCTTGAATATCAAGCATGAATTGCCATCGATGGCAAAGTTTACGGGGTAAGTGCCATGGGCGTGAATGGTGCCTGCATGGCAGATGCTATACGTACAGAATTTTTTGCCTTCAAGCCACTCTTGGGCGATCCATGGGTTGTGCGGTTCCACCTCGAAATCTACGACAGTTTTTTTGGGATAGACCTTAATGAGGGTTTGTGAAGCCCGCGAATAGCAGGCTTTTAGCGCAAAAGGCTTGGTGAAGGATAAATTGGCTAAATCTTGGGGAGTCTTCACCAGGGCGGCCTGGAGCGCGTCGATGCCTAATTCCTCAAGCTTGCAGTGGAAGCTCCATTTATTGTGCAGCTGTTCATAAAGCTCGAAGGAGGGACAGAAGAGTTGACAGTGCGCTGGAAAGCGGTGGTGGGCATGGGCCAGCTGGGTTGTTTCTTCATAAATCGGCAGCAGGAAATCAATTTCTTCTTTTTCTACGATAGCGACTAAGCCGTCAATATATCCTTCGGCATCAAAGCGCGGACTTGGCAAATGAAAGCACTTTGAAATGGTATTGGAAAAGCGCGTGACATGATATTCCATCGAATCGGCGATGAATATTTTATGACCTGCCGCATGCAGTTGTCTGGCCAATTCCAGCGCCAGGAAGGAGCGCGCAAAGGTGATCAATATTTTCTTAGGTGACTGAGCTTTCATTATGGATTTTTTTGGTTAGTCGTTTGCAAAACATAAGCATTGTACCCCTTTCAAAGCTCATGTTTCAATAAAAATTGAAGGATGATGCTAGATTTTTTTCCATATTCCTTATAATATCCTTTATTTCAGATGACCATTCAAGAGGATTTCTTATGAATATGTTATTAATCGGTTTGTGCCTATATGTCAGTTCCATGGCAGCGCTTGCGCTGGCACAAGACACCCTTGCCAAAACCACCCAGAAAGTCGTTATCCTTTTGGGGCCGCCGGGATCTGGCAAGGGCACGCAGGCTGTGCGCTTGACAAAGGAACTGGGCATCCCCCATATCTCAACCGGCGATCTTTTCCGCGAAAATATCAGTAAAGATACAGCGCTTGGCCAGCGGGCTAAAACGTTTATGAATGCCGGCAAGCTCGTTCCCGATGAGGTCGTACTGGATATGCTTTTTGACAGGGTGGCGCGGCCCGATTGTGCTAAAGGCTATCTATTAGACGGCTTTCCACGTACGTTGCCCCAAGCCGAAGCTTTTGAAAAGCATCTCGCGCCTGGTACAGAAGTTGTCGTCATTGACCTCGAAGTAGCTGATGATATCATTGTAAAAAGGGTGGCAGGCCGTCTGACATGTCAGAAATGTGGACATATCCATAACTTATATTTCTCGCCGCCACTAAAAGAAGGTTTCTGTGATAAATGTGCTGGTGAGCTTATCCAGCGAGCCGACGATAAGCCTGAGGTCGTGCAGGAGCGCCTGCGCGTCTATCATACCCAGACGAAGCCCTTGGTCGAGTATTACGCGAAAAAGGGGCTGCTGCAACGCTTCGACGGTACCAAATCGCCGGATGAGATATTTAAAGAAGTGATGGCTAAATTGAAGGAAACAAAGAAATAACGTGGTCATCCAACAAGCGCCCGTGCAGAATTGCATGCGCTGATATTCAATGCAAAGCAAAAGGAAGGCAATTCACCACAGGGGCACAGAGATAAAGAGAAGCAAGCAGCAAACAAAACAGGATGGCAGGATAGACAGGATAAACACAACCAAAGGAATGAAAACTTCGTCCGGGATCATGCATGGAGTTTGATACTCTTTGGCAGTGTTTATCCTGTCTATCCGGCTGCTCATGTTTTTGCTTGCTTCTCTGTGTCTCTGTGTCTCTGTGGTGAATTGCCGCCTGGGTATTTGTCGATATAGTCTTTAAGGGCTTTTTTTGAATAAATGCCGGCTTTTTTCAGGTCGTGCAGGGTCGCAAGTCCGAGGCCTTCCAGATGTTTGTTGGTGGCGATGAAGAGCTGTTCGCGCTCGGCTTGCTGCTCCAGTGGTTTGTTTTCGAGGCTTATGTCGAGTTGTTTTTTATGCGCAATATTGGGCAATAGGCCGATGTCGCGGTAGTCGCCGATATACCAGATGCCGAATTTGACGATGGCTTCGATGGCAGGCGTCTCATCCGCCATAGGGGTGGACTGTCCGCTGGCATTGGTATCAGCAAAGATGCTGTTGAGTCTTGATTCCAGCACAGCAAATAAACCGGTGGCAGGCAGTGTCTCGGTCTTTGTTAAGCCACCATCATGTGCGATGACTCTTTGATAATGTTCTTTGAGCTCGCTTATTTGATCGATAAGGTCTAGCCTTAAGGTGTTCCAGGCTATCGCTAGCGAGCAATTGGCGAGCTTGACAAAGCGCAAGCCTTCTTCAATAAGGTTATTGATGCTTTTAAGGATGGTTTCGATGGCTATCTGTCCAATCTCATCTAAAGAAAGAGCTGCTAATTCCTTATTCAGTAATGACAATTTAGCACGATAAGGTGTTAAATTTATCGTCAACTCTTGAGCAACCAATGTCAAATGATGCTGCAGCGCTTCAGTGAGCGCTTCCTTTTTAAGTGTAAGCTGCTGCTCGGATGAAATAGTCATCAGTAGTTCGGAAAAAACGGCATGGGGCATGCCGACGAACAGGGGAGGGAGTTTGTCCAAGAGGGAAGGTTCTTTAGAAACATAAGAAAGTATTTGAATGTTTTGCATGAGTGAAAGCGCTGCACCGGCAGCCTCTAGTTGGGTGCGTTCGGTAAGGCCGCTGATGGCGGCGGCAAGCTTTTCTTTCCAGTGAGTATCGTCATATTTGCTTGTTGCTGCCGGCAAAACGGCAGCAATCTGTTCTGGTGTCAGCTTGTTGATCTCACGCATCCACTGTTGTGATGTCCAGTGATGCACCTCTTGCCACAATTCTTCAGTGGAAAGGGCATTAAGCTGTGAAGTTCGCATCTGTTCCATGTGACACCTTTTATTTTAAATATAAGGTATTTGCCTTTTTCCCGCACCCCTCTTTATGTAGTAATTAAAATTATGATTTATGACTATATTTTTCAGCTATGTGTGGCTGCTTTTATGTAGGTCCAATTTGCATAGATGTATTCAGTTCCCGAAAAGATCGTGTAGGCAGCGGCAAGGCTGGCTATTATCGTACTGTATGTATGCAGCATTTCTGTGGAAAGATATCCCAGGGAATGGGGGATCATCAGTCCTAAAATCGCAAAGGCTGCTACTGCCTGTGCGATGGTTTTGATCTTACCACTGATGCGTGCTGCTAAGCTTAGGCCTTTCAAAGCACAAATGGTGCGCAGCGTGCTGATGATAGAATCGCGGTAAAGGAAAATAAAGACCACTGGTAATGGCAGTCGAACGGGATCTAGGGTAAATGTAAGGAATACCGATATATGCACCAGACTGTCTGTCATGGGATCGAGGAGTTTGCCAAGATTAGTCACCTGGCTGAATTTACGGGCAAGATGACCGTCCAAGATGTCTGAAATTGCCGAAAATGTTAACAGGATTAACAAAACACATGGCAGCAGCGTGTTGGAAATCCCAAGGGTGTCGTGCTCGAGGTAGATTAACAAAAAAAGAGGGCTTATTAGCAGACGCGTAAAGGTGAGGTAGTTAGCAATATTCACAAAAGGTCCTTAGGTGGGATGTGTGTGATCGATCAGTTTTTTATAAATCTCCAGATATTCATTGGCAGGCAGATTCCAGCTGAAATCGATATTCATGCCATTAATCATCAGTTTGCGCCACTTATCAGGATCATGGAACCAGCAATCGATAGCGCGCGCCAAGGCAGATTCGACACCGACATTATCAGGAAAGTCAAACGTATAGCCATTGGTTTGAGCAAAAGGCTTGTCTGAATAGTCGACATCAAAAATGGTGTCTGCCAAGCCGCCTGTTTTACGTACGATAGGGATGGCTCCATATTTAAGGGCGATCATTTGTGTCAGGCCGCAAGGTTCGAAAATCGATGGTACAATAAACATATCTGAGGCGGCAAAAATCATATGTGCCGTCTGCTCGTGATGATGCAGCGTCAGGCTGACATCGGAGTGGTTGGCGTACTGGTTTTTAAGGGCATGGAATTCGGCATTGATAGCCGGGATAGGGCTGCTGCCGAGCAGGACGAATTGGCCGCCGCGAGCAAGAGTGTATTTGAGCGAATGTTTTATCATCTCGATGCCTTTTTGCGGCACAAGCCGCGTGATGCATCCCACAATGGGTTTGTGGTCTTCGGAAAGGAAAAGCTGTTCGCGCAACATCTTTTTAACATAGGCTTTTTGGTCGATGGTATTGCGGTCTTTCTTATTGGTTGGCATTTCGCGCGCGGAATAGTGCACCGGCAGATAGCGGTCTACTTCCGGATTCCAATAGGAGTAGTCGATGCCATTGAGAATGCCGCTGAATTTATGCTGGTATTTAACGAAGATCTTATCCAGGCCACGGCCGCCGATGGGTGTTTTTACTTCTTTGGCATAATTAGGGGATACGGTCGTCACATAATCGGCATAGACGATGGCGCCTTGCATCAGATTGATCGATTTTGGGTTTTGGGGATCCTGTAATTTTTCCGGGTTCAGCAGGGCTGCGCCATTAAGTCCGATACGATCAAGATCGCTGCTGCTGCATTTACCTTGATATTCGACATTATGAATGGTGAAGACTAGTTTTGGGCGCGCATAGCCGAGGGGTTTGTACATTTCGTAATAGAGGGGAGCGATGACGGCTGTTTGCCAATCGTGCAGATGGATGATATCGGGCTGCAATTGCTTTTTAAATAAAAATTCCATCGCCGTGCGGCAGAAATAGAGGTAGCGTTCGATATCATCTTCGCAGCCATAGAAACAGCCGCGGTTGAAGAAATGGCGCGGATGATGAGGGTCGATGAAATATACCTTGATATTTTCGACCCAGCCTACCCAGACGGTATTGTGATGCCATTCGCCTTCGTAAAAGGACATGAGGTCTATATAGTCGATGCTTAGATCGCGGATCTCATTCGTATCCATGCAATCATATTTAGGAATGATGATATCGACATCAAGTCCTTTCCATGACTGCTCACGAGAAAGTCCGAGCAAAACATCAGCCAGGCCGCCGACCTTTGCTAAAGGAGCGAGTTCTGAGGCGATATGTATGATATGCATGCAAACACCTTATAAGCGTTTTAAAGGTATGGTTCATTTTTTTTTGATGATACATAAAATTCAGATGATAATCGAGAAAAAGAAGAAGAAAAATAACATCATTTTAGGATGGTTGGGCTAAAAAACCGCCATAAAAAAAAGAGTAGTGGTTTTATGCCCATGAACCCGCTGATCCAGCATGCTGGTATTTTTTTCATGAGTGTCATACTACGCGCGGCTAGGCTGTGGGTATTTCAACCGCGGGAGCTTTCGCGTAGCCGAAATGTGCAAAACCTAACCGCGCGTAGTATAACTGCTTTTGATCCTGCCCATTTTCGTATGCGACCATCCTAATATGGCCTGAATTTTGTGGGAATTTGCCGTTTTTGAAGGCCTAATAAATCTATTCAATTACAAAACCTCTACTCAAAAGTATATGAAGAAACAATGTATTTGCTGGCTCATCACACAAATGAGTACCTCGCCTTATGTAAATTAATCGAGGTCGTTGCAAATAATGCATCATAAAAATCCGCAAATTGCATGTTCGCTCCTGTGAAGGTAGGATTTAAGCCAGTACTGCCATATAAGCGACAGGGCGCAAGCCATGAGAACATTTTTAAAGCCTCGCTAGAGGCGGAAGCATGTAGCCACATGCGTCAGCGTGTGGTTATCGCGTGTTTAGAAACAAAGCCGTTAATACGGCGACAGCAATGACTAAAGGATATTATATGGTGTAATAATCGCATTTAATTCAACTTCCCTCGAAGTTGCTGTCGCCGTATTCACGGCTCACTTTTTGCTACATTTCATTCTATAGGTTGACACCTATGGCTACATGCTTCCGCCTCTATCGAGGCTAACTAGACCTTCTGTGCTAGAATGTCGATTTGTTTCAAAGAGAACTTTACAAATATATTGTTAATTCTCGTTTTTCAACCAGCCATTATTGAGTCTTTTTAACGAATCCTCTCGGACAGGTACGCGATTGTGCGATGAACCTTTTTGGTTCATCGCACAATCGCGTACCTCGCCTTATGTAAATTAATCGAGGTCGTTGCAAATAATGCATCATAAAAATCCACAAATTGCATGTTCGCTCCTGTGAAGGTAGGAGTTGAGCCAGTACTGCCATATAAGCGACAGGGCGCAAGCCATGAGAACATTTTTAAAGCCTCGATAGAGGCGGAAGCATGTAGCCACATGCGTCAGCGTGTGGTCATCACATGTTTAGAAACAAAGCCGTGAATACGGCGACAGCAATGACTAAAGGATATTATATGGTGTAATAATCGCATTTAATTCAACCTCCCTCGAAGTTGCTGTCGCCGTATTCACGGCTCACTTTTTGCTACATTTCATTCCATAGGTTGACACCTATGGCTACATGCTTCCGCCTCTATCGAGGCTAACTAGATCTTCTGTGCTAGAATGTCGATTTGTTTCAAAGAGAACCCCACAAATATATTGTTAATTCTCGTTTTCCAACCAGCCATTAATTAAGTCTTTTTAACGAATCCTCTCAGACAGGTACGCGATTGTGCGATGAACCGTTTTTTTTATAATTTTTTTGTGCGTATGAACCGTTTTATTGCATGTTGTCCTTTTTTAAGCTGCTGTTGGCCGCAATCCTCTCTTCAGGAAATACCAGCACAGGCTGACGTTTCTGAGACTCTGCAAACTATACCTAGACCGGCAAAAACCAAAAGTGATGATTCAGCTGATGAGTGTTTAAGAGATACTGGTTCACCTCAGCAGTCCCCGCCATCTTTAACGCGTAGTTGCTTGCCCAATACCATCTCTGACGAATCATGCTTGAGCATTCAGACTCAAGAAAGCAAATCATCGATGCAGGTTGACAGGTCTTTAGCATTAAAGCCATCAGCTTGCCAGGCTCTTATGTCAAGCGATCGCCCTGTTAACAGCAACAGTAACCCCGCAAACCTGTCTCCCAAACTCAATACATCAAGTATAAAAGTCCATCCAAGCCATAGGCCCCGACTTAAATATGTTTGGTCGACGTGTCCAACCGAAATCGATTCCCGTTCTTTTAGAAGCACCCATGAGCTTGGATCGGAAAGCCAGCTTCCCGATCAAAAAGGTGCAGCAGTTTGCGGTTGGCTGAATCGCGGAAATGGTATACTGGCTCTTCTACAAAATTATCGTAAAGTTCCACTGCCGATTGATGAGGGTGGTGAATTCGATAATTCCACAGCTAGCAAGACGCTGGATTTGAAACAAGCTGACAAGCAGCTGCCACGGAGCGACCCCGCAATCTCCTGCACCGATTTGGCCACCAGCTCCTTAACGTCACTTGACAGCAAGATGATATTGCCTTCAGATGACAGGCAATCCAACCATTCTAATATAGATGCTGATAACGCGAATTAGGATGTCGATTTTATTTTTTGCGTTTTAAAGCTATTTTGTTTACAATCATTCCATTAATACTATGATATATTGTCAAATTGCGATTCGGAACATGAGAAAAGTATGAAAAGAGACATTCAGGCGCGAATTATTGCATTGGGAGTCAATCTGCCACAGCGTATTTTGACAAATCAAGATTTGGAGAAAATTGTCGATACCACCGATGAATGGATAACCTCGCGCACAGGCATCAAAGAGCGCAGGATTGCTGCGGCCGATGAATTCACGTCGACGATGGGGACAGCCGCGGCCAAAGAAGCCCTTGCTAAAGCCGGCCTGACAGTCAACGATATCGATTTTATCCTGCTGGCCACATTGACCCCTGACTATATCGCCAACAATACCGCCGCCCTGGTGCAGGCACAACTGGGCGCGCCAAACATCCCTGCCGTAGATATCCAGGCGGCCTGTTCGGGTTTTATTTACGCCCTTTCCATGGCCAAGGCTTTTGTTGAATCGGGCATGTATCACCACGTGTTGGTGGTGGCATCTGAGAAGATGAGCACTTATGTGGATTATGCCGATCGCGGTACAAGTATCTTATTCGGCGATGGGGCAGCTGCGGCCATCGTCTGTGCCGAAGGGGAGGGGTTGTCTATCGATGGCGTGTCGCTGGGTGCCGACGGGGAGTATGCCGAAATCGTCTATATTCCGGCCGGCGGAGTGCGCCGGCCGTCCACCAACGAAACGATCGAGACCAAGCAGCATTGCTTCAAGATGCAGGGTAAAGAAGTCTTTAAGCAGGCCGTAAGGTGTATGAATGCGGCCGCCAAAGAATGCATGGCGAAACTGAATTTAACCGATGCCGACATCAGTTGGATTGTGCCTCATCAGGCAAACTTACGCATCATTGATGCTGTGGCCAAAAATTTTAATATTGCTGCTGAGCGGGTGTATAAGACGGTCCATAAATATGGCAACACCTCGGCCTCCAGTATCCCGCTTGCGCTCGATGAAATGATGGCCGCCCATACCTTAGCGCAAGGGGAGCGCATTTTGCTGGTGGCTTTTGGGGCTGGCTTGACATGGGGCGCGGCTGTTTTGACAAAAGTAATGAAATAATATCGATGAGGTGATGATGTCGCAAAAGTCTAAAATTGCCTTTATATTCCCTGGCCAGGGTGTCCAGTATCCGGGGATGGCCAAAGACTTCTTCGATCATTATGCCATTGCCAGGCAGACGTTTGAAGAAGCCGATGAGCATTTGCATCGCAAACTGTCTGTTATTGCCTTCGAAGGGCCGGATAAGATCCTTACCGAAACAAAAAATAGCCAACTGGCCATCTATATTGCCAGCGTGGCGGTTTGGCGCGTGATAAACCAGCTATTTCCTGAGCTTGTACCAAACACCTGTGCAGGCTTGAGTCTTGGCGAATATACTGCCCTGACGGTATCTGGACGACTATCATTTGAAGATGGACTTAGCCTGGTGGGGCAACGCGGGCAGTTCATGAATGACGCTTGCGAAGCTAAGTCTGGTACGATGGCGGTCGTCTTGGGGCTTGACGCCGACATGGTAGAAAAGTTGGTAGCGGAAGTCAACCTTCCTGACGACCTATGGGCAGCAAATTTCAACTGTCCAGGACAGGTAGTACTTTCCGGCACGCTGCGCGGCATTGAAGCCGGCAGTGCCGCGGCCAAAGCCAAGGGGGCCAAGCGAGTGATTATGTTGCAAGTGCATGGCGCCTTTCATAGCGGTTTGATGCAGCAGGCGGAAGAGCGTTTGGCTCCCTATATTGAAGAAGTGCCGCTTAAAGAAAATGGCTGTGAAATTATCATGAATGTGACTGGCGTTCCAGCGCAGGATATAGCTGAAATTCGGCACAACCTAATCAAACAGGTCACGCATGCAGTGCGATGGGAGCAAGGCGTGCGCCATATGATGCATGAGGGCATAGATTTGTTTCTTGAGCTTGGCTGTGGCAGCACGTTGGCAGGTTTTAACAAGCGCATTGGTGTGATGTCCCCTACCATAAGTATTGAGACGATAAACGATATCAGCGCCTTAGAAGATTTATTGAAGAAGGAGAAAGCATGAACGAGTTGCTAAAAGGACAAACAGCCATTGTCACAGGTGGCACAGCCGGCATCGGCACCGCCATTGCCAGACAATTTGCTACGCAAGGGGCTTATGTGGCCATTTTCGGCACCAACAGCGTGCGCGGGGAACAGGTGGTGGCCGAACTTACCGCTCTGCCGCATAGTGCCGGCGCAGCCTTTTACCAGGTCAATGTGGCAAATCTGCAGGACGTTGAGCAAGCTATAAAAAAAATTCAGGAAGAACGTGGCAATGTCGATATCCTTGTGAACAATGCCGGGATCACGCGTGATCAGCTGCTGATGAAAATGACCGAGGAAGATTGGGATAATGTCATGGCTGTGAATGTCAAGTCCTGCTATAATACTTGTCGAGTCTTGGTGCGCGCTTTTCTTAGAGCCAAAAAAGGTAAAATAATCAATATGAGTTCTGTCATTGGCTTGACAGGAAATGCCGGACAGGTGAATTATGCAGCTTCAAAGGCTGCGATTATTGGCTTGACAAAAGCGTTGGCAAAAGAAGTGGCCGCACGCAATATCCAAGTCAATTGCATCGCACCTGGATTCATTATCACTCCCATGACCGATGGGATGACGGAAGAACAAAAAAAAGCCACCATGGAGCAAATTCCAATGGGGCGGATGGGAACGCCGGATGAAATTGCTAAAACGGCCCTGTTTTTGGCAAGTTCGTGGTCCGATTACATCACCGGCCAAGTGATTACTGTTGATGGCGGTATGGTGATGTAAGCAAACCACCGGAAAAAAAATTAATTTAATATTAACGCAAAAGGGAAAATGTATGGCAGTTGAACAAGAAGTAATCGACATCGTTGTCGAGCAACTGGGTGTAGATAAAGAAGATGTAAGCTTAACGAAGTCCTTCGTTGAAGATCTTAACGCGGACTCTCTTGATCTAACCGAACTAATCATGACTCTCGAAGAGCGTTTCGGTTGTGAAATTTCAGAAGAAGAAGCCGAAAAATTGCGTACTGTAGGCGATGTCGTCTCCTACATCGAAAAGGTGAAAAGCGCTTCTTAATTGACCATGCCGGCCTCTGGCTGGCGGTCTAAATATGTCCTTTATGAAAACGCCTGCTTTGGTCACAAAGCAGGCGTTTTTTTTCATAAGCCTATATTCGGTTTATCCGATAAAGCCGGACCTTTGGCAGGTGAAAATAGCAAGTCTTCAGATTTTGGTGAGCCTTAATTATCGGGACGTAGTGAACTGTAAGAAGTATATCCTGACTGCCCGGCTTTATCCTGTTCTTTTATTTGGTTCATCGCACAAATCGAGTACCTATCCGATGATGATTCGTCAAAAAGCCCTAGTAATTGATGGTTGAAATACGAGAAGTGATGATCTATTTGTAATGTTCTCTTTGAAACAAATCGACATTCTAGCACAGAAGGTCTAGTTAGCCTCGATAGAGGCGGAAGCATGTAGCCATAGGTGTCAACCTATGGAATAAAATGTAGTATAAAGAGAGCCGTGAATACGGCGACAGCAATTTCGATGGAAGCTGAATTAGATGCAATTATTATAGTATATACTATCCTTTAGTCATTGCTGCCGCCGTATTCACGGCTTTGTTTCTAAACATGCGATGACCACACGCTGACGCATGTGGCTACATGTTTCCGCCTCTATCGTGGCTGTAAAAATGTTCTCATGGCTTGTGCCCTATCTCTTGTATGACAGTGCCAACTCAAATCCTTCCTTCACAGGATCGAACGCGCAATTTGCCATTATGTATGATTTATTTAACATCCTCCATTAGTTTACATATGGGGAGGTACGCGATCAGGGCTTTTTCATTAAAGAAATTTAACACCAAAAATTCCACTCACAGCCAGCTCTAAGGCGATTTCGCCATTTTTATTCTCATATATCTAGCCTAATACATAAAAAAACAATTGACTTTATTTATCACGTATATTACAAGGTGTTTTAAATAAATATATGGTCTAATATGTCGATGAATCTGGTAGATCTACATCTAAACTGGGGTGCATTTACCTCTAAGGGCAAGAAGTATGTCTCCTATAGCCTTGCTAGATCCATTTGGACAAACGGCTCATGCCGGAAAGAAATCGTACTTAAATTGGGTAAACTCACTAATGAGGAAGTCGTATTCTGGCGTCAGACGCTGAAAGACGCAAAAAAACGGCGCAAGGCAATTTCTCAGACAGCCCCTAATCCTTCAGGTGACTCCAGTCCTTCACTTGTCGAAGCTAATAAGTTGACAGCGAATTCTCAGGATCCCGATACTGGAGATCTTCAAATTGCTACGGGGGATTTTGAGGGCGAAAACATGTCAGTAAGAAAGAAATTCATCTACGACGAACACGATCAAAATGTCGATATTCACTCTTACGAGGATGCTGTAAAACATGCTTTTGCGGACGTTCAGGATCCGCGCGTCGCAGATAATCTGCAATATCCATTCTATGGACTTCTGCTAACGATTCTGGCGGGTATTCTTGCAGGCGCAAAGTCCATCAGTGGTATTTACGAGTATGGAAAGGAAAAAGCTGCCATGTTATGCCCTTTACTTAATCTCGAACGACACCCTTCCTATACCGCCTTTTGGTGGATCCTGACGCGAACAAACCCTGAAATCTTGAACCAGGCATTCATTAAATGGATTAAGTTGGTGGCTGACACCTTGGGCGGCACTGAGAAAAAAATCTCTATCGACGGGAAAACTCTGAGAGGTGCCAAAAAGGATCTTGTTCATTACGTGAGCGGATACGAGTCTGGAAGTGGGCTTCTGCTTGGTCAAGTGAAAACAGAGGAAAAATCCAATGAGATCACGGCAATTCCAGAGTTGCTAAAGGTAATCGATGTCAAGGATGCGACGGTCACAATTGATGCGATGGGGTGCCAAAAAGGCATTGTAAATGACATCAGGGAGCGCGGAGGGCATTATGTGATTGCCTTAAAAGGAAACCAAGACACTCTACATGCTGAGGCCCAGAATTTTTTTGATCAAGCCAGAGCAGCTGATTATAAGGGGGCTAAGTGTAAAAAGTATGAAGCGACCAATGAAGGACACGGCAGGCTAGAGAAGCGAGAGGTGACAATCACCAAAAATCTCAATTGGCTGGATTGTCGAAGTGATTGGCGGGATCTTAAGATGCTGATAGAAGTGAAATCCACTAGGACGATCAAGGGTAAATCTACAGAAGAACTTCGCTACTACATTTCCAGCAAGGATATGACTGCGAAGATGGCGAACAGCACTGTTCGCTCACACTGGGGGATTGAGAATAATCTTCATTGGGTTTTAGATGTGTTATTCGGTGATGATATCTCCCGGGCCAATACTGGCCATGCAGCGGAGAATCTAGGTCTCTTTAGACGGATGGCCTATTGCATTTTAAAACAGGAAACAGTGCAAGGACGCGGTTTGGCATCAAAACAACGCAAGGCAATGTGGAATGATCACTATGTGCTTGAACTGTTAAACAAGTTTATCAAGGAAGTGAGCAGCGGGAGCGAGGTTTACCAGCTCGAGTAGACGACTGCCGGCCTAGAGCATCAAGCGCAGCTTGTACCCGCAGGGGCGGCATGAAGAGTGTAAAGTATTTTTAAT
>CAWHMU010000005.1:0-7147 GCA_963830365.1 uncultured Chlamydiae bacterium
CCCGTGAACTCGGCCTTGAACTCTCTGCGAACACTTCCGTGCTGACGGCTTTAAAAATCCTCTGCCTTGAATCGTTATTAGCGTATCAATAGAACGGGAGCCTGAGATGAGAAGTCTCTGGCCATCAATAGAAGTGATAGCAAGCAATCTGCAAGCCGATACCACTGCGCCGCTGCACTTTCCCGACAGGGAAGAACACGCGGAGGATTTGAGCGTCGATAATGACGAGATACCCGTCTTCCTGCGCGACAAGATACGCCAGCGCGTTTCCAGCCGCATGGCGCAGTTCGACAAGCGGCCAAAGGCGGGGCAGATATGGCGTTTCGATGGCAAACAGGACACTGCCGCGCCACTCTCCGTGTTGCTGGATCAGGCGCAAAACGAACACTACTGGCACGGCTGGCTGGCTGCTGCCGAAACCGATTACGCCACTGATAGAGACGTGCTGCTCGAACCTCAGGACGAACCCTTCGATCCGCTGGCGGGCATGGTGCAGACATGGAACACGGTGACTGTGGACATACGCAATGGTAGTCGCGTGCTGGCGCAGTTGGCGGAACACCGGCTGGCGGCTATCCGCGAGGTGGCTACCGGGCAGTGCGAATCCGGCGGCGGCGCAAGACCCGGTTTCGTAGCACCCCTTAAAACTAACAGCGGCGCGACTGTTCTGGCCGGTACGCGCATCCACCATCCGGCAGACACGCGCCACCGTTACCAGACCTTGTATCGAACAGCCGCGCAAACGCTAGTACCGCAACAAGCAACTGCCAAAATAATCCCGTTGCCAAGCAGGCAGCGTGTCTGGCGCAATGTCGGCTGGTCGATCGCTGCCAGCGTATTGCTGGTGCAGGCCGCTGTCATCGCCAACCTGATGCGCACCGGCACGAGTGTCGAGGAGCAGATCAATCAGGCGTCGGAATATCGCGCCGTGCCACAAGCGTCGGCCAGTTACAGCTACCTTGAAGTCTATTTCAAACCGGATGCCAGAGAAGTCGAGATACGCAAGTTGCTCACCCAGCTCAACGCCAGCATCGTAGAGGGCCCGGGAGAGTTCGGGCAGTACCGCGTGAAGGTAAAGGCGGGGACGGTGCAGGATGCGATCAGCAAGATCCAGGCAAGCGGTCTGGTTGATTCCATTGAACTCGAAATGAGGTAAGTCTTTTGTGAAAATAAAGTTGAAGAATGTTGATGCATGCTTGTGTACGATCAAGGTCATTCCTTCAATCAGGAGATTGTTTTGTCTGAAAATAGTGGCAGTAAAGTATCCGTCTCAAACCGACTTATCGTCATCCGATTATTTACGCTGGCAACATTGGTGCCATTGTTTTATTTGATTGTATTGAGCTGGGATCCATTGGGTGCAGATACGCCTACTATGCGTTATTTTCAAGGGTTGACTTACCGGACTCTGGCTTATTTGCAGGATCATGGTTTAGATGTATATCCAGAAGCGGCTCAGAAAAATATAACGGTAGTGCTGGCTACGGATAAGGCAATCAATTCATTGGGTCATGCATGGCCGCCTCCTTATTATTTTCATGCAGACGTTCTGCGCGATATCGGCCGATACCAGCCTAAGGCAATTTTCATAGATTTTCTGTTTTCTGGTGAGCGTGCCGGAGAAGGCATCGAGCAACTTGCAGACGAAATCTGCGAAATGAAAAAAAATGGCATCCCAATTTTTTTGGCAAGCGATGATTTCCACTCTAAAGATGGTGGGGTGATTGCAAAATTAACCAAATGCGGCATCGTTGTTGATGCAAACAAGCCGCGTTCAGAGGGCGCCGAGGATGGTGTTGATGGCTATTATCGACTGGTAAGTAAATATGATTGGGGCAGAGGGATATCTCCTGCCTTGGCAATGTACGCAGTCGACAGGAAAAGTTGGCCCTTATCAGAGCAAGAATTACAATCATGGAATTTGGATATGGAGATTTTTTGGTCCGGACAACCGCCCAAAAATTCGCTCACCTGGATGCCGGATTGTCAAAAGAAACCACAATATATGGAGCGGTTGTTTGGAAAAAGCACTTGCTACTATGCTCAGACATTGTTTCTAGATCAGCTTTTTACAGAGGAGAAGGATTTTCCGTACAAGCGTGAACTTCTGAAAGGCAAACTTATTTTTTATGGCGCTAATTTTACGGGTGCAGGAGATGTTTCTCTGACTCCTTTGCATGAAAATATGCCGGGGGTTTATCTGCACGCTATGGCGCTGGATAACCTCATGTCATACGGCCCTTACTACAAGAAAACGGAAGGCAATGGGTGTGCTGTGGCACGATCAATTGCTTTTATGATGATATTGCTTTTTTTATGGCTGTTGATTAGTTCAGAGACTGAAAACTCATCTGTTAGGATATTCGCTGGGGTGTCACTGTCTATCTTGCTGATCCCGGCTGTTTTTGAATTGGGCAATGAAATCCGTACATGGTCGAATATGGCTTTGCTTGTTTATATCATGGTCGTTTTGTTGTGGACATACATCGTGTTTCGGGAAATTCGCCACTCAACTCCGTCTTTATTTCAAAATCACAAATCGTTATTTGATAATGCGGTATTTTTGCTTCTGGCACTAATGATTGCGATTGGATATGCAATACAGGAGCAGGCGGTATTTGATTTGTCCCCACAAAACTGGCTGGAAACTTCGTTTTTTGTCATATCAATTGGATTGTTCAGCAAAATATTAGGGGGCGTAGAAAAATTCTGTGAATATATGGAGCGGTTCTATGAGTGGATTTTGCGTCTTGTTTCTAAGTTGAAAATTATAAGGGGGTGAAAGAAATGAAAGTAAAAATAATTATCGCATTTCTGGCAATAGTCGTATTTTCAATAAATGCATATGGTGTTGTTGAAAATGATGTCTACCAGATCGTTGCAATTGAAACAAAGACGCTAAGCATTTATGCAGTTTCAAGTGGACCGCGTTTGCGCGAAATTAAACCAGAAGAAGTCGTTCTACCGGCAAAAATATTAGATGAAAAAAATGGCAAGCTACTAATCTCTCTGGGGGATAAACAAGTTTGGGTAAAGCTTTCCGAAGTCAAAACAAATAAGAAGTATCTTTTGTCAGCGTCTTGTACACCGCATATTGCACACCAAAGCAAGGGTGCACGCATTAGAGGCCTGGGTGAGGAGTGCGAAAAATGATAATGCGACTTATATCGACCATGGCTGCCATACTGCTACTTTCGGCCTTTTCCTGGTTTAATGGTGAACCGGAAACATCTATTCTTAATAAGACACAAGGTCAGGCATTCAAACCTACCCGGGAAGAAGTGAGCAAGGACGTTAATCACTGCCGCGCCGAGGGGAATGGCTTGGTAGAAATGTCGGGCATGAGCAAATATTTGAATAGTATCGCTTCAAATTTGGTGAAAGCCTCAACTTTAACGGCCTATACAGGCCATGTTTATATTCGGGCGACAACTGAATTTGGCGCGGCTAGCTCTAAAGAAGGCAATATCTATGTGAATTACGGGTTGCTACGCTCGTTGCAGAATGAGGACCAAGTGGCGGCGGTGATCGCTCATGAACTGGCTCATATTCTGCTTCTCCATCACGATACAGATGCCTTGATCGATCTTCAAAAACAGGCGACCACGATGCTGGAGTGGGCTATGTACGCTGAAACAATAGCCGATGCGGTAGAGTCAGGCAATCCGGCGCAAATGGAAAAGAGCAATCAATTACGCTTGATGCGTGCACAAGTGTTAATGATCTTGCATGAAAAAGTTATATCGCCGAGTTGGAAACAGGCTCAGGAAAGTGAGGCAGATAAGCTTGCAGCAGATATTTTAGTTAAGGCTAATTACAACACGGATGGACTTATTCAGTTGCTGGAGATGCAGGAAATCTGGGACAAGGAATATACCGATAGATATGATCCCGAGGCTGGCTTAGGTGGCTTGCTTAAGAACTACTTGAATGGAGCATCCATTACAAATGTAGCACTTATCAGTGCGGCAACCAGCACAGTCGCCAGCTTGTTCAAGAGTTATCCTGATGCAAGAGATCGTCAAAAAGAAGTGAAACGATATTTGTATGACGTTCATCATGACGATGAGTGGCGAGATTACAAAGTGAGTCCATGGGGAAGTATTTTGGCTCAAGCAGAAACAAAGTCTGTTTTTAGAGGTTATGAGTACGCGTTTAAAGCACAGCGGCTACTGGAAAAGAATAACTTAAAAGATGCCAAAAAATATGCGGCTCTAGCAGTGGGTGGCTTAACTGCGGATGATACCTATCCTTTGTCAGTTGCTTCGCAGGTTTTGGAGGCAAGCGGGGATTTGCGTGGCGCAACCAATGTGCTGAAATTGGCCATTAATAAGCCGAACACCTCTGGCCATGTTTATATGATGCTAGCAGGGATGTATTCGACGCAGGGCAATAACAAAGAAGCCTTGGCTATTGCTAAATCTGGCTATAAAAGAATGGATGATGCCCCTCAGTTCAAGCCTCAGATGATTCGCTTTTACCGTTTGAGTGGTGATACAAATAATGCGACTTTATTGACAGAAGGATGTGCTGTGGGTAATCCGGAGTTTAAAGATGCCTGTCGGGATGCTAATAAAAACGGTACTTGATTGCACCACGGCATTAAACTTTTGAGATTAAGTGACCCTCATTGTCTTAAGCAGATGACATCGAGCGCCTGGCATGAAAAAACTTTTTGGAGTGAATAAATGAAATTTACTGATTGGCTAATTGGCGATGTAAGTAATAGTGAAAATATATCAATAGAAAGCGCTATAAAAAGTTACCTTGGCGTAATTATCAGGTCACTATTGCCAATCTCCATCCTCATGCTGATTTTTGTAACTATTACATCGGCGCATTGGCTTACGCCTGTGGGGGGGTGGGATAAGAAGTTTGGTCTGCTGATGAAACTCTCGATGGATGGGCAGACACTGGCAAACTATGTGGGTATCGCGCTGGGGACGGTGGTTGCGCTGGCCGGCTCCCTTGTGGCTATCGTTCTTGCTTTGCGTTCACAAAAGACCAGCGAGGAAACCGCGAAACTTCAGGAGACGGCGAATCGCCTTGCATTAGGTGGGCGCCCCGAGTATCAAAAAGCTTTTGAGGCGGCATCTGCATACGGGGCATTCAAGGGGCTACTTGTACTCTTACCAATGACGATGCGCCGTCTTCAGCGCAATGGTAAATTAAATAACGGTGTCCTGACGGGTTTCAGAGAAATGAATTCTGAGACTCAAAAGTTACAATACAAGTTTGTGGAGAAACTGTTAGATTCGATCCTGATTTCGATTCTGCCAAGTCTTGCGTCTCATGATAAAGGTGAAAACGCACAGCGTTACATAGAGACTCAGATTGCCGCGGTTAAGGACGCTGATCAATTTATGCTCGGTCTCCTAGCCGGGCTTCAACTAATTAAATCGACCGATGAATTGATTGGAAGACTTCATCTGAACCTTGAAAAAGGCTGCGAGACCTACGATGAATATCTTGATTTAAAACTGCAAGAAAATGCTCGACTTACCGAAGTGGAATTCTGGTTTGTCCGGCATGTTAGAACCTACACAAAAATCAATCAGGATATTAGCTTTGTCATGGATCATAAGCCGCTGCGTAGCCTTGCAACGGACAATTTGATTCGCATTTACGACTTGGATATCCCCCTGGTTTTTAGGAAAGATTTTCAGGATGAGCTCCGCTCCCCTAACAACGCTCCGACATTGACGGCCAGTCTTTCTGATTCTGGAATTTACGAAGTACAGCGCAAGATATTACTCACAGAGGGCAATGTTAAAATCGAGGTATATGCGAAAAACTGGGAATTTGGATTGGAGGCGATGGTTAGAAAATTGACTAAATCGCCATCAAAGGTCGTATTGATATTGGATCAGATCGATATTTACTTCGATGATAATAATTTCGAGAAAAAATTCAATCTCAGCCAGCAGTTATTGTTCTGGAAGATGTGTCGCCTGGCAGCGAAGGTTAATAAGATACGAAAAAAACCATTCGGTCGAGAAGTGTATTTAACAGATCTGCGAAAAGAATTAGGCAAGCAAGAATACAGTGATCTGTTGGGTGATTCATACAATGACCCTGATGACGATGGTAACCAGCTGAATATAATATTTTATTCAGCTGCATCGGAAATATCCCTAGATAAACCGAAAGAGATTAAGGATGAAATTATAAAATTCATTGGTTCTGCCGCCAATTCAGACGACACCCTTTCAAAAAATGCTGAGCAATTGATTAAGGAACTTGCGCGCATACCGCTCTATGAGCGCCCTATGTATGGCTGGTTCGGCCGATATGGAGAAGAAGTACCGGCAACATTGCCCGCTGGGCTAAAGATCGTCGCAAATATCTATTTTAACTCTGAATTGCAGGTCGAGAAGAATTTGCTAACGGAGTGGTTGCTTATTGCAGCGGAGGGGCAGATATGCTGGGTGGACTAGCCTTAGTCACTGATGATCTTGGGCGAGTAAAACGGACGCTTTAATCTCAGGTAGGGCTAAAATTTAATTGAACGATAAAGGCTGAAAATGAATTTTGTAAATGTGATGCATAAAGAAGTGTATGAAAAAGTGGCTACGTGGTTGGAGGCGGCTGGATTTGATTGTACAGCCAGTAAAGAAAGGACTGGGTTTTCTGTACGCTTTGAAAGTACAAATATTTTTATCTTTATCCATCCAGTCAGGGAGGATGAGGCCTATATCCATTTCCATGCTTTGGACCACCGGGCTGAGCATGGCGTAGCTGGTCCTTGGCGCCCTTGCCCTGCTCGACGCGCAGCGCCATGCGCTGGCTGTCGACGTCGCCGACCTTGAGCCGGCAGACCTCGCTGGCGCGCAGGCCGGCGCCGTAGGCCACCGACAACGCGGCTTGGTGCTTGATGTTGCGGGTGGCCGCCAGCAGCGCCGCTGCCTCCTGCACGCTCAGCACCACGGGCACGGTGCGCGGCAGCTTCACCGGCTGCATGCGCGCCATCAGCTCGCCGCGGAAGCTCCGTTGGGGGCCCCATCGTATTCCGAGCTGCCCACAAAAGTTCCGACCACCCCCGTGGTGGGGTTGGGCGCATCCCCGGGCCAAATGATTTCGGCATAAACGTAAAAACCGCCTATCACAAGCGCAAGCACCGCAAAAGCCTTGAGACCCGTGTCTCTCA
>CAWHMU010000006.1:0-18389 GCA_963830365.1 uncultured Chlamydiae bacterium
TGACGGGCTACAAAGAGATGGATTTGTCCATGCCTGCAAAAAATGATGAACCACTTTTCAACCACTCATTTGTGTGATGAGCCATAAAAGAGGGTGAGGCTGACTTAACGGGCAGGGTGGATTGGAAGGACGAGGCTGATGGTCTTTGCTTTTATAGCCTGTTATAAACGTCTTTTCTGCCAGCAACATCCAAGACCAGCACAACCAACCTACCATCAAAAATTCTATATATTATTCGGTAAATACCATATCGTATGCGGTATAATTCCTTGCCCGATAGCTTGAGTGATCCGTGTGGCCTAGGATCATCAGCCAGACTTTCTATTTTTTCTTTGATTGATTTGGCGTCGCGTTTGGGTACTTTCTCTAATGCTTTCGCTAAGTTGATGTCGTAGTCAATTTTATAACTCATCCCATCCTACTTTTTTCATCATCACGGCGTGGGGAATTGTTTTGCTTCCATCTGCTACATGTCGATCCCAGGCTTGCTCTGCAGCTTCAACATCCTCTTGTAATTCTAATTCGGCAAGCTTTTCCAAAATTGCTTGTGTCGCTAATTCGCGCACACTTATCCCTAATCTAATGGCCTGTATCTTTAGATGCCTACGTGCCTCTTCCGGAAATTCAAAGTTTAGGCGACTGGGCGTTTGTGGTTGTTGTCTCATAAATGCCTCCTGCTTTCTTAATATTAACACAAATTAACATTTGCAGTAAAGTTCAACCCCTAAGTCGCTAAGGTTGGTAAGGGGCCAGCTCCTGCCGCCTGCGCCTGTAAAGCAGATCGCTGGCTTCTTGAGGCAGGCTTTTATCTTCGAGATAGGGCTTATAAGCCTCTTCTATACCCTTAAGCATGAGAGCTTTATATTGATTTCCTAGTAAAGACTTAAGGGCGGCAACGTTCAAGCAGAGCGCTACGGCGATATATTCAAGACCATGTCCGTCATTGGAATGCGTTGAGGTGGCGTTCGCCATGGTTGTGGCATTGGCAGAGGCTAAATCAGTAGCATCCTGAACCATAAATGAGGCATAACTGCCATAAGTGCCAATAGCTAAAGGATATTGCGCTGCCACAACTCCAGAAATCAGCAGCGCCGACTTAACAATTTTTGTTATGATTTCTCCACATGAAGATTTTCTCATATCATTCCCGATTTGACTGCCGATTAAGCAAACTAAGTTTCTGATAGAGAGTTTATCATGCTTGGCTTGATCGATTTGTTGTTGAATGGACTCGATAGCAATCATTCCCACCGCCAATCCACCCCAACGAGACAGAGCCATATTCTCTCTTTCGATCAGAAACGCCACTTCTTCATGGCTCAAAAGCGCGCGTTTTTCCAAAAGCATTTGGTTGTACGCGGCGATAATTTTCTCACAAATTTTCTGGTGATAAGGTCTTCTAAATAGCAAAGCCGCCATCGGCAGCGCCACAAAGTGTTTCAACTGTTCCAAATAAGTCACAGCCATGCCCATGTTACTAAGTCCTTGGACGGCGCTGCTGGCAGTATCGAAATCAGCCGAGCCGATTTCGCTTACCGCATACACGCGATTAGAATTTAAACATGCCCAGCTACCGATGATGGCGGGATAAACCGCACTTAATATCCCCAGTGAAACAATACCTTTTATAATCGTCAGTAAAGGTTTGTTTTTGGCTTCCTCACAATATGCCCGGTTGGCCAGAACTGGCTGACCACTGTGAATTTTTATCAATCTCATCCAACAGCTTTTGCATGTGCTGTGCCATCTCGAATTGTTTAAGGCTTTGTTGAACAATAATGGCCATGTCATCTTTATTTTCTTCTGTCAGCTCTGCTGTTTTTAGCTGACTTCCATGCGCGGGAAAACTCAAGCTTTGTCCAGCTAAACGGATGATCTTCTCGTCGCTTTCAGCTTTATTTTCTTCAGCCATAGTCAGCGTCAGTTGATTTTCAAGATCGCAATGGCTGTGATCCCGCGGCCACGAACCTGCAACAATTAAGGCATTCATTTCGACACTCATGCTTAAACCATTTTTAATAGATATTTAGATATGTAGCATTGGTTACATGTAACCGAAGTTACATATGTCTTCACTTTTTGACAATCATATTTGGATTTATTTTTTATTTGGGCTATGGCATCGTCGTGAACATGGAAGATCAAGAAGCAGGCAGCGCGCGCGCGATTCACTTTAGAAAGGCTAGACTGCAACGCCTTTGTGAATTGGCAGAAGATTACACTGAGATGATTGCCGATTTAATAGCTGTGCAGGGCAAGGCCCGCGTGTGCGATCTGGCACGCGCAATGGGTATTTCGCATGTCAGCGTCCTTAAAACGATCAAAAAGCTTATCCGCGACGGTTATTTGATAGATCATGTCAATCCCTTGATTGAGCTGACAGCCAAAGGCAAGGAGATGGCGGCCTATTCGAAAAAGAAGCATCTCACCCTATCGACTTTTCTGCTCAAGTTAGGCATTCCGGCACACATCGTGGCCACCGATGTAGAAGGGATCGAACACTATATCAGCCCCATCACTTTACAGGCCCTTGAAGCGCATTTGGCGAAATTGAACTGAAAGGAGGGCCCGGCCCCCTATCTCTCAGGAATTCCGTAGTCGATCCAAATGGCGCCTGAAATACATGCCCCATGGTTCCATCTTGGAGTTCCACGCTTGCTTACCTTGAACCGCTGAAGCTACAGCTGTTGACATTTGTTCTATATCTTTGAGGTCTGTCGTCGAGTTCAATATTTTATTCAAGACATCATATCTATGAAATTTTTCCGCCCTCTCAAATGTTTCTTTTAACATTACGGATGCAACCGTATTGTCAATCGAATATCCTAGTCGAGGCCGCCTAACAATGTGGCCAATTTCTTCCATCATGATCTCTAGTCTTACAGGGTCTGTGACCAACCACACTAGCTTGAACTCATTTGATTTAGAGGGAGTGTAAGAGTCTAAAGGAAGAGCGCCAATCTTGTCGAGATAACGTACATTTTCAGTTAGGCCCTGCCAGAACTTACTTTTGTCTTCAGCAACAAACGAAAGTTGCATTTTTATTCCACCATCAATGGTGTGTGAAAGCGTCAAGTTCGCACTAAAACGTGCATATTTGTGAACGCCCAGTTGTATTATTTCGCCATTAGAACCATCAATTGCGAAAATAGGCTTTTCAACAGGCGGATTAAAATCATATGAAGCTTCAACTCCTTTCCCAGTAACGTTTAAGCCTATGAATTTCGGTTTAAATCCCAGTCCATGCAGTGTCCAATACGTCTCTTCAATCCCCCCAGACAATCTATTATCCATTTTATGCATTTCCCCGACGGCCTTCAGGGATTTCTTAAGGAGCGATGGGAGGTTTGACTGAGGAAGCAGTTCCAGCTGCTCTGCGATTTGCAGATCAGTATCCTTACCCTTCATGCTAGCTAATGATTCGATCGCCTTGATTGTATCATCGACAGATCCACCTTTTAAATAAAAGGCTAACCATGTCGGAAGGTCTCCAGCCTCTTTCATTCCCAGAACCTTTTTACAGAGCTCATCGGCACGTCCCCTAGACACTTGCCCTTCCTGCACTTGTTCTTCAAGGCCCATTAGAAATGCTGGCCAGTCTTTTTGGATTATAGGATCGATTGATTCACTCCCTAGAAAATAAAGATCGGCAATCGCTGCATCAGGAAACTTTGTGAGGTAGTCTTGAAAGGTTGTGACTTCTTTCAAAAGACTTTCGGCGTGGCTGATGGAGGGAAATTTACTAAGATAGCCCCTTTTCCCCATGCCTATTGTCTTGAGGGCCACATCTGTGATACTTGAAAGAGACCACCCCGCATCCTTTTGGGGCTTTAACTGGCGAACATCTTCTGTGACCTGCTCAATGGCATCCAGAAAAGCAAGGCTCTTTTGGGTTAAATATTTAGCACTGTAAGGCCATTGTTTGCTTTGTCCAATTTGATTCGAGCGGCGGTTAAGCAAATCCCCCTGTAATCGAAGGGCATCCAGCTCTTGCACGACTTGTTCTTTAGTGGTAGCAGTTTTTAGGTTTTCGAAATGTTCAGCCACAGATTGAATGTTGGCCTTTCCTCCAGCCTGGTTGCTGGCGCCGAGCAGTAGCTGATCGTATGCTGCCAGATTTTGGCTACGCAGTGGACAAATACTGGTCAGATTGTGGCTTAACTTGAGGCTATTTGGCTGCCCAAACAAACCTCCATGGCTATGCTCGGGACTGCTTCCCGGTAAACCTTGATTGATGAGATATCCCGCCCCTAGCAAGCAACAAAAAAGTGTACCGATCACTTTCGCTTTGGATGCCATTCTCCTTGTTTGTTTTTTAGCAGTCCGGTTTATAGGTGGAGTTTTGTCTAAGCGCTTATCATGCATTTCTTCTTGGTTACCGTTTGAAAAGTTGACAGAATCATTCTCTTCACTAAGCGCCTCTGAGAGCGCATTTGAGGCCAGTTGTTCAACTTTCCGCCAAGGAACTTGAAAATTCTTCCTTTCAGCAGGGCTTCCCTGGGAGGAGTCGCTTTCGTCAATCGCATTTTTTTTAACTTCAGACTCCAAAACAGTTGCGCTATTGGCAGCCGCAGACCAAGGCAACCTGTCTTCATTATCGCCGTCATCCTGCGTTTTCATTATAACGTTAAGGGCAACTGTATCGGCCATGTCAGCAGTTGAGGTTATGGCCTGGCTGGAGGAGGGTGCCTGAATAACCTGAGACAGCCATGAGGATCCCCCTAAAGACTCACAAGGTGCTGGCATTTCTACAATATCATGAGCTCCACCTGGCGACGCATGAATCTTAACACCGAGATTTTGAAATGAGGAGCTTCCTTTAACGATCGATTGAATGAGGGTGTAAAGCTCTTGATGCTGAGCCACACTTTTTTTATCTAAGGGGATCAACCCTACCGCTTTTGCGGCATTCAAGATTTTTCCTAAATGATCTAACTGTAATTTCCCCTCATCGACACCTTTTTTTATGACTTTAATCAATTGACATTCAAGTATTTTTCGATTTGTCCGATTGGCGTAACCCAGCCATCCTCGAATGGTTTCGAATATCCTTCTGGCTAGTCCTGACTTTTGAATCTCAGCGCCATCACCATCACCGAGAACAACATAAGTTACATTGGGAGCTTGAGCAAGTAAATTAACTTGTCGCATAACAGGATCAAGTGACATAAAAAACCCAAAAAATTAAAGTTCTATAAATCAACAAAACAATACATCACCATACTAGCATTATATACAAATACACTTCAGCTATCAACAACTTATACCATAAAAACAATACACACGCTCATCACACAAATGCGTACCCATGAGGTTTTCCCGACCTTCTCTGAGACTCTGTGCCTCTGTAGTGAAATCTGCTGACTGGTGGTATAATATTACTAATTAATGTGTTACGAAAACATTTACCACCGAGACACCGAGACAAAGAGAAGGAAAATGAGCCTTGTTCACCTTCATAGGAAAACTTTCGGTCACGATGATACTATCTTCTCTATCCTCTCTCCGTGCTCTCTGTGCCTCTGTGTTTCAAAAAAATCAAACACAGAGGCACAGAGAGCACGGAGCAAGAAATTGACCGGTTGGGTGAACAACGCCGGAAAATGAACTTGCTCTTAGGGTTTTGTTAATTAGGTACTTATTTGTGTGATGAACCACCATGGTTTATCCTACAAATCAGAACCTTTGGAAATAAAAGAGGTTAGCTGCAAATAGCAGCCGCATGTATACCATGATCTAATGAGAATTTGACATATTGGACTGCGTGAAAGCTTGTGAGCCAAAAGCTGGACATTTAGCAAGTGATAACGGCGACTGTTTCATGGAGCTACTGTCGTCATGATCGCAGCTTGGCTTCTTTAATGACACCACCACAGGCTTACGCCTCTTGCTATATGCTGCCGCCGCTATTTGCGGCTAACAACTATACTTTAAATATCAACCTATAATTTACATAAGGCAGAATATTCATTTGCCGGAATAGCCAAATTTTGTTTATAAAATAAAAAGCACAATATTCAAAAAGCAAACATTGCTTTTAATCATTAAAAACGTTACTATATTGATCTATCAATCTAACAACTTAGAGAAACGGCTGCGACATGCAACTTTTGAGCAAAATCTATTCCTTCGGTTCTTGCTGGTATGGCCAAAGCTTTAGCGCCGCCGGCCTGCCGCTTTGTGCCGCCAATGAAGCCCTAAAAACTGTCTCTCTTTATAGCGTTTCAAAGACCGCTGCCGAAAACATCGGGGCCTTGGCTTATTGGGGTGGCAAACAGCTGGCTTCAGGCTGCGACTATCTGGCCAACAAAAGCTGGTCTTTAGTCGGCGGCACCGAAGAGAGTGGCCTGTATGCTAAAATCAGAGAAGCGACAAAGCTCATCAGCCTCCCGTTAGAAAAAATCGACGCTGCCATCACAGACAGCATGGTGCCGCCGCCCGGTATGAATGAGATGGGTGAACAAAGCCCCCCCACTTTTCAAGCCAAAGATCTGATCGGCCCGGGCTTCTTGATTTCATTTTGCGGAGAGAAATGCTTGAACAATTTGGGCGAAGCCTATAAGCATATCACCATGCTGGCTAGCGGTAAGCGCAGCCATACGCTTGCGTACCAGCCGGACAAAAAATCGCCACCAGTCACCAGAACGGTCTTTTACACCTCAGGGTCTCTGGCCTGGAAAACTCTTTTGGATCTGGTCGGCGCCGCCGCCGGCGCCGCCGGGGTTTACTATACAGGTTTAGGCATGAAAGACGTGTTGGTAAAGGCCGGCACAGAGGAAAATACAGCCCAGTTGCTGTCGGTGGCCTTTGCGACGATGTGCGTGGCAGGACCCAAGTTGCTCAAGACCCTCTACGAACAAGCTTGGAGTAACCAAGCCGCTGCGTCGTCGGAAAACGCTTCCGAACCTGGGAAAACTTGGATATGGGATGAAAGCCAACAGGATTATATCGAAGTCGATCAAGACCCGCAGTATCATAACGCCATCGTGGTGGAACCGGAATGACCATATCTGTTTCAGGATCAAAACCCTCAGGCAGTCTTTTTGCCATTGCTGATCTTACCGCCAAAGGCCTAGGTAAGGGCGTAGAGCTTAGCGCGGAAGCCTTGCTGCTGCTTGCGCGCGGATTATTTGGTGGATCGGAAAGCGAAAATACCGATCAGAGTCCGCGCGCCATCACCTTGCCAGACAATCCTACAGATTTCAAACAGCTGGATCCGTCGTCGCTGGATGCCTCGTCGATAGAGACCCTGACCTCCCAGATTGCCAGCCGTTTCCTCAACCCTGACAACACCTCCGTGGTGGCATTACCGACAGAGACCTCGGCCGATGTTTGCTTGCCCGACACCATTTCCGACATTTCGGGACCCTTTACAACCGGCCTGGATCAGATTGCTGATGCTACGCATGATGTGGCTAAAGACATTCTTTCGGACATCCCGCAGGCCTCGATCGCTGAGAACTTAGCTACCGGCCTGCCCGCCAATGTAAAAACCATCACGCAAAGTTCAAAGAAGCTGATCGGTGGTTGGCTGCCCATCATCGCCTGGCTGCTATATCACAGCAAAGAAATGCATTTGCGCAATATCAATTTGCATATCAACGCTACCAAGCTCATAACGAAATATTGCTTCACACTCATCAAAGGAAAGAACGAACATAGCCTTGCCTTTAAGGTGCAAGCCGGACGCCCCGTCGCCTTCGGCGACGAGGCCGAAATCGAAGGTATTTCCTCCACCCTTCCACCCCCTCTTTTTCAGCCGGAAAGCTTATGGGATACGCTTGGACCTCTTAAACACATGGCTTGGCGTCGCCAGGAGCATGAGACGTTGTGCAATATCATCATCACAGATGCCGGCAATCCCGAATTGCGTAAAGGGCCAGTCATTCAAACCATCCCTTTGTCAGAAAAAGAGACCATGCGCATCATCCGGCAAGACCCCAAATTTGTACAAGCCCCTATCCCCTTTGATACTTTGGCTTCGGCAAAAGAGGCCGCAAGCTTTGCGAGTATGCATATCACGGATATAGACCTTTCCAGAACCACCACCTACAATGCCCGCATCCCGCTTGCCACCCCTGAAAATCCAAACAGCCATGATGAATTCATCCATGTCAGCCAAGACCGTCCTCGGCTAGTAGCCCAAAATACAAAAAGAAAATAGGCCGCTACCCTATCATTTTTCGTCCTTGGGGTGCTTAGCTTTGTACTTTTCTCTTATATCTTGAATATGCTATGCTATCTGTCAATCAACAGCCAAACACCACTTTTATTTATGATCACATTAAATCAAGTTTCCAAAAGCTTCGGCAGCCGCATCCTGTTTGAGAATGTCACCGTGACCTTCAATGCAGGCAACCGCTATGGCCTGACAGGACCCAATGGGGCGGGCAAATCCACCTTGCTCAAAATCATCATGGGCCTTGAAGAACCTTCCAGCGGCTCTGTCACCCTGCCAGACCGCGTCGGCATCCTGCGCCAGAACATCGAAGATTTCCGCGATGCCATCGTGATTGATGTGGTGATCATGGGCAACGCGCGCCTATGGAAGGCCATGCAGGACCGCGATGCGCTGTACCATGTCGAAATGACCGACGACGTAGGTATGAAGCTTGGCGATCTTGAAGGCATCATCGCCGAAGAAGACGGCTATTCCGCCGACACCAATGCCGAGATCTTGCTCTTTGGCATGGGGATCACTTCAGAATATCTGAAACAGCCTATGCATGCCATCCCGCTGGACATGCAGTTCCGCGTGCTGCTTTGCCAGGCCCTCTTTGGAGAACCTCAGGCCCTGCTGCTCGATGAGCCGACCAACCACTTGGATTTGGAATCGATCGGCTGGCTGGAGAAATTCCTATTCCAGTACAAAGGCACCTTGATCGTCATCAGCCATAACCGCCACTTCTTGAATTCCGTCACCACCCATATCGCCGATATCGATTACGATACCATCATCATGTATCCCGGCAACTATGACGACATGGTGGAAACCAAGACCGCCGTGCGCGATCGTTCCGAATCCGAAGCCAAATCCAAAGAGAAGAAAATCGCCCAGCTCAAGGAATTCGTCAGCCGCTTCGGCGCCGGCACAAGAGCCAGCCAGGTGCAGTCGCGCCAGCGCGCCATGGACCGCCTGCAGCCGCAGGAACTAAAGAAATCCAATATCCAGCGCCCATACATCCGCTTCATCCCGTGCGAAAAACAGCCCGGCAAGATCATCCTCAAAGCCGAATCGCTGCATAAAGCCTATGACGGCGAAACTGTCATCAACGATTTCAGCCTCGAAATCGCCCGCGGTGATAAAATCGGCATCATTGGCAATAACGGCCGCGGTAAGACCACGCTGATCAAAATGCTGGCAAAAGTCCTTGAACCCGACAGCGGCACGGTCGAACTTGGCCATCAGGCCATCCTCAGCTATTTCCCCCAAAACCACACCGATGTCGTCGATAAGAAAATCAATGCCACGGCCTTCGAGTGGCTGAAAGAACGCCGCCCGGGGATCTATGATCAGGATATCCGCGGCGTGATGGGCAAGATGCTCTTTGCCGGCGATGACGCCTTCAAACCCGTCACAGCCCTCTCCGGCGGCGAAACGGCGCGTCTGATCCTTGCCGGCATGCTGCTGGCAGATCACAACACCATCATCCTCGATGAACCCGACAACCATCTGGATTTGGAAGCCGTCTCGGCATTGGCTTGGGGGCTGGCCGAATATAAAGGCACCGTCATCGTAGCCAGCCACGACCGCGACCTCATCGATAACGTGGCCACCAAGATCATCGCCTTTGAAACCGATGGCATCTGCCTCCACGACGGACCTTTAGAGGAATATCTAGCCAAGAAAGATGCCCAGAAGGAATCCAAGAAAGAAGCTAAAAAATAGCAGGGATTTTTTTGGTGCCGCATGAAGCCAGATTTTACCAAGCGTAAATTCCTCAGCTTTTCTTTTGAAAGGCAGCAGAAGAAATGCGCCGAACTGCTGCGCGGCATTTACGAGGCAGCGCTGCATCAAAAGAACACCTCCATGCTGCTTGCCGCCTATCAGGAAATTACCGAATGGCTAGACATTGCCCCATTGGCAGACCCACAGCTTAAGACCATTGCCGACCGCTATCACGAGCATCTGCGCCAAGCCCTGGTAAAACACAAAGAGCATAATCTTTTGCCCGCCATCAGGCGCGGCGACCGGCTGCAGGCAGAGCTGCCTTGGACGCTTGCCGTCTATTTCGACCACATCCGCTCCGCCCACAATGTAGGAAGCATGTTGCGCACCATCGAAGCCTTTGCACTGGGGAAAGCTTACTTCTCCGATGACACGCCCTCAGCCTTAGAAAAACCTGTCCAAGATGCCGCCATGGGCTCTTGTCAATGGCTAGAGTGTCATCGCGGCGTGGCTCTGGAAAGCCTGCCCCGCCCAATCATAGCTCTTGAGACAGCACCCGAGGCGGTATCCTTATTTGATTTCATCTTCCCCGAAACCTTCACCCTGGTGGTGGGTAATGAGGAATACGGGTGCTCAGACCATACCCTTAAGCTAACGGACATCTTGGTCAAAATCCCGCTGCGCGGACATAAAAACTCACTTAACGTAGCCAACGCTTTTGCCATTGCGGCGGCTGAAATTTATAGGCAAAGACATGCACGTCGCTGATAAAACAAAAACGCTACCATTGACCAGCCACCTCGATGATGAGGAGTTCTTCCAAAACCAACCAGACGCAGACATCCTGCTGCGCGCGCTGCATACGCGCTTCCCTTCACCGATTGTGGCCGATGCCAATAAACTATCAAACCAGGAGAAGATTGCCCTCATCGAAGAAAAATTCCGCGCTATCATGGAAATCCTGGGCCTCGACCTTAGCGACGATTCGTTACAGCACACACCCTATCGCGTGGCCAAGATGTACGTCGAGGAGGTCTTCTCAGGACTTGATCCCTCAACCTTTCCGCGCATCAGCCTGTTTGAAGACCGCTTCCAGCACGGGCAGCGCGCCAATATGGTCTTTGTCAAGACAGGCTTCTGCAGTTTCTGCGAACACCATTTCGTCCCCATGGTCGGCACGGCCTGCATCGCCTACCTCCCCAATGGCAAATTGATCGGCCTTTCCAAAATCCCGCGCCTGGTGCGCTTTTTCTCCCGCCGCCCGCAGGTGCAGGAAAGACTTACCGCCCAGATCGCCGATGCCCTCAGCCTGGTTACCGGTTCAGAACATGTGGCCGTCACCCTCATTGCACAGCACCACTGCATGACGGCGCGCGGCATCGAAAGCGAAAACAGCCATGCTATCACCCACGCGCTGCGCGGTGATTTCGATAGCTGCCACACGCTGCGCAAGGAATTCTTCGACGCTTCAGAGCGCAAGTCGCGCAGGCCATAGCATATTCCTTGCCCAAAAAACTTCATGACAATGGCATGCTTGCCGACTGTTTTGCCGCGGCAGCAGCTATACCGCTGCGGGCCACCCTGGACTACCCCCTCAGCTACCCCCTGGGGCATATTTGCATAGCCGCTGCCGCGCAAAGCAATGGGTTCCCATCCCGGCGCAGCTGCATAGGCATCAAAACAACTCAAAAAACAAGCGTTGCCTTTTTTTTACCTAAAAACGACAGCTGAGCATGTGAAAAGGTTTTCAACATTTCACATGCGCCGCTGCCGTTTCCAGGTGTAATTCCCCCCTATATCTTCACTTATTTCCTGTCTAAATGGCCGTTTCTAAAAAAAATTTGCCACATTATCCCCAATATGGTTCACTAACAAAAAAGGGGGGAAATAGGCAGTTGCTGACGCCCCACCCTTGCAAGCCCCTAAAGCATAATTATTTGCGAGGCTTAGAAACATTATGATCACACCTGCCAACAAACCTTTGATCAACACGGACGCCAGCTGCCCGGATATCAGCGCCTGTGCCAGAACTGCTGTCCAATATACCGTACCGCATAATGCCACCATCGCCACCGCTGCCGGCTGGTCTACCTGGTACGCCTACCGGTTCACCTTGACCTACGGCCCCCAAATCCTGGCAAAATATCATGCCCAGGGCGTGCAAGGGGTGGCGGCTTGGCTATTCGGACAGGAAACCCACGAAGAAACGGGCTTTTTCAATTCTTTAGGACATGGTATTGGTTTTGTGACAGCGCCACTGACCGTCCCCGAAGCCACTCAATCGCTAGCTCACTACGTCAGTGCCGCCACTTTTATCGTTACCACAGTGATGTTGAATGTGATTGCCCAAGTCTTTTTCAGCGCGCCCAGCCAAGACCAAGAACGGCCGCTGCCGATGGCTAAAAAACCGATCATTCATCTACGGCTGCCCCTGCCGGCAATCACGCAAAAGCAGACACTGTCTGTAAAAACAAAGACAGAAGCCTCCCAACCTAACGCGGCAGCCGCTGCCGCTAAGCCTGGCCATGATACCCTTCCGCCGCAGCCATGGATAGCGGCTGAAAAAACGCATGCGACTGATTTGAAAAAAGAAAATTATCAAAGTGTGGCTGACATCGACATCCTCGGACGCGGGATGTGTTCATTCTGGCAGAGCTGCTGTTAACAAAAAAAACGGCTGTTGAGCATCTGAAAAGATGCTCAACAGCCGTTTTTAAATCAAAAAAAGTCTGGGAAGACGTTAAGCCGGATCCTGTCGCCGGCACCCTAAGGCGCCAGCCGGCAATCATTCATCTAGGGACTTCGTCACCGAAGTCCTCAAGCGATCTGTAAGAGGCGCGGCGGAGTACCGCATAGCCTCATCTCGATCTTGCTTCGGATAGGGTTTGTCGACCTCCAAGTTTCCTTGGATGGGGCCAGACTCTCAAAGCTGGCGTTTCACCCTGTTGGCGGACCGAGGTCCGCCACGGTATGCTTTCTGTTACACTTTCCGTAGCCTTACGGCCCCCAGTATTTCACTGGTATCCTCTCCTGCAAAGTCCGGACTTTCCTCTCTCGCAAACAGCGACAGCGATTGCCTGTCTTCCCAGACAACATGGTCTTATACTTTGATCTTAAACTTTGGTCGTGCGGCGGCGGCGCGGCTTGGTGACTACAGTCGTGCCTTCCAACGCCTGGCTTTCCGGCCAGTAATGGATGCGTGAGCAATGTTCGCAGAATACGATGCGTTCGCCCTTGCGCACGAGATTTTCATCTTGGGCGGTAAGCATGATATGGCAGCCGCTGCAGCAGCGGTTTTCGATGGGCACCACCACGCGGTCTTTCTTGTTGCGCAGCAGACGTTCGTAGATATGGAACACTTCTGGATTGGCAGCTGCCACGAGTTTATCGCGTTGAGCTTTAAGGCCGCGCCCTTCGACATTGATGCGTTCGATGCTTTCCTGGATTTCGGCTTCCAGCATTTTGCTGTTTTCGACCGTTGTTTCCAGGCTCTCCTGAATGGCTTTAAGGGCATCTTCTTCAGCTGCCAATTTATCGCAGTGGTCGCTCATGCGCTGTTCTTTGGCGATGCGTTCGCGTTCAGCCTGCGACATCTCGTGACTTAGCGCATTGAATTCTTCGACTTTTTTGATGGAGCTTTGCTGACCTTCGAGCTTTTTAAGCTTGCTCTTTACATCGCTGAGCTCCCCTTCCATCATGCGCAAGATTTTTTTCAAATCGACAATCTCGGCTTCTTTAGTCTCTGTTTGACTGCGCAGATCAGATTTGACGGCATTGATGTTGGCAAGATCAGTTTGACGCTCTGTTTTCAAGCGCATCAACTGGATCATTTGCATATCAATTTCTTGGATATCTAGAATTTTTTTCAGAGCATTGAGCATACGTTTTCCTAAAAATTGTTGCTGAAGGTATACCACGCGCGGCTAAGGTTGCAGTATTGGGTGCAATATTCTGTGGAGCACTGGTCGAAATCAATTACTTTGCGATGATTCCATAGCCTGCTATTTTAAAGTAGGATATCGCCTATGCACATAATTCTCAAGAAAAAACGGAAAAACAAAATTATTAGGCCGCAATGATGGACTTTTTATAGAAATTTTTTATTGACAAGGATTACCCATGCTCCTAAAAAGAAAGGTAAGACAAACCAAACCATCGATCGAAATCTCTAACTCATAGCGCGACGGATCTATTTTGGGGACCGGGCCGCTAGGATTAGCTAAAAGCATTAAGGATATGTTAACATGATTATTTTAAAAAAGCCCACTCAAGCGAAAACCCCAGCAGCTAAAACGACAAAGGCCGCCAAACCGGCGGCGAAGTCTGCTTTGCTAGACATGGCCCAAAAAGCCCCCGACCAGCAGAAATCAGGCTGCTGCATGGGCACCCCCACCTGTGAGACCAAGGCGCTGACGACACCGCTGAAAACGACGGTGGCGCTCGCCACACCAGCACCCAAAGCCGCTGCCAGAAAAGGCCCAAAAACGCGCATCACGATTAAATATGATGTCGGTTTTCATAACACCCTCCATATCCGTGGCAAGGGAGCCGACTTGTGCTGGAGCAAAGGGATTGCTCTGAAAAACATCAAACGCGACGAATGGGTATGGGAAACAGAAGCGGCGTTTTCAACTTGCGAATTCAAAGTGCTCATCAATGATAAAAACTATGAACTCGGTGAAAATCACACCTTGGCTTGCGGCGCCAATATCCAATATACGCCCAACTTTTAGCTCGCCTTAAGTAAAAAAGCTAAAATAACAGCATTTTTAGGATGGTTGAGATAAAAATTGCGGCATAAGCTCCAAAGTCAACGCATGCCAAAAAAATTCTCTGCATCCTGACCAGCCTAAAATCCTGCTATTATTTTTATATGCTGAACAGCTTGGGATCTGGCTTGCCAGGTGCGAGTTATAAATATGGCACTTCCTGAATGTCATGGTGGCACAACTTTCAAATCACAAGCCCCCCTCCATCCTCAAGCGCCAATCAGACCATGCATTTTTGCGAAGTTACCAAAATTTTACCGTCGCCAGTAATGGCACTCTGGGTTATATTGACTTCTTTCATTACTGACCAAGGATCCCTCCATCATGACAGATTCCCGCCTAGCACACTATTTTGCCCACACCCCTGCCGAAAAACGCAACAGCGCCGCCATCGCCTATCTGGCCGGACTAGACTATCTAAAGGAGACCAATCCGGCTGTGGCCGCCAGCATTGTGCAGGAACTCACCGACCAACGCTCCTATCTAAAACTGATCGCCTCGGAAAATTTCTCTTCGCTGGCAGTTCAGCTGGCCATGGGCAACCTGCTTACCGATAAATATGCCGAAGGCTATGCCCACCACCGCTTCTATGCCGGCTGCGAAAATGTCGACAACCTGGAAGCTATGGCCCAAAATGAACTCAAACTCATCTTTGGCGCCGACCATGCCTATGTACAACCCCATTCCGGCGCCGACGCCAACCTCGTCGCCTTCTGGTCCATCCTGGTCCAGCGCATCCAAAATAAGGAAATAGAAAAACTGGGGAAAAAGTCCCTCGATGAACTTAGCGAAGCCGAATACGAGCAAATCCGCCAGCTGATGCTCAATCAGAAAGTACTGGGGATGTCCCTCAACTCAGGCGGCCATCTGACCCACGGCTATCGTCATAATATCTCTTCAAAAATGATGCAGGCCTTCCACTATGATGTCGATAGATCCTCAGAACTCATCGACTATGCTGCGCTGGCCAAACAAACCCTGGAAGTCAAACCCACCATCCTGCTAGCCGGCTACTCGGCCCATCCGCGCCGCATCAACTTTGCTAAAATGCGCGAGATCGCCGATTCTGTCGGAGCCGTCTTCATGGTCGATATGGCCCACTTCGCCGGCCTGGTGGCGGGCAAAGTCTTCCAGGGCGACTACAATCCGGTGCCATTTGCCCATATCATCACTTCGACCACCCATAAGACCTTGCGCGGGCCGCGCGGCGGCTTCGTCCTCTGCCAGCAGGAATTTGCCGATATCGTCGACAAAGGCTGCCCATTGGTGCTGGGAGGCCCCCTCCCGCACGTCATCGCCGCCAAGGCGGTGGCATTCAAAGAGGCCAATACGCCTGCCTTTTGCGACTATGCAAAACGCATTGTCGACAACTCCCAAGCCTTGAGCCTGCGCCTGAAAGATCTCGGCGTGCGCCAGGTGAGCGGCGGCACAGAAAATCACATGGTCATCCTAGACCTCACCCGCTTCGGCATCACCGGCCGCCATGCCGAGACGGCCTTGCGCCAAGCCCACCTGACCGTCAACCGCAACGCCATCCCCTTCGACACCAACGGTCCATGGTACACCTCCGGCATTCGCGTCGGCACCCCTGCCATGACGACCTTAGGGATGGGCCAGGAAGAGATGCGCATCATCGCCGATATCATCGTCGATGTTTTAAGCCATACCAAACCTGCCATGGCCAAATCGGGCCAGCCGAGCAAAGCCGCCTGTACCGTCGAACCCGCCATGCTGGCCAAATGCCAGCGGCGCGTTAAGGAATTATTGAGCGGCTTCCCCCTTTATCCCGAGATACCACTTGAAGAAAGCATCCCTGCTGCCGCACTTTAAATATACCACGCGTGGTTAGGTTGTGCACATTTTGGCAACGAGAAAGCTCCCGTGGTATAAGAAACGGCACCATTGAAATCAGGTGCCCATCCGCATTCAAACTAAAATCAGGCGCCCGAACTCGCGCTCAAGAGCTTAGTTTGGCTTCCGCCCACTGCAAAGCACAAGCGGCCTATCCTAAAGAAACAATCCGTACCGGTGCCGATCCCCTTTAACCTGAAACGGCAGTTGTGCCTATGAAAGGGTGCCAAATCCTTTCACTTCTGCCACGGCCGTTGAAGATGTTGCCTAATGTTGATATAGCATTCGATCGATTTCATAATTGTAGCAATGCTGAACGATGGAATAGACGAAATTCGTAGAAATCAGCAAGCCAAATGCAATGAAGCAGAGCTGAGAGTTCTCAAGAGGCGCAGGTTTCTTCTCTTAAAGATACCATGATCTAGTGAGAATTTGACATATTGGACAAAATCCACATCAACGGAGGGGGTAACGTTTTTGAGCCGGCATCCGACAAATGCAAAGACAGAAGGTGTCAATAAGATTCAAATAACGAAGCGACAGGCTTATGGATTTAGAGATATGGAATGCTTCAAGCTTCGATTGTATAATTTTCGGCCTTGTTCACCTAGTCGGTCAAAAAATGAATTTTCTCATTAGAGACAGATCAATGAAAAAAAAGCGACTTCAGATTGAAGCTCTGGATTCTTGGTTTTTTTCAAAAAAAAATACTGGTTGCTGAGCTCCAAAGGAGTGGCAATATTTTCAGCCCACGGTATAGCGTCGGAGACGCAAACCGTGGGATAGGCAAATAAAATAAGGTTCATCCGACAAATGCGTACCTTAGCACAGTAGAAATAATTTAGGTTCATCACAGAAATTCGTACAGACTCTCAAGGTTTGGGGTCGAGCCTGGGATTTGAGCCCTAAACTCTAAAATTAATACAGATACTCTCAAATCGCAAATCGCAGGCTTGACCTCAGTCAGGGCTCTCGGTAACAGACCGATAGCACTATCGCGCTGGCATAAACCACAACGAATTTAACCAGAACCTCTTCTCTTGTTTCATATCTCTAGTTTGCTTAAACCCTGCTTGAGGTCAAGCCTGCGATTTGCGATTTGAAAACGTCCACCTTATTTGGCGTTGTTACACCCAACCGGTCAATTTCTTGTTCCGTGCTCTCTGTGCCTCTGTGTTTGATTTTTTGAAACACAGAGCCACAGAGAGCGCGGAGCGAAGCATCATCGTGACCGAAAGTTTCCTGTGAAGGTGGACACGGCCCCTTCTTTTAGCTCTCTCTAATTTCAAATCACAAATCACGGCTCGACCCCACTCCTCGAGAGTCAGGTACGCATTTATCGGATGAACCTAAAATAATTTAGTCCCAAGGGGGCGTTATAATTTCAGCCTCGATAGCATACTAAAAATGAAACGGCCAAAATGCAATTATAACGCCCCCTTGGGACTGGATTGTTTTTTTATAGCCCACGGTTTGCGCCGAATGGCGGCCGAGTAGTTAAATGGACTTTCACCATAAAACCCTCACAGAACCGTACGTGAAGCTCTCACTTCATACGGCTCGTCTGTCCAAATCGTGTCTCTGCATCCATTGCCAATTCGCAAAAAGATTTGATTCTCTTTTTCTTATTCTAGATAACCAGTCTTTTGCTTTTAGCCAACTATGCTTCAACTTCTCATATTTCTTCTTTGCCCATTTCATCAAGACAGTGTCTACATTCCTCATTATAGGCCAAAGTTCAGACGCATTAAATTTCCCATAATAATTTATCCATCCTGATATGACTGGATTTATTATTTTGGTGAATTCTCTTAGATTTCCATTCGGTTTGACTTCTTTTAACCAGCTTTTTATTTTATCCCTTGCCTTCTGTTTTGCCC
>CAWHMU010000007.1:0-53336 GCA_963830365.1 uncultured Chlamydiae bacterium
TGAAGTCGTCGTAGTCGTTGGTGAGCAGGTGTCCGTGGATGGTCAACTTTTCGCACATCATTCCCAAGGCGACTTTGCATTTAGCCGTCATGGTTAAGCCGCCGCAATTGCCTTCCCATACCAGACCGAGCTGGCCGCCGTAAAAGTTGTTTTCGGTGCTGAATTTATCTTTGGTTTGATAGGTGTCGGCCGGATGGGGAGGGAGATAGGGGCTGCTGGTGGCAAACGTCAGATGCTCATTAAAATTCCAATAGCGGAAACCGGCCTGGCCGGTTAATTTGCCTGCGTCAGGGCAGAATGGTAGGGTTGTCAAGGCGTTAAATTCGACGCCTTGCATCTCGTTAACCAGTTTTAGCGTCGCGGTAGTCCCGAAGTGAAGTAGTGGCGAGGCAATGGCGGTAGAATCTTCGGCGGCAGCGACTACATTATAAAAGGGGACCAGCAGCAAAGGGGAATTTGACGACCCGTCGGAGGCTGCGGTATATTTTTTCGAGGTAGCAGGCATAAAGAAATAGCCGACTTCTGCCCCGAAGCAATGGTTGCAATCGAGCCAATAGCCAAGCGCGAACCTGCCGCCAGAGCGCCAGCCGGTGTCAATGTCATTTCCGCCGAGGACCACGGCCGTGTCCGGGCTGCCCAAAACAGGTTGGGGCACGGCCAGCGCCGGACCCTGGATGACTAAAGGTACCGATTCGGGAGAGCTTTCGATTTTCCAGTACAGGTAGTCGGCGTTGCCAAAGAAGCCTTCGCAGCATTGGTTTGTATCACAGGGGAAGTCGCAGGAACTAAAGCCGTCTGCGTTAGCTGCCATGTGCGTAAATAAGAGGATGCTGGCAACAGTCCATCGAAGGGCGTTTTTTAAAAATGCTTTAAACATACCGTTCTACTTTTCCTTTTACTTTACTTGTTTTCCAATTTACTTTGAGAGCGAAGCTACGATGGCCGCTATCACCTTGTCCGCTGCATCCCAGCGCTCGCCAGGATCAGGCTTAGGCCAGGCCGACATTTCGACGATGACGATGAGCTTGGCAGAATTGACATGAAGCATCTGTCCGAAGATGCCATTACCTTGGAAGGCGCCGTCGTTGCCGGCAGGGATCCACCACTGATAGGCGTAGCCGTCTTTGAGGGATTTACCTTACTTAGCTCTATCGTCGGTGGGGACAAGGCTTGGTCGACGACAGAGAGCATGGCTGCGGTCGGCAGCGTGAAAGGTAAGGTCATAAGCAATGATGTGTCGATGAGGCGTGAGATTATTCTCTTCAAACCATGCATAGATATTTTACTCTCGGAGTATTTAGGTAAGGATCATGGGCGATATTTAAGCAATTTCTATACAATTTATTGAGATTAAAAGCAACTTTCCGCAATTTTGATCAAGCTAGAAGACCCAGAAAAAGCGGGTCTATAATCTATATCCAATCGTCGCTTTCTATTTTCATTGCGCCTCTGCTTCTCCTCCGCGCCTTCTAAATAGCAAATCGTATAGTGTTTATTATCAATGTTGTAAATTCCGCATTATTTCCCGATATGGAAGGATTCCCCGCTGCTCCGCTCTGCGTTGAATTTTCCCGAGCACAACATAGCAAAAAAAAGATTGAAATATTTTAATTGGGCAATAACCAATGAATCCGTCTCAACGCAGAGAACAAGGAGACGCAACGGAAATCGATGGGTTCAGGCTTGCGATTTGGCAGGAAACCAAATCACGAATCACAAGCCAGGCCCCATTATTGAGTTCCTTTTTGGCTAGAGGTTTAATTGCGTCCAAAATAAAAATGAGGAAACCCATCCGGGGTTTATATGAGGGGATTCCTGTTCCCATACCTGCGGCTTCACTACCGCTCCACCTTGGTATGGGTGACAGAATGAGCGTAAAAAGGGCAAAAAAGATGACATCCATGCCCTTTTTTTCATTTGGCGAGAAAAAGCAAATAAGAAATGTGCTCGCATAAAAACGCTTAAAAAAGCGGGTTCCTAGTTGGCGTTGTTGCCTTCTTTTTTGCCGATTTTCTTCTCATTCTGTAGCCCATACCTAAGCGCAGCGCAGGTGTGGGAACCAAGAACGATACAGCCTAACCGGGGACTGGTTCTTCTTTTTCTTTCTTGAGAAGGAATTAAATCAACAGCCAATCAGGCTACCATGCTGTTGATCAAGCCTGAGCAGGCTTTCATAGTGTAAATGTGAGCTAAACGTGTTATTTTTGGCGCTTGGGGAACAGCAGCGAGGCGGCAACAGCCATGGCGAGGGCAAGGGCGATGAAGCCTAACGCCAAGCCGATGGGCACGTCGATGTAGCCTGCCAGCACCATCTTAAGGCCGACGAAGGCCAGGATAGCTGCCAGGGCATAATGTAGGAAGTGGAACAGGTGCATCATGCCCGACAGCGCAAAAAACAGCGAGCGCAGCCCCAGGATGGCGAAGATGTTGGAGGTATAGATGATAAAGGGATCAAGCGTGATGGCCATGACGGCGGGGATGGAATCCAGCGCGAACATGACGTCGGTGGTCTCCACCGTGAGCAGCACGGCTAACAGAGGTGTCGCCCACCATTTGCCGAGGCGTCTGACGAAGAAGCTGCCGTCCTCGTAATCTGCTGTGAGAGGCAAGAATTTCCGCAGCAACTTTAGCACTGGATTGTTTTCGGGATGGATGGCTTCATTCTGCGGCAGCGCCATCTTGATGGCCGTGAAGATAAGAAAGGCGCCGAAGAGATAAAAAACCCAGTGGAAGGTGTTGACGAGGGCAATGCCGAAAAATATAAAAGCGGCGCGCATCACCAAGGCTCCCACAATGCCCCAAAAGAGCACTTTGTGCTGGTATTCTCGTGGGGTATGGAAGTACTTGAAAATCACCAGAAAGACAAACAGGTTGTCGACGCTTAGCGATTTTTCGATCAGATAGCCGGCTAAAAAGTTGAGCGCGACCTCTTTGCCATGTGTGAGAAAGAGGCCGTAGTTGAACAGCAAGGCTATGCTGATGTATATGGCACTTGTCGCAAGGGCCTGCTTGATGCTGATGATTTTGCCATGGCGGCCGAGCACCAGCAGGTCGATGGCGATCATAACGAACACAAACAGGTTAAAGCCTATCCAGACGCCAAATGAGGCATGCATAGCGCTTACTCTACCTGTTGAGAGAGCATTTCCACGGCAGGGTCATAGACGCCGAGCTTATGCAACTGGGCGGCGCTGGCAATCTTTTTGTAGCGCAGCGTGCCCTCTTCAGGGATGTTGCCGTTGATGAATATGGCCAGGCGGCGCCGGTTGTGCTTGCCCATGGCTTCTTTGGCATATTCCAGAAATTCCAGATACGAAAGCTCTTCAAAGCCCTGGATGCGTTTGTTCATCCAATCGAAGTCGCCGGCGTAGGTGAAGGCCAGTCTGTTCAGCGTGGCGCCCATTTCGGCGATACTTTTTTGGGGTTGGCGCAGTGTCATAGTCAGCGCGTGTTTGATATTTTCAAAGCGGTCAAGCGTCACTTCGCTTTTACTTATCTCCTGCATGAAGCCTTCGATGAATAGTTCAAAGCGGGCCAATAGGTCGGGGCCTTCATGTGTGTTGGACTGGACGGCGAAGGTGTTGAAGAGATGCAACTCCTGCTCTTCGGCTTGGCTCATGACGATATAGCCGGTCTGCTGCTTGGTGCGCAAGGTGCTGAAAAAAGGTTCGCGCATAGCCTGCATGAGGATTTGCTGGGCGGCTCTGGCTTTGAAGGAATAGGGGACGGTTTCGATGGTCAGGATGACGGCATTGCCTTGGGCTTTGCTTTGGGCTTCGATGATGAAAGGGCCCTGGTTTTCGGGCAGGGTGATGACTTCTTTGGCCAGATGTTCAGACGGGGGGTAGGGCTGGCTGGCGAGGGTGTCATGCAACTTATCGGCCAGCTGTTTGGCTTGGGTCTTTAGCATATTGCCGTACATCAGGCCTTCAACGTAGGTGGTGTTGAACAGCGTGGCGGCGAAATCTTCAAATTTCTTGAAGGTAATTTTTCTTATGGCCGCGGTTTTTTGCTTTTCGGTGACATAATGCTTGAAGAGGGCGTCTTTGAGGAGTTCTGCAGCCTGGCTCAAAGGCTTTTCAAGCGCGAAATTTTGATATTGGCGCAGCAGCATGTCCTTGTAGACCTTGAACTGGTGCTCGTCAGGGCGGAAAGCTTTTAGTTCTTTGACCAGGTCCAAAAAGAGGTCGTCGGCCTTGTCGCTGTACCCGTCAATAGCAATCAAGAGGCCATTGTCAGTGCGTTGGATATGGAAGTCTAGGCCTGCCATGGTGGCCGGATAGGTGTAGGCGCTTAAGGCTTCGAGTGCATTTTTGATGTACAGATCGGCCAGAACCATGGACTCGGCACTTGAGGCTTTGATGGATGGTGTTTTGATCTCGAAGGTCAGAAATATCTGCGGCATGAAATAGGAATCGTCAGGAGCAAAGTAGATTTTACCGCTGTCGTTATCGACTACGGCCGTTGGTTTTGGCAGCTGGTGTGTTTGCGTTTCCACCACGGCGGGCGGCGGATTGGCCAAAGACAGCTTGTCGGGGATGAACGGGTTGAATGCCGGCAGATCGATGTGGGGGTTGGCAGCGGCCAGGCTCCATTGCTGTAGGGTTTCTCGTGGCACGGCTTTGACGGTGTAGGCGGCATGCAGCCATTGCTCTTTGCGGTCGTATTCGATGCCGGTCAGGCTTTGCGGGGCCATCAGATCAAAGACGCAATTTTCCGGTGTCAGCAGTGCGAGCAGTTCTTTGACGGCGGCAGGGTCGAAGCGCTGGATGACATGGGTTTGCTCGGGATAGGTGTTCAATTCCTCCTTGGCGATCCAGTGGGCTTGCTTCATGATATGTGAAAAGGCATCTTCCCTGGTTTGATACTGATAGTTGATTTTCTCCATGGTATGGACTTCATCAAACAGGTAGTTGGGCACGCCTTTGTCTTTGAAGTTGGCGATGGCTTCAAAGCAGTGCAAGATGACCTGATCGACATTTTTCACGCCGCCATCGGTCAATGCGATATCGATGTTGAAGGCGTAGCTGCGGTCGCCGATCTTGCTTGCGCCGCAAGAGAGTCCTTCGGCAAGTTTCAGTCTCTTCAGCTCTGCCAGCAGGCTGTTTTTGCCTTCGTGTCCGAATACATAGCAGGCGATGTTTTCAGGCTTGGTATCGCGCATATCGCCAAAATGCAGCGGCAGCTCCCAGATGAGGGCTAAGCGGCGGATGTTTTTTATGGGTTCGATATAGACCATATGCCCTTTCAGGTCGTTGGAAAGCCATGGCTTATCGACACTCAATGGCGGCAGGTCGGTGTTGGGGATCTCATCAAAAGCCTCGATGACAAGCTCTTTGAGCTTTTCGATGGGCTGATTGGCGATCACCACCAACCGCATGCGGTTGGCGCTGTAATGTTCCTTATACCATTTTTTTAGTGCGGCTTGCGAAACATGCTGCAGAGATGCTTTATTGCCCATGCTGAAGGCGTGGTTGGGATGCGCCGGATCGGTAAGTTCCTTATGCACGAAATATTGGCGGATATCGTCATTTTCAACATTTTTAGCATATTCCTGATCGATGGCCTGCAGTTCGCGATCGACGCCCGATGGATTGAACAAGGGTTCTTTGAAGAAGCTGGCAAAGCAATCGATGGCCTGGCTAAAGGCATTGTTGTTGATGGCAAACATGTAGCTGGTGGCGTCGTTGCTGGTGAAGGCATTGTAAATGCCGCCATGTTCGGTGATGAAGCGGCAGTAGTGGGCCTCGTGCGGGTATTTCTTGGTGCCCAGAAACAGCATATGCTCAAGGAAATGCGCTATGCCGGGGGAATCCTGCGGATCCTCCCAGCTGCCGGTTTTGACGGTCAGGGCGGCCGCCGACTGATCGACATTTGGATCTGATACAATATAAGCCTGCAGTCCATTTTTCAGGCGGATTTTTAAGGTCTGCCGCTCGGCGAAGGCCGGCGTCAGGATGGGCAAGAGGGCATCGTCTTTGATGAGCACGGATTTTTCCACTGCCCCGGTCATGGCAATGGCTTGGCCGGCGCTTAGCAGCAAAACGATGAAGGAAAGGATGGCGGAGGTGTTAACAATACGGCTGATCAGTCGGCTTAAATTTGTACCGGCGGGCATGTGCTATCTCTTGTCTTTAAGTTTTGCATAGTCGCAAGCGACGCGTTTCCAGATGTAGTCAGCGCGCACTTGCCGCTTTTTATTTTTGTCCATGGAGGTGTCCACACATGCCTCCATGTCGATCTCTGGACCAAAAGCCAAGTGTATCGGCGTGGCATGGACCCCTCTTTTTTCGCCGAGCTGCATTTCTACGGCGTTCGGCGGGGGTTGCAGGTCATGCGTGGCTAAGGCCAATGTATGGAAATGCACTTTACTGCCCGATTGCTGGGCCATCAGGCGGAACATCTCGATGCTGTTGGGATCAAAAGGGGCTACTTGAATCACGCCTGCGCCATCGGGGCGGTCCCGCCCTCCGCTTGGAGCCACATAGATGCATTTGCCGCCCTGGCTGAGCAGCTCCACAAGCTTCTGCATGGCGCGCCGGTTATGCATGAGCTTGTCATGTTTCTGCTCAGGGGGTGTTTCGATATAATTTTTTGAGAAGATGCATAGCAGGTTGACCCCTTTGCTGAACGGCACGGCTATGGGGTCGCTGGTGACCCTATGGCCGGCCACGAAAATCATGTTGGCGGCAATCTGTGGATGCGTCATTTGCAGCAGCAGACTGATGGCTTGGGGATCAGGCTCAATCTGGTGGTTGCTGAGCAAGATGACATTTTCGCCTCGTGCCAAAGCCGCTTCCATGTCGCAGACATTATCTAGGCCACATACAGTAGACAAGGGGAAGTCGATGAGCGGACGCAATATTTCCAGGCCGAAGTTGTAGTAGTCGAAAGGCGCGGTCAGGCGTTCATGATAGACCCCGAAGTCATAGGGCTGGGCCAGCTGTTGGCGGACCAGGCTTACATAGGTATTGAGCAGGGGTTCTAAATCGGCTATGCGATAGCCATTTTTCTGCACGGCATTGGCATAGCTATGATAGAAATCCTGCAGCATTTCGCCCATATGCTGAGAAATAAGGCCCTGCCTTACCTCTTCACCGATTTTATCCAGAAACCCCATACTAGATCAGACCTCGAGGCGCTTGTTATTGGTGGTGGCGTAAAAGTGGAAGTCGTTGATATGCATGTTGTCATCCGCTTCAAATTGCAGATGGGCATTCATCTCCTCGGCGACTTTTCGCAAGAACGATTTGTCGATGATATTGAGGTAGTGGTCGACTTCCGGATGCACCACGAGCCTTAGGCCGAACTGCTGGTGGCAGTTGATGATCTTTTTAAGAGCGCGCTCGATCTCAATGGAAATGCTCTCGTGCGTTTTGACCAGGCCGCTGCCATGGCAATAAGGGCAGCCGGTAAAAATTGTCTGCATCAGGGTGCCGCGATTGCGCTGGCGCGTCATTTCCACCAGTCCGAATTCGCTCATACCCAAGATGGTGCATTTGGCGGAGTCGTCCTTCATGCATTCTTTAAGTTTTTCCAGCACGCGGCGCTGGTTTTTGCGCAGACGCATATCGATGAAATCGCAGATGATCAAGCCGCCGATATTGCGCAGGCGCAGCTGGCGGGCAATCTCTTCGGCAGCTTCCAGGTTGATGCGCACCAGCGATTCCTCAACATCTGTCTTGCTGCTCAGGCTGCGGCCGGAATTGACATCAATGGTATGCATGGCTTCGGTGCGGTCGAAGAATAGATAGCCGCCGCTTGGCAGCCAGATTTTGCGGCGCAATGTCTTTTCGATTTCGCGCTCGACATTGAAGCGTTCGAACATGGGGATTTTATCCCGGAAATATTCTACGCGCAGCGGGTGTTCACCTGCGTAGCGGCTGTGCAGGCGTTTGCAGGTTTGATAGACGGCATAATCATCGATCAAGAGGCGGTCGAAACGTTTGTCGACGGCAGTGATGACGGCGCGTTTGATCAAATCGGATTCTTCATAGAGCAACGCAGGTTCGTTTGATTTTTGAAATTTCTCCATGATCATCTGCCAGTTATTCAGCAAATCATGAGCTTCGGCAATCAGCATTTCGGGCGTGGCAATGGCACTGGCAGTGCGGCAGATGAGCCCCATATCCTTCGGCATTTCAAAGGAACGGATGAGCTTCTTCAAGCGTTCGCGGGCATTGCGGTCTTCGATTTTGCGCGAAACGCCGCGATGGCAGGAATTAGGCAGCAGTACCAGATAGCGGCCGGCGATGGAGATGTTGGATGTCAGCCTAGCTCCTTTTGAGCCGATAGGTTCTTTGACGACCTGCACCAATACGGACTGATCAGGCTTCATGACTTGTTGGATGTCGGCATTTTGCGGCTGCTTGGTATCTGGGCCTTTAGTATCATAATCCAGATCGAAGTCCATGTCATAGACTTGCTCGAATTTTTTGGTATTTTCGATGATGTCGGAGATGTGGATGAATCCGTTTTCGCCTTCGTTGATATCGATAAAGGCGGATTGGATATTGTGTAAGATGTTGGTGACGCGCCCTTTGTAGATATTACCTGTCAGCTGTCGCTCTTTTTTGCGTTCGACGATCAGGTCATGGAGCTGTCCATCTTTCAGATGCGCATAGCGCACTTCTTTGGATTCTATATTCAATAGGATTTCGTGCATTTTCGTTCTCTTGAAGGTTTATGCGAAAGACATGCACGCGCTAAGCCACTATATAATGTAAATCACAAGGCGGTCATTATTTATGAGGGCGATAGCGTACTCGGTTATTAAGCTGGCGTGCAACTGCCGTTTCTGGTTAAAACTATGTTAAGGAAAAAGAGAGAAGTTTTCCAGCAAAAAACAAATTTAAGGGAGAATTTACTGGCTAAAAATCATCTGTAACGGTAAGCTTGATACTAAATTTAATGAATATTATGCACGAACGATTTAAAATATATACCGAACAACTGCGTGATGGACACGTAGAAAAGCTGGCGGAAAGTTTTCCGCCGGAGTTTCTCGATGTGCATGACAAGGATTTGTCATTCAGCGCGCCTGTCGAGGTGAGCGGTGAAGCCTATCTGGCAGACGATATGCTGGTATTGCATTTGGATGCACATACCTATGGGACTGTGCCTTGCCGGATTTGCAATGAGCCCGTTAAAGTTGAGATAGCCGTTAAAGGTTTTTATCATGCCGTGCCCTTTGAGGAAATCAAGACAGGCATCTTCGATTTCCATAATATTTTAAGGGAAACAATTGTATTGGCCGCGCCGGCATTAGCTGAATGCCACCAAGGGAAATGCCCCCAGCGCCAGACGATGCAGAAATACTTTAAGAAAGATGACGTCGCAGGGAATGAAATCGAAGACGGTTATCAACCATTTGCAGATATTGATTTTACCCTGCAACAGCAGAATAAAAAGAAAAAGAAAACCAATTAAATTAATTGAATTGATCAGGAGTTATTTCCATGGCCGTACCACGTAACCGTTCGTCGAATTCCCGCAAGAATACCAGACGTTCCCACCATGCCAAAAAACCAAAGTGTGTGGCTACCTGCGCAAACTGCAGCAGCCCGAGAATGCCGCACACGATTTGCCAAGCATGTGGCACATATGGTGACCGCACGGTGTTAAATATCCAACAATAGTGTAGGAAGACCTCTCTTACCGGGAGCTGCGATTGCGCATCGGAATCGATCTTATGGGGAGCGACAGCTCCCCGCATGTGCTATATCATGCCGTCTTACAGGCGGCTGAACATTTCGATAGAACCGCTACGCTTGTCGTCATAGCCACCAAAAGTGTGCTGGCGCAGCTCCCCCCGCCTGCTATCCCCCGGCTAAACTCTGCCATTGGCGTTTCCCATAGCGATCCATCCAAAGCTCGGAAAAAAGATCCTGCAAAGAGTCGCGCCACCATCCAATTTCATGAAGTCGCCGATAGCATTGCCATGACAGATAATCCCATGGACGCGGTAAGGCATAAGAAGGACTCTTCGCTGGTAGTGGGGATACGCCTTTTGAAAAAACGCCAGCTTGAGGCCTTCGTATCATGCGGCAATACGGGTGCGTTGATCGCCAGTGCGGCGCTGTCGCTACCGATGCTGTCTGGCATCAAACGTCCGGCCTTACTGGTGAGTTTGCCAACGGAAAGAGGCATGGTTGCCATCCTGGATGTGGGCAGCACCGTCATTTCCAAGGCTGCCTATCTGCTGCAATTTGCCGGTTTAGGCGCCGCCTATCAGCGGGCGATCGGCATCGCGGTGCCCCGCGTAGGCTTGCTGAATGTCGGCATAGAATCCAGAAAAGGCACGCTGGAAGTACGCGAAGCTTATGAAAGCCTGCAGAAGCCGGCTCAAAAGGCTATGTCATCCGGTATGAAGCCTGTCATGACCTTTGCCGGCAATGTCGAAGCCCGCGATGTCTTCAAAGGTTTGGTCGACGTGCTGGTCACCGATGGCTTTACCGGCAATGTGCTGCTTAAAACTGCTGAAGGACTGGCCTCCTTTATCTTCGATAAACTAAAGAATAATTTGCAAGCACAGCCGCCGGAGGGTTTTTGCCAGGCTTTCAATGAGCTGCAAAGGCAGTTCGACTATGCCGAATATCCCGGGGCGCTGGTATGCGGCGTGGATGGCATCGTCGTCAAAGTCCATGGCACAGGTTGCGCGCGCGCCCTTTTCAGCAGCATCATGGGAGCCGCTAATTACGTGCAAAATGACCTGGTGGCTCATCTCAAAAAGGAACTACAAGCCTGCAGCGGCAGCTGATAACGTCTCCAAGTTCATCATTTGAATGATAGGCCCTTTTTTCACTAAAGCATTAAAGCTACGCAACGCGTTTGGAGTGCGCAACGCCTGTTGCGCTTTTCCTGGAAGAACTGTTAGCGGAATCGTAATGATCCAAAAAAAGGCCGTTGTCTATGGAAAATCTGCTCAACTGCCGTTTCTAGGATGATGTGTTTGCTCACATATCCGCTATTTGGAAAATGCGTCGACAACCTATCATTGCATTATTGAGAACAAGCATTCCTGGAAAAGCGCAACAGGCGTTACGCGGAGACCTATTTCAAGAGACGAGACCATTTAATGGATATGGGTCAAAGACATCCAGCTTCATAAGCTTAGTGGGAATCTTTTCTTTGATACTCTTGATAAAGCCATTTACTTTTTTAATCTGATCAAAAACCTCTTTGGCGCGCTGAAGTTTATGAGTGGGGTCGATGTGCTCTAAACATGAAATCTGTGCCTTAATCAGTGTCGCAACGTCATTAATTTTATCTTGAAGTTTATTGATCTGCATTTTACTCTTTCGATCCTTTTGACAGTAGGAAATATACTTGTCAAATGAGCTATCCAGATGATGTAATGAGGTGGTGATTCCCACTATGCCAGACAAGGCTGCCAGCGTCATTGAACTAGCGGATGCAACCCAGGAAGAAAAGACAATGCCGGCGATGGCAGCAATCGTAGAGATTATAGCCAAACAAATGGATGTGATCATCAACCTGTTTTTTATCTGGTTAAAGCGGACTTTATCCATTTTATCGCGCATACACTCCTTGGGAAGCTCATCAAATTTCGTCTTGGCAATATCATCGATCAACACGTCGATATCTTTTCCCCTTTCTTCCTGAGTTGAAAATTCAATATAATCATATAACAGCGTTTTAAAATCTTGGATTTTCACAGATGCTGCCATCTCTTGTACCTCCATTAGCTCTGTTAATGTTGATTTCATTATCTTTATCAATAAAATAATAATTTGTCAAAAAGCCGAATCTTGCCACTTCTGCGATTAAGCCCAGATCATCGACGAGCTGACTTGCCAAATGTTTTAGCTTCTTGCAAAGTTGCTGTCGCCATGCCTGACCTCAAGCCGTTTCTCCGAAACCTGCACCCTGGGTTTTTAAGAACTTACAGCTGTAGAAGGGTAAATTCAAATTTACAAAAATGTGTAATTGTGATAATAATAGAATTATAAATCTTGTTTTAATAATTAAAATTTATTGAGGTGTTTATGATTACAGCTTCTATGCAATATGGACAATCAATAGAAGACATGCAAACCAATGTCCATGCGGCTATAGCGGAAGCGAAAAGTAGAATGGCTCATCCAGGTTCTATTCGGCCAAGAGATTTAGAGGCATTGAATAAAGCAGCGGAAAAAATAAACTCAGTCTGCGAACGAATCATATCACTTTTATCCTCTCATGACATAAGCAAACCAGATAGCTTTCCTCTAGTAGAAAAATTAAAATTAAAATGTTTAAATGATGAAGTGATACAATGTAAAGAATATTTTGATAGCAAACTTTCGGAAGTATCCGGAAACATGAAGCGCATCTAGATCTCAATCCTTAATTCACCACCCGCTCCATGAGTTTTTGAGAACTTACGCTTTTATGAAAGGGCCAGATGAAAGGGGCCGGGTGCGGCGATTTGTGCCAATCGCCGCACCCGGCCCCTTTTATTTTTAGCCTGTCTCTGTCTGAATCATCAAATTTTAACGAGAGTATTTGCCATTAAATTCGAAAATTCATATATCTAAAATAAATTAACCCCATTTATCTTTTTTAGGATTCAAATCATGAAAAACCTGTCTTTTTTCTGTTTTATTTTGATGTGTTCTTTCAGAGCTTCTTTGGCATTTGGCACCTTAAATGAAGTTGATGCTGTCATCGAAGCTTTCAAAAAAACAAAGGCAGGTATCATTTCCTATGAAGAGGTGAGAGGGACACCAAGGGATCAAATACTTTTCCTGGCATTTTGGAATTTTGATAACACCATTTTGAATGGGGACGCTACGGACGGATTCGCTTCTAAAGATAAAAATGAAGCCTTTAAGGGCCTGCTTCAGCTGGAAATTGAGAAGGGATATTCTACAGAAGTGCCCCCTGCCAAGTTCGAGGAGTATAATGCCAGCTATGAAGCTTTGACAAAGATTGATCCTGTTAAGGGCTATTTGTCCCCAATCCAAGTATTGGCCGGCGCTAAACCGCAAGACGTTCTACAACTTTCCAGGGAAACTTTCGCATCGGAAATCCAGCATCACTATTTCAAAGATGCCGTGACTTTACTTAAGTCGATGAGTGACGATGGGATACGTTCTTACGTGATCACAGCCTCGCCATGGCTTTTCACTCGGGGATCTGCAGCCACCATCGGCATTCCTGAAGAACGCATTTATGGTATTGAGGTCGCGGTTCAAAACGGTGTTTTAACCAAAACTCCTGTATTACCAACAACTACAGGGAAGGGAAAGATACAAAAAATCGACCTCATTCTGAAAGATATTGAAGCAGAAAAAAAATGGAAGAAGGTCTATATCCTTATGGGAATTGGAAACAATAATATCAATGACCTACCATTTTTACATCACATCTCATGCCTTCAACTTCCGGTTGGATCACCGCTCGTAGTCATTGTCAAAGGAAGTAAAGATAAGCTGGTTGAGTCTCTTTGCGGCTCCCCTTTCCTACTCCATTCCAAAGAGATGGTTGGCCAACCAGCAGAGGTCATGGAAATGTCTGGCTCCGCCAAATAATATCTTAGAAGTTTGAGGGAAAGAAAGGGACCGGATCCTATGTTTTAGGACCGGTCCCTTTCATTTTGATAAGCATTAAAGCTACGCGATAGAGTTTGCAGCCTCCAAGCGACTTCGTCTCTCACATCAGAAAGTAAAGCTAGCAACGCTTTTAGAAACTGCGCAACGCGTTTGGAGTACGCAACGCCTGTTGCGCTTTTCCAGGAATATCTGTTGGTGAAGTGGAAGGCGCGGTCTACGCATGCTTCATAATAGGCGGATACATGCGTTAGGCTATCATACCCATTTAACAACATGCATTCCATTCAAAGCGCAGCAGGAGCTGCGCACTCCAAACGCGTTGCGTAGCTTTAATGCTTTAGTAACAAGAGAGACTTTCAGGTAGAGTTGATTGTCACCTCTAGCGAGGCTTTTTAAAAAGAGCTAGCGTTCGTCTTTTCCAATGGCCAGCAGGGCAGCGCGCAGCGCGTCGGTCTGCTGTGCAAGATCCTCGTCTGCATTTTTATTTAAAGCTATGGCCTCGCCGAAGGTGATGTGGACGGTAGTGAAGGGTTTGGGGATAAGCATTTTATCCCACGTCTTCAGCTGCCAGGCGCTAGCGGCCGTCCATGAAAACGGCACGATTTTGGCATCGGCTTCGCGGGCGGCGATGGCGACGCCGGGCTTCACCACGTAGCGCGGCCCGCGCGGGCCATCGGGAGTGATGATCATGATTTCGCGGCGCGCTTTGAGATGCTGGATCATCTGCCCTAAGGCATGGTGGCGGGCGTTATGTGGCACGCGCAAGACGCGACCGATCTTGTAACTGTTGGTCAGCAGCGCCAGCGGCTCGCCGTCGCGGCTTTTGCTGATGAAGGCGGTGAAGACGAGTTTGGAGGTGAAGCGGTGCATGACTTCAGGGACGGCGGCCAGGCGGTTGTGCCAGAGCATGAGGATGCAGGGGGCATGTGCGGCCGTCGTAACGAACTGGTCGAGGCCGTGCACTTTAATGCGGCAAGTGCGCAGGATGAGGCGCATGCCGATCTTGGCGGTATAGGCGATGATGTGTGGGAGGTAGCGGCGTTTGGCTTGCAGCCATAGTTGTTTCAGCATGCCAGCATCTCCTGTAGGGCGGCGGCGGCATGCTGGCTGGCATGCTGGCTGCCGCTTAACTGCTGGTGTATCTCCTGGCAGCTTTTCAGGCATTCTGTACGCATGTGGCCATCGCTATCGAGCGCTTGCAGCTTAAGAAAGAGGTTTTGGGCTGTCAAGCCGCTTTCGATGAGTTCTGGGAAGACGGTTTTGTCGGCCAGGATATTGACGATACAGTAGTTTGGCAGTTTCAGCTTTAGCATGTATTTAGCATATAGGCGGTTTAGCCGGGTGAGTTTATAGATGACGACGGTAGGGCGCCCATGCAGGGCCAGTTCCAAGGTCACGGTGCCCGATTTTGCCATGGCCGTGCGGCTGTCGCGCATTAGTTCATAGCTATAGGTGGCGGGGATGCAGCAGACGGCTTTTTGCAGGCTTTGATGGGTGGTGGAGGTTAATTTATCTACAAGCACCTTTGTGTCTGGATGGGCGCATGAAATCCCAAAGATTGTTTCCGGCTGTTGTTGTAATAGCCGTGCGGCAGCTTCCAATAAGAGCGGCAAGTTGCGGGCGATTTCGCCTTGGCGGCTGCCGGGAAAAAGGGCGATCAGGCGGTCTGTTTCGGGCAGGCCGATTTTAGCCCGCCAGGCTGCATCATAGTGGTAGTTTTTGATGTATTCGCATAAAGGATTGCCTACATAAGCCACTTTGAGTGGGGTGGCTGCAAAGCAGGCGGCTTCAAATGGGTAGATGGTCAGCAACAGATCAAGCGTCTTGGCCATCATGTCGATGCGGTGCCTTCCCCAGGCCCATACCGTGGGAGATACATATTGGATGATCTTGCCCTTGTATCCCTGCTGGCGCAAGGCTTTAGCCAGGCGTAAGTTGAAGCCGGGGTAGTCGATCAATACCACAGCCACAGGTCGGCTGGCAAGGATATGATCGCGGACCTTATAAAAGTGGGTGCATAGTTTGGGCAAAGAGCAGAGCACATCGGTAAGGCCCATGACTTCAAAATCTTCCATCGTGAGCGGTCCGTCAATGCCATGCAAGCGCATGGCAGGGCCGGCCACGCCTTCGATATGGATGGCAGGCAGCCGGTGTTGCAGCGCCTTGATCAGATGAGCGCCATGCAGATCGCCGCTTTTTTCTCCGGCAAAGATGAAGATGTGTTTGGTTGATGAACTTGGCATGTTTTAATTCGTCCCGCCGGCCGGTAGTTTATTTTGTTTGCTGAGCAGCATCAAGTTGCGTATGTAGGGGATCATGGCGCAGGCGGGGCCAATATAATTCACCGCATCGCCGATGCGTACGAAATAGATCAGGCACATGCCTTCGCCGATCAGGCTGGTCCACCAGAAGGCTGGTCCTAGATAGCTTGTACGACGTCTCTCTGCACACCACCATTGCATCCAGAAGCGGCTGCCAAAGAGCGCGAGACCGGTAAATCCGAATATGTGCCAGCCAAGGTTTACTTTCTTTTGGATCTGTTGCCAGGGGGCGGTGGGGATGCGGAACCAACCTTGGGAATTGTCCATTAGTATATGGTCCTGCCACTGGAAGGCCGCAAACGTCGCTATCAAGGCCAAGAGCAGCAGGCAGAGGGTGCGGCGGGTGGAAATTTGTTTTGCGGCAGGCTGCATCAGGTTGAGATTGCGCCAGGATATGACGGCATTGCACATCTGGATGACACATACGTGAAATTGCACCTGGATGAAGGCATGTCCTGCCAGCAACAGGTTGCCGGCCAGGGATAGCTTCCAGAAAATTGGCATGACGAAGCTTTGGCCTCTGGCTTCACTGGAGAGCCATTGGACCAGCATGCGTGCGCTGAAGGCCGCCGCCGCCAGGAATCCCAGGGGATAAAGCAGTTCCCTCAAGTAATCGTTCATGAGATCTCTTTATCGATGCGGTAGTTGATATGCCGTTTCCACATCCAGCGCACGGCCAGCATATCGGCCACGGTATTAAAAGAACGGTTGAAAAAGTTGTATTTGGTTGTGCCTTTCAGCCGTTCGCGGTGGTTGACTGGTACTTCGGCCACGCGGAAGCCTTCGATTTTGAATAGGGCGGGCAAAAAGCGGTGCATGCCTTTAAACATCTTGATGTGGTTTAAGCATTTTTTGCGGTAGACTTTAAGCGAGCAGCCGGTGTCTTTGATATGGTCCTGGCAAAAGCGGCTGCGCACGAAATTGGCCAGGCGCGAGGTGATTTTTTTATGCCACGGATCGCGGCGGTTGAAGCGATAGCCGCAGATCAGGTCGCTGCCATCGGCTACCGCCAGCAATTTGGGGATGTCTGCCGGGTCGTTTTGGCGGTCGCCATCCAGCGTGATGACCCATTCTCCATGCGCCTGCTTGAAGCCGGCATCAAAGGCGCAGGATTGGCCGTAGTTGCGGTCGAATACCAGCACCCGCAAAAAAGGTTTCCGGCGGGCGATATCGGACAAAACAGCCAAGGTGGCGTCTGTCGAGCCATCGTCAATGCACAGCAGCTCCCAAGGCGCCTTTAGACTTTGCATGACCGGTTCCAGTTCGGTGATGAGATCTTCGATGTTTTCTTGTTCATTTTTTAGAGGGATGACGACAGAATATTTTATTGGCATAGGTTTACTATAGATTAAGGATTTTGGCTTTTTAGAGAATTATACCTAAAAAAGACAAAGGAGGAAAGCTGAATTACCCGGTCGAATTATCTGCCGGGCAACAGCATGCATAGTACAAAAAAATAAGATGCATGATATTTGGATAATAGTTTGTGTATTTGATTCAACGCATAGCGCGTAAAAACGCAAAGGCAGCAAGCCGCATCAGAGGGTCTATGTGCCTTGCTTAAATTTTAAGAATGGCAGTTCATGATATTTAGGCTCATGGGTGGCAAGAACACGCAAGATTTCTTTGTCGTTGATCAATTCCTGTTGTTTTGCTGAAAATTTTGGGAGGCATTTTAGGTTACCTCGAACGATAAAATAGGGACATTCGGGCAGGCCTAAAATTTTAGTAATAGCTTTAGCCACAAGTTTTTCGGCGGCGCCGACATCGGTAGTCGGTTCACAAAAAGCGGTGATCTGGTGGGCGCTTAGCTGTTTAATTTGTTCGATTTCTTTGGCATAGCTTATCGCTGGCGCAGGTTGTGCAAGTCTGATCAAACTTGTGCTGACTATTTTTATAAGCGTTTCAAGTTTGTCGCATTTGGCTGAAAAAACTCCTTTAGCAATGTCTTTTTTAGAAATTGCGATGCGCGACTGTTGTAATACATCGCTATTTTCAGGAGTTAGGGCATATATGGTTTCTAACGTATTGCCATCGATAAAGCTGCTGATATGTCTTGTAATGTCTTTTGGCAAGACAAAGTCAGAGGTGCCGGTAGCTGCTTTTGTCTCGCTGGCAAGCGTGTTTGGCAGGCTCGGCACACTTATAGACCTTTCCATAGTTTGTGACGGTGTTAGGTGCAGGTTAAGGCTTAATTCATAAGGTGGATGGCTTGATACAATGCTCATATTGGCCTTATCGATAGATATTTATATCTCGTCTACAAAGGGGCTCTTTCCCCGGGTTTCACCATATGGCTTAGCAGCCAGTCGCTGCCGGCTTGAAAGATGTGCGGCGGGGTGCCATGTCCCTGATGGCCGATGGAAGGGTAGATGATCAGCTCGACTGGCGGCGAGCGGTGATGATGGGCATAGGCCGTTTCGGCCAGTTGCTTGATGAAAGTAAAACAATTCTCTGTGCCAACGCAGGTATCCCGATTGCCGATATAAAAGCGCAGCGTCTTGGCGGCCAGCTTGTCTGCCAACTGCCGCAGTGACAGCTCTTGCACGAGGGGATGGGCGGCGATATCGGCAAAATCCTTGCTGCCGTCAAGGCGGGTCAGAGGGGCAAAGCCCAGCACCGTTTTTATTCTATGATCCGCTGCTGCGAAATGCGTAGCGATGAAAGCGCCTCTTGATAGCCCTGCCACAGCAATATGGTCGGGATCTATATAGCCCTTGTTGACGAGAAAATCAAGCGCCAGCCGGCAGCTGTCAATGAAAGCTGAGATGATGTCGTGGCCGGCGGCAATGTTTTCGGCCCAGTAAGCCAGCGCTTTGGCATTGACCAATCCATGGCCATGGCCAGGCAGGTTTAGCGAAAACACGCGCAGGCGGCGGTGGTTATTGTGACCGGTAAGCAAAGTCACCGGCTGGTTATAGGGGTCAAGGGTTAGGCTTTCCTCACCGGAGAGCGAAAAATAAAACAGTGAGGGCAGCGCCCCTTCTTCAAGCGGCGGACCGCAATGATAGATGGGCAGGTCAAACCCTTGGATCAGTTGACAACGGGAATTAGAATGGGTCATGTTCTGCATCATCATCAGCATCATCGTCGGCGTGGGATTCGACAGGCTCTAATTCCTGAACGCCTTCGCCGTCCGCATGGCGGTGGGGAGCCTCGTGGGGATGATGGCCGCGGCGTTCATGCTGCCTTTCGATTTGCCGGTTCAGATGCTGCCACCACTCGTAGTCGTCAGCAAGCTGTTGATCGACAAGGGACCTAATCTTTAAAAATTTCAAGGCGAATTCGAATTCCCGGTTATGGAGCAGTTTTGGACGCTGCACGCGTTTGCCGCTTAATGGCGTCAGGCGGTATTGCGTGGACAGGATGAAACTCATCATCATGCTCAGTCGCTTTGGGAAATGGGAGAAAGAGGAGGTCAGCACGCCTTTAATGAGGGATCCTGTCAGCATCAGGATCTCGCCGAAATGCGGTGTCGTGCCGTTTCTTTGATATTGATCGTGAATTTCCTTTTCCAGCATCGGATAGAGCAAACAGGCTGTCAGGATAGCACGGTCAAGCGGTTTTTTGGCGCTATGTGCGTTGATGTTGTCTGCCACGGCCAGATAGCGATAGACATCTTCAGCAGATTCACCTTTCAGGAAAAAGGTCAGGCAAGGGAAAAGCAGTTCCAGCATTTCCGAGTCGGTCATCAAGCGGAAGAAGGGCTCGGCTGCGCCTGATTCAAGCATGCGGAAGATTTCCTCCAGAATGCGTGCCGGAGAGCTTTTGACAATTTCATGGTGGCACCTGGCTAAGGCCACCAGCACGGAGTTGTCTACCTTGAAGTCAAAGCGCGCCTGGAATTTAAGCAGCCGGATCATGCGCACGGGGTCCTGCTTGAAACGCACTGAAGGCTCGCCGATAGTGCGCAGAATGCGCTTGTGGATGTCATCCCAGCCGCCGGCGTAATCGATGACGGTGTGGGTGGATGGATCGTAATAAAGCCCGTTCATGGTGAAATCGCGGCGCAAAACATCTTCTTCAGGGGTGCCCCAGATGTTGTCATGGACAATTAGATCGCTATCGTTGTCGCCTGAACGGAAGGTGGAAACTTCGAAAATTTTATGTCCGAAGCGAATATGTGCCAGGCGGAAGCGGCGGCCGATCAGCAGGCAGCTGCGCTGGAAAATATGCTTGATTTGTTCAGGTCTGGCCGAGGTGGAGATGTCGAAATCCTTAGGGGTCTTTTTCAGTAAAAGATCTCTGACGCTACCCCCTACGAGATAAGCGATAAACCCAGCTTCCTTCAGTCTTCTGATGATATGAATGGCGTCAGCATCAATGAAGGTAGAGTCTATATCGTGATCGCTGGCGTGGTATATCTTGGGCTGCACGAGAAAATGTTGCTCCGGTATTTATCAGGCATACTCTATTTGCTATTTCTAGCTAATTGCTATTTGCGGCTAGCATAGCGTCTTTCGGCTGCATGGGCAGGAATTTATGAGGAGGGCCGTCGCAGCAGCCACGATGATAAAGCAGAGTATGTATATTCAAGGACACTTAATAAGGACACTTAAAAGGTTATAAAATCGGTCATAAAAATGTCAAGTTCAATCATGCTGGAATAAAAAGAGGAATAGTCGGAAAAGGCATTTATAGCCCAATACAAATAGGTATAATAGCCGTAATTGTATGTGGTCTAGCCGGTTTTGCAGGACGCAAACGCTTGCGCCACAGCCGCGGTTGGGTTGTATGGCTGTTGTTACCCCCTGTGCAGGCGCTGCCTGAGACGGAACGGGAGCTAAGTATGAAAACACAACCTAAGCCACGCGCGGTATATCCTAAAGGCTGTGGCGCAAGCGTTTGCGTCCTACAAAACCGGATGAACCGATTTTGTGATAGTGCGGATTGAAAGCTGCTCAGAATCCGGACTTGATTTTTCGGGGTTATTCGGTTATGGCTGTTAACGTTTGATTTTAAAGGTTTTAAATTAAAATTCCATTTCATATGCCAAATTTAAGCGCCAAATTCTGTGGAAATATGCGAATTTGGTTGTGCAAAATTTATCAAACATGTAATCAAGTTAGATTTTCACCACTGTTTTGAAACCTGCTTAAGGCAGCGTTTTCAAACGGTGGCATAAAAAAGAATGGAAACCTGCGCAGCGCCGGTTGCAAATAAAGAGTTTAGGTTTTTGGATCAATGCCGTATGTTTCTGCAAAGGACCTTAAATCAAGCCAGTTTTTAATCTATTATGATGGTAGATTTTTTTCTTTTTTTAGAAAAATGAATTTACTCTTGGCAAAAAAGCAAGAGTTAGTGTAAATGTGGTAATTGACAATGAGAGCTAAAATGTGATGTCTGTCTTGGGAGTTGTTGAGGTGTGTTTTTAAGGGAGTCATATCCCGCAAATGCACAAACATTTAATAAGGTCCATCATAGGCAGCATAGGCTAAAAATTTTTAGGACAATAAACAATAACGAGGGTTGCTATGCAAATTAAACGTTTTTTGGGTAACTTTGCCAAGACGTACTTGGTTCTAGGCGCTTTGTCTGTGTCTGCTTATGCAGGTGCTGACGGCTATTCTTATCAACAACAAGGCGGTGCATTTAACTGCGCTCCTCAATGTGCTCCTGCAAACTGCGATGCACCATGCCACGAAGCACCTCACTGCGGTGAAGCTTATAATCCATGTGCTCGTTTCGACTGCGGCAATACAGGCTGCTTTTCGGACAACTTGGGTCTACAGGTTGATTTCCTCTGGTGGAGAGCGTGCGCTGACGGCACAGAACTGGGCTATGAAGAAACGATTTCTTCAACACCTCCAGGTGCTGGTAGCGAAGCATTCCAAACTTTAAGCGTGCGTTCGCCAAAAGAAAGATTCGAGCCAGGCTTCCGCATCGGTTTGAATTATTTCTCCCCATGCTGCTGCTGGGATGCCGCTTTGAACTACACCCACTTCCATACAACTGCGAAGACATCAGGGTATAGCAATGTAGTATCTCCAAGCGCAACGGCAACTGATTACACAGCTTTCCGTCCATTGTGGGAAAGCGTTGATAACAGCGTGCCAGATTTAGCTTCAGGCAGATATGTGCTCGACTTGAACTACTTGGACATCGAAATCGGTCATAAGTACTATGTGTCTTCTTGCTTCGTCTTAAGACCATTTATTGGCTTAAGAGGTGCTAGACTTAACCAGAACTATAGCTATGATGCTTCTGCCAATCGCGCAGCTGCAGTAACTCCTGTAAGCTCAACCAGCTTCAACAGCCTGACAAAATCTAAGAACAACTTCTTAGGTGCAGGTCCTCGCTTAGGCTTGGATGTTGAATTCGATTTCGGCTGCGGCGTGATCCTGTTCGGCGAAGCCGGTGCAAGCGTTCTGTTCGGCAGATTTGAAAATCACACTAATGAAAATTATGTTGATTTCACCAACCCAACTGTAGCGGCTAACAACTACAGATTCAACCAGCATGCACCATCTGATCGTTGCTCAGGCACAATCAGCGACCTAGCCATCGGCCTGAAATGGGAACATTGCTTCTGCTACTGCAATACCCAACACCCAGTGTCATTGGCTCTTAGCTGGGAGCACCATGGCTTTTATGACTTCGCAGGCTTTGGCTTCAACAAGAACGTAGTTTCTTACAACACTGTTGAAAATCCAACCGACGCACCTATCAGCAATGGTAACAATGTAAGTCAAAAAGATCGTGGTACGATCTATACACAAGGTTTGACAGTATCTGCAAACTTTGGCTTCTAATCTCAAGATTGGAAGTGTCTAACTTAGTCTGATGCATGAGGACCTGGGCTTGCCCGGGTCCTCTTTTTTTTTGCTAAACTTCGATGTAAAATTAAAATTCTGGTTGCCTATCATCCAAAATGTTGTTATATGTGTTGCCCAAGGTCCGAAACAGGCAGAAATAAGCTTAGAGACTAGGACAACAAATAATAATGGACAAACGAGGGGTGTTATGAAGATGAAACGTTTTTTGGGTAATTTTGCCAAGACGTACTTGGTTTTAGGAGTTTTGTCTGTGTCTGCTTATGCAGGTGCCGATGATTATGCTTATCATCAACAAGGTGGCGATGTAAACTGCGCTCCCCAGTGTGCACCTGTATGCTGCGAAGCTCCTTGCCATGAAGCCCCACACTGCGGCGTAGGTTATAATCCATGCGCTCGTTTTGACTGCGGCACAGGCTGCAGCCATAATTTTGGTTTGCGCGTAGATTTCCTCTGGTGGAGAGCTTGCGCTGACGGCACAGAATTGGGTTATGAAGAAACTATTAGTTCTACACCTGCTGGATACGGTCAAGAAGCATTTCAGACTCTCAGTCTGCGCAGACCAGGCGAAGAATTCGAGCCAGGTTTCCGCATCGGATTGAATTATTTCAGCCCATGCTGCTGCTGGGATGCTGCTTTGAACTACACGCACTTCCACACTACTGCCAAAGCAAAAGGTTTCAGCAATGTAACCACTCCAATGTTCTCAGCGACTGATTTCACAGCTTTCCGACCATTGTGGGAAAGTGTTGATAACAGCGTGCCAGGCTTTGCCTCAAGCAAATATATCCTGGACTTGGACTATTTGGACCTGGAGATCGGTCATAAGTACTATGTGTCTGCTTGCTTTGTGTTAAGGCCGTTTGTCGGCTTAAGAGGTGCTAGAATCAACCAGAAATACAGGTATGATGCTTCTGCTAATCGCGCCTCTGCTGTCATACCAGTGAGCTCAAACCATTTCAACAACCTCACCAAGGCTAAGAATAACTTCTTAGGTGCAGGTCCTCGCGTAGGTTTGGATGTCGAATTTGACTTCGGCTGCAATGTGGTGCTATTCGGCCAGGCCGGCGGCAGCATTTTGTTCGGCAGATTCGAAAATCATTCTAATGAAAATTATATTGATTTTGCCGGTGCAACTAGCGCGTACAGATTCAACCAGCACGCGCCATCTGAACGTTGCTCAGGCACAATCAGCGACCTGGCCATCGGTCTGAAATGGGAACATTGCTTCTGCTACTGCAATACCCAGTACCCTGTTTCTTTGGCCTTTGCCTGGGAACACCATGGCTTCCATGATTTCGCAGGTTTTGGTTTTAACAAAAATGTCATCACCTATGACACATCAGAAACCCCTGAAGTCTTGCCTACCAGCAATGCTAATAATGTAGAGCAGAAAGATCGTGGTGCGATCTATACGCAAGGTTTGACAGTATCTGCAAACTTTGGTTTCTAAGCTAAAAATTAACCGCTTACATTTTTGTCTGAAAGGGGACTTGGGCGACCAGGTCCTCTTTTTTGGTTTGTCTATCTGCCATGTCAATACTGCAGATCAGATCAGTGCTGTTTGTATCTAGGAAAATTTTAAACTCGCCGCCACCAACTTTTTGCTTGATCGTCCTTTGTGGATCAAGTAACTTATCGTTTTGCAACCAATCGCCTGTTTTGCAATTCTTTTGATTAAAAAAGCGTTTGGTTTGTGGCGTATTTGGTTTGCGGCGTAAACGAGCACCTAATAAATGGATTTCAAGTCTTCTTTATAGCTTTTCTCTGTGGCTGTGGTGGTTGGATCAATCTGTGTGAAACGCCGCGTAGTTTGCTAATGATATAAATTCTTTAAATAATATAAGCAGGATCCGATGGGGAATAAGGGAACAAGTAAAATTTTTGGCACTGATGGGGTGCGTGGCAGGGCCAATAGTTATCCGATGACGGTGGAAACAGCCTTGGCGCTTGGACGTGCGGCGGGTAAGATTTTCCGCTGCCGCAACGGCAAGCATCGCGTTGTCATTGGTAAAGATACGCGCCTATCTTGCTATATGTTTGAAAACGCCCTCATTTCAGGCCTTTGTTCCATGGGTGTCGATACGCTGATGGTAGGTCCGTTTCCAACACCTGCGGTAGCTTTTATCACGCGCGCCTACCGTGCCGATGCCGGCATTGTCATCTCCGCCTCGCATAATCCCTACTACGACAACGGCATCAAATTTTTTTCGGCAGAAGGCTTTAAGCTGCCTGACAGTTGGGAAAAAGAAATGGAAGCATTAGTGGCCGGTGGTGATTTTTCTGACAGCCTGCCGGCAGACTGTGATATCGGCAAAAATACCAAGATCAATGATGCCGATGGCCGTTACATCGAATTCATTAAGGCTACATTTCCGAGGCGTCTTTCGCTGAAGAATCTCACCATCGCGCTGGACTGCGCCAATGGGGCCAGCTATAAAGTCGCGCCGCTGGTCTTTAGAGAATTGGATGCCAATGTGTTTGTTTATGGCAACATGCCAAATGGTTTGAATATCAACGATGGCTGCGGCGCGCTACACCCCGAAACGATTCAAATGGCCGTCATCGAGCATAAGGCCGATGTCGGCATCGCCTTGGATGGTGATGCCGATCGCGTCATCATGGTCGATGAAAACGCCCAGATTGTGGATGGCGATACCATTTTGGCCATCTGCGCCCGCGATATGCAAAAGCGCGGCCTGCTGCGCCATAACAAGGTGGTCAGCACAGTCATGGCCAATCTGGGTTTCATTAAGTCTATGGAAGAGCTTGGTATTGAAGTCATCCGGTCGCAAGTTGGCGATCGTTATGTCATTCAGGACATGTTGAAGCATGAGGCTAATCTGGGCGGGGAACAAAGCGGACATATGATCTTTCTCGATCACAATACCACCGGCGACGGCCTGGTATCCGCCCTGCAGGTGCTGCGCATCATGATTGAGACCGAATCGAAGCTTTCCGATCTGGCGGGGATTTTTAAGCGATATCCACAGGCTTGTGTAAATGTCAAAGTTAAATCAAAACCCACTTTAGATAGTTTGACGAAATCTCAGGAGACTATCGAGCAATCGGAAAAAATCTTGGGAGATTCAGGCCGTGTGCTCGTGCGCTATTCAGGCACAGAAGATATCTGCCGCGTGATGGTAGAAGGCCCTAAGCAAAAGCAAGTGCAGCAGATAGCTATGAACATCGCCGGTGTGATCGAAAGCGAAATCAGCAATTTAAAATCCAAATAGCAGGTTCTATGTGCGGTATTTTTGGTTATATAGGCCCTAATGACTCAGTTAAAATCGCCATCCAGGGATTAAAAAATCTGGCCTATCGAGGTTATGATTCGGCGGGTATTGCCGGCGTTAAAGATGGAAAGATAGCCTTTTGCAAAGAAGTGGGTAAAGTGTCGGCTTTGGAAATCGAGGCTGAAAAGGTGCATTTGAGCCTTGATTTGGCGATTGCGCAGACGCGTTGGGCCACACATGGCGCACCAACAAAACTTAATGCCCATCCCCATTTTGACAACGCGTATTCCCTGGCATTGGTGCACAACGGCATCATTGAGAACCACGAAGCGCTGCGTAAAACACTGACAGCACAAGGGGCGGTCTTCATCTCCCAGACCGATACCGAAGTGATCGCGCACCTCATAGCCAGTCTTTACCAAGGAGACATCCTGAAGGCAGTACAGAAAGCCCTACCCCAGCTTAAAGGCGCTTTCGCCATTGCGCTGGTGCATAAGGATTTCCCAGACCGTATCATCGCCGTGGCCAATGAATGCCCTTTGGTTATCGGCATCGGCCAGGGCGAAGCTTTTGTCTCTTCCGATTCCAATGCTTTTGCCGGCCATACCCGTGATGCGGTTTTTCTGTCTGACAGTGAAATTGCAGTCATTCAAGCCGATAAGCTGGAGGTTTATACGGTCGCGCATGAATTAGTGGACAAACCCAGAGAGAAGCTAAGTACTAAGGCTGAAGATATTTCAAAAGGCGATTTCAAGCATTTCACCCTTAAAGAGATCCACGAACAGCCGCAGACGATCCGCAGCGCCCTGTTGTCGCGCTTTGACGATGATTATGGGACGGCAGTCTTTGAAGAGCTCGGCTTTGATGTGCATGAATTGATGGCTATCGAACGCATTCTGATCCTGGCCTGCGGCACTTCGTGGCATGCCGGCTGTCTGGCGGCCTATATGATTGAAGACAAGGCCCGCCTGCCTGTGCAGGTGGAGATAGCTTCCGAATTCCGCTATAAAAATCCCGTTGTCTCTCCCGGTACGCTGGTGATTGCCATCAGCCAATCGGGGGAAACTGCCGACACCCTGGCGGCCGTCAGGGAACTCAAAGCCAAAGGCTCGCGCGTGCTGGCGCTATGCAACGTGCATGGTTCCACCTTGTCTCGTGAAGCCGATGCCTGCATTTTTCTGCGTGCCGGGCCTGAGATCGGCGTATGTTCCACCAAGGCCTTTACCAGCCAGGTTGTCGTGTTGTCGCTCTTTTGCCTGCTGATGGCCAGGATGCGCCATATGGGCAAGGAAGAAGGACTGGAGTTTATAAAGGCTTTGAAACTACTTCCGCAGCAAGTGCAGCAGGTGTTGGATCAAGCCCCTGCCATCCAGGCTATTGCTGAGAAATATGCCGGCTATCAGAATTTCTTTTTTATCGGTCGCCGTTATATGTTCCCTGCTAGTTTGGAAGGGGCGCTAAAGCTCAAAGAGATCTCCTATATCAATGCCAATGGCTATCCTGCGGGCGAAATGAAGCATGGTCCTATTGCCTTAATCAATGAGGAGTGTCCGACGGTAGCTTTATGCGCTAACAAGACCACCTACGATAAGCTGCTGAGCAATTTGATGGAAGTCAAGGCGCGCCATGGGCTTGTTTTGGCTATCGCTGAAAAAGGGGATACGGGATTGAACGGCATTGCCGATGATATCATCTGGATACCGCCTACCATCGATGAACTGGCGGCGATTCCCATTACCATTGTCACGCAGTTATTGGCCTACTATATCGCCAATGAACGCGGCACCGATATCGACCAGCCGCGCAACCTGGCCAAGTCGGTTACGGTAGAGTAACAGCAAGCTGGCTCACCGCAGATGCACACAGCCAGGTATAGGCGGGAACAGGCATAAGGCTATCAAGTGTAAGCCTACAACAACAGGTTATTAGGATGGTCAGGATAAATATTCTGACCACCCTCATGCTGTTATTGTATTTCTTTTGCTATGATCAATTATTTGGTCAGTATAGTTGCTTGATCCTAAAAAACCCCTCTCTGTGGTTACTGAGAAACTATTACACCTTATTTTTTAAGTCCAGCAGCCTTATGCCTACTACCCGCCTGGTTTCTCCCTAGCTCTCTGCCTAGCTGATGAATTTTTGAAGTCAGATTTTAACGACTTTTTAGGTTCATCCGACAAATGAGGACCTCGACTCGTAGAGATAATAAAGCTGGTTTAAAATATTCCATATTCAAGAAGTCGTATACTTGTCTTTTCGACGAAGGTTTGCAAGTAGGCTAAAATGTGCACTTACCGCGGCAGCGGTCAACAGATTTCAGCCCCGCGTGCAGGAGCTTCCTGCGCCGGAACGTGGGGTTCGCATAAATTTAAAAGGCAACCGCGGCAGCGGTGTAAGAGGCCTACAAAGCTCTTACACCGCTGCCGCGGTTTTGATATTATGTGTATTCTGACCCCACGTTCCGGCGCAGGAAGCTCCTGCACGCGGGGCTGAAATCTGCTGACCGCTACCGCGGTATAAGGCACTATCCAACCTCTTAATTTGAGCTACATAAGTACCTTTGCAATTTCAAATGGGGATTGTAGAAGGTTTACTCAAGATATCAAGCAGTTCACAAATTTCTGATAATGAAGGTTCATAAAAATCTGAAGCCTTAATACTTTTACCAGCTAAAGGTCCTCATTTGTCGGATGAACCACTTTTTATTTAGAATATCTGGCAATTGCCGGGTAAAGCTGGCGCAATTTTGTTTTATGCATTATGCTTTAGCCTTTATTTGTTAACCCTGTGAAGATTTCATGAAAAATTGTGGTGGCCTTATCCAAGGCATTTTACTTGTGGCCGGCACTTCGGTCGGTGGCGGCATGCTGGCTTTGCCGGTCTTGACCAGTCAGGTAGGTTTTTTTCCCTCCCTCTGCCTATATTTGCTATGCTGGCTGTTTATGGCTGCCACAGGGCTACTATTTCTAGAGATATCCCTTTGGATGCCGGCCAATGCCAATATTCTGAGCATGGCCGAGCGCATGTTAGGGCGTTTTGGCAAGGCGGTGGCCTGGGGACTTTATCTTTTCCTTTTTTACTGCCTGACATTGGCCTATATCGTGGGAGCCGGCGATCTGGTGGTCCAGGCGCTTAGTAGGTCGGTGGTCTTGCAGGAATGGCAGGGGGAGCTTATATTTTTAGCCCTATTTACCCCTTTCGTCTATACCGGCGCGCGCCTGGTCGGACGTCTGAACATTTTCTTGATGCTGGGCCTTGGCGTTTCATATCTGGCGTTTGTATTTTTGGGATATTCCCATGTCAATCCTGAGCTATTATGGCGGGCCAATTGGTCTTTTGCCTGGACGGCGCTGCCGATCACCTTTGTGGCCTTTGCCTATCAAGGGATCGTGCCGACGTTGGTGGATTATATGCAGCGCGATGCTCGCAAGATCCGTTTGGCCATCTTGATCGGAAGCTTTTTGCCATTTATCGCTTATGCCCTCTGGCAATGGTTGATTCTGGGGATTGTGCCGGCAGACGGCGCCGGCAGCCTAAGTGAAGCCTTGCAGAAGGGCGAAAATGCTGTCCAGCCTTTAAAAAATGTCCTAAACATCCCCGGCGTCTATGTCGTCGGTCAATATTTTGCTTTTTTCGCATTGGTGACTTCATTTTTTGGCGTCACGCTGGGCTTGCTGGATTTCTTGGCAGACGGCATGCAGATCAAAAAAACTGCTAAAAACAAGCTGCTATTGTGTCTGCTCATTTTTGTCCCTCCGTTCCTGTTTGCGCTGATCCATCCCCATGTGTTCTTGGTGGCCTTAGATTTTGCCGGGGGGCTCGGTTGTGCGCTTTTGCTGGGTCTATTGCCGATCTTGATGGTATGGGTTGGACGCTACCGCCTTGGTTTGCAAGGGGGGTATCGTGTGACAGGCGGACGTTTCCTGCTGGTGGGCTTGCTGTTATTTGTGCTAGTGGAGCTGGGGTGCGAGTTGTTCCGCGGGGGAGTTTGAAGCTGGAGCTTATACCATGATCTAGTGAGAATTTGACATATTGGACTCATCACACAAATGAGTGGTTGAAAAGTGGTTCATCATTTTTTACAGGTTAAAGATGTGAAGCAAGGCATGGTCAAACCCATCTCTTTGTAGCCCGTCAGCTAAGGCTTGCGAGCGAAAGCGAAGACAGCCGCAGCTACGGGAACAGTAAATTGACTGCTTAACCCCATCGGGGTTCTTCTCTTTTAATCTACTAAGGTATAAGGACATAAAGAGAAGAACCCCGATGGGGTTATCTTTTGTTTGTAAAACCCGTAGCTGCGGCTGTCTTCGCTTTCGCTCGCAAGCCTTAGCTGACGGGCCACAAAGAGATGGGCTTCGCCTAGTAACATCTCTATACTCTACTTCACGTCTTTGGCCCCAAAACTGGATGAATGTCAACCACTCATTTGTATGATGAACCTCAAATTCTCACTAGATCATGGTATAAAATAGAAAGGGCCTTCGCCAGTTAGACGAAAGCCCTTAAGCATGGGCGGCACTATAAATAGGCCACCTATGCAATCTTAAAAAGGGAGTCGTTTTTGAAGCGACTCCCCCTTCTCATAGGCTGCGCCAACCATTAGTATCAAGCATTAGTATCAAGCATTAGTGCCAAGGCTTGCGCCGAGACCCTGTTCCAAGATACTATTCCAAGACGCCATGCATTGACGTTTGCCATGAGATATTGTTTTCTGCTACTGTCCGTAGTAATAGTTCTGATTATAATAGTAGCTATTCGGATTATTCGGATCGTAGTAAGGATAGCTCTGATAAGCATCTGTGCCGGTATCAATGCTGATGCCAACGCCCGGACCATAGCCGTAGCCCCAGCCTCCATAATAGCCGTTGTTCCAATTCCCACGTCCGTGATCCCAGTCGCCGTGATGTCCACCCCAGTCGCTGTGGCCAGCATGTCCGCCACCAAAGTCACCGTGACCGCCAAAGTTGCCACCGCCACTGTGTCCGCTAAAGCCGCCCCCGCTGCTATGTCCGCCGTGGGCCGCCGTCATGGTTGCTTCCGGCTGTTGGGCGCCCATTTGGTCGGCCGACACCGCCAAGGGGAGCAGAGCAAAGCCGCATAATAGGGTCAGACTAAACAGGTGTTTTTTCATGGAGTACATATATAGGTCCTCGCGCTGAAGGGTTTGCGTTTTAAAAGAGCGGCAGGGGAGGGCTATAAGCGACGTGTGACCAATCCTATGGGACATTGCCTATGGATTTTTATGTTGGGAGAATTGGAAAAAACGCTTCATTCGGAAGAATCATGCGTTTTAGTCATATCCCAAAATCCACTCTGCCTGGTCAGGAGTTTCATTTCTGTAACACTCCTTAAGGCTTATAGTCATCCTGCCTATTTATTATTAAAGCAAAAAGGTTATTTACTATCTATATAAATAAAATAAAAATTATATAAATAAGTGTTTTCGTTTTGCAACCATCTTATTATCAGCTATTTGCGATTTTTATAAAAATGCCTAAAAAACGCTCAGCTAGTTTTTAGAAGATTTTTTTATGGCTAAAAGGATGTTAAGACGAATAAGCGACAGCTGCTGGCAGCTGTCGCTTTAGATGAAGAAGTGTGCTAGGCAATGTTGAGCTAGGGGATGTTGACGTTGAGGTTGACTTCGGCGCCGGGTGTTTGCCAGTAGTAGTTAGGATCGTAGTAATAGTAGGGGCTGCCGTAATAATAGTGCGGGTAGGCATAGCCATGGTGGTAATAGACATGCTCATGATGATACCAGGGATCGCTTACATAGACTCTTTCATGGGGGTGATGCCAGTGGCCATGTTCTTCGACGACGACATGTTCATGATGGTCATGTGCTTGGAGTTGTGCGCACGAGGCAATGAGATAGGCCCCTAGTACACAAGCATAACGCATTAGCTGTTTCATTGTTTTTCCTAAATATGGTGTCTTTAGAATCGGTTTTTTAAGTCCATCTACGCTATAGCACGTTGGCAGGAATATGCTCAATAAAAAATATAAATCACCAGAAGTTCATTTATGCAAATAATGTATCCACAAATACTTGTGGATGGAAAGGTTGCAGATCTTCAATGCCTTCGCCTACGCCGATGAATTTTACCGGTACGCCGAGCTGGCGTTGGATGGCTAGCACAGCTCCCCCTTTGGCCGTACCGTCCAGCTTGGTCAGAATCAGCCCTGTCAGCGGCGTAAATTGATGGAAGATCCTGGCCTGTTCGACGGCATTTTGCCCTGTGGTTGCATCCAGCACAAGCAGCGTTTCATGCGGTGCCGCCTCGACAATTTTGCGGCAGGTGCGCTTGATTTTCTCCAATTCCTGCATCAGCGGCACTTTGGTGTGCAGTCTACCGGCGGTGTCGATGATGACGATGTCTGCGCCGCGGGCTTTGGCGGCCGTCAGGGCGTCGAAGGCCACGGCAGCCGGATCGCTGTGCGGCCGGCCTTTGACGATATCGATTTTCAGTCGCTCTGCCCAGCTCTCGAGCTGCTCGATGGCGGCGGCGCGGAAGGTGTCGGCGGCGGCGACGATGACTTTCTTGCCTTCCAGCTGGTAACGGTGGGCCAGTTTTGCCACCGATGTCGTCTTGCCATTGCCGTTGACGCCTACGATGAGGATGACTTGCGGCGCGGTGGCGGCGTGTGGGGCGGCGGTGCAGGATTGCAGGCTTGCCAGCACCTCTTTCCGCAGGCCATTGATCAACTCTTCGCTGTCTAGTTTAGGATTTTGCTGCAGGCGCAGGCGTACTTTGGTGGTAAGTTCCTTGGCGTAGTGTGCGCCGAGATCCGATTCGTACAATAGCCGTTCAAGTTGTTCCAGGGCGTCTTCATCGATCTGTCCTTTGAACAGGCTGCGCAGCTTGCTGCCGAGCAGCGAGCCTGTTTTGGTCAGGGCCTGTTTGACGTTGTCATAACTGGATTTAAGAAATTTAAGGACCATAATCATCAAGCTCTTGGATTAGTTGCAGTGGTTTAAAGAATTCAGCGCAAAGATAGCAAAGCGAAGGCAATACACCACCGAGGCAGAGAGACACAGAGAAGCAAGTGACAGACAGAATAAATGCAGGTAACAGACCCCGACAAGACTACCCTATCACCTTTTATGTTCATCCTGCCTATCCTGTTCTTTTATTTTTGCCGCTTGATTCTCTGTGCCTCTGTGTCTCTTTGCCTCGGTGTCTCTGCGTTGAATTTTTTCAATGTTTAGGCCAGCCACACATCTGCTGTTTGTTTGGATTGATTTTATGTGTGTGGGCATTAAAAGTCTCAACAGATTTGCTCTCAAACGAAAATTTTGTTTGTTTCTATTTTTTGATCTTTTATATGGGAGAGTATGGACATTCACGAATATCAAGCTAAAGAGCTACTCCGCCATTACGGCGTTTGCGTACCCGATTTCTTCGTCGTTTCATCAATGGCTGAGCTGCTCGACATTGTCGAAGGTCAACAGCTCACCCAAGCGGTCCTTAAGGTGCAGGTGCATGCCGGCGGCCGCGGCAAAGCCGGCGGCGTCAAGCTGGCCCGCAGCCGGCAGGAAATCGAGGCTTTGGGGCGTCAATTGCTGGGCATGAAGATTGTCAATAATCAAACCGGCCCGCACGGGGTCGTCGCCAACCAGCTGATCATTACGCCTATCGTGGCCATCAAGCGCGAGCTTTACCTCAGTATTGTCATCGACCGGCAGCGTGCGCAGGCGACGTTGCTGGCGGCGCCTGAAGGGGGAATGGAGATCGAAGAAGTGGCGGCGAGAAATCCTGAACAGGTGTTGACGCTGCCAATTACCGACGATGGCCGGATTAGAAGCTACAATCTGATCCGCCTGGTAAAATTCATGGGCTGGAGCGGCGAGTTGGCCGAAAAAGGCAAGCGCCTGGCGGAGTGTTTGGCCAAAGCCTTTGTAGGCACCGATGCTTCGCTGATAGAAATCAATCCGCTGGTGGAAACGCCAGACGGAGACTTGCTGGCGCTGGATGCCAAATTCAGTATCGACGACAACGCCCTCTTCCGCCAGCCCGAGATCAATGCTTACTACGATCCGGCGCAGCTGACGCCTGAAGAGGTGCAGGCCAAACGCTTCGATCTGGCCTATGTGGGCCTGGACGGCTATATCGGCTGCATGGTCAATGGCGCTGGCCTGGCCATGGCAACGATGGATATCATCAAGTTATATGGGGGGGCGCCGGCAAACTTTTTAGATGTCGGCGGCGGCGCCTCGCAGGAGAAAGTAGCCGAAGGCTTTAAGATCATCCTGTCAGATCCCAAAGTCAAGGCTATCTTGGTGAATATCTTCGGCGGCATCATGAACTGCGAGACGCTGGCTGCCGGCATCGTAGCTGCCGCCGGCGAGCTGCAGGTCAAGGTGCCTTTGGTGATCCGCATGGAAGGTACAAATGTCTTGCAGGGCAAGAAAAAGCTGGCTGAGTCGGGACTTGATATCATCATCGCCGATACGCTGGCCGAAGCGGCCGAAAGAGTGGTCGCCGCGGCCAATAATGCTCGCGGGAGGGCGTAAACCATGCCGATATTGATTGATAAAAATACGAGAGTCATCACCCAGGGCATCACCGGCAAAGCCGGACGTTTCCACACGGAACAAGGGCTGGCTTACGGCACCAAGTTTGTGGGCGGCGTGACCCCCGGCAAGGGAGGGCAGAGCATATTCGACCTGCCGATCTTTGATACGGTAGCCGAAGCTAAGGCCGCTACGCAGTGCGACGCCAGCATGATCTTCGTGCCTCCGCCCTATGCCGCCGAGGCCATCCTCGAGGCGGAAGAATCCGGTATCCCCCTCATCGTATGCATTACCGAAGGCATTCCTATCCGCGATATGCTGGAGGTAAGCAAAGTGATGCGCGCCAGCCGCACCAGCCGCCTGATCGGTCCCAACTGCCCCGGCATCATCACCCCGGGAGAATGCAAGATCGGCATCATGCCCGGCTACATCCACCTGCCGGGGAATATCGGCATCGTTTCGCGCTCGGGCACGCTGACCTACGAGGCGGTATGGCAGACCACTAAGCTTGGACTTGGCCAGTCGACCTGCGTCGGCATCGGCGGCGACCCGCTGAACGGCACCAATTTCATCGATGTGTTGACGCTCTTTGAACAAGATCCGGCCACTAAAGGCATCCTGATGATCGGCGAAATCGGCGGCCAGGCCGAAGATGACGCCGCCGCCTGGATCGCGGCGCACTGCACCAAGCCTGTCGCGGCGTTCATCGCCGGCAGCACAGCGCCCGCCGGCCGCCGCATGGGACATGCCGGCGCCATCATCGCCGGCGGCAAGGGTACGGCCCAGCAGAAGAAAGCCGCCTTGTTGGCGGCCGGGGTAGTCGTGGCCGACAGCCCGGCCGAGATGGGTATTGCCATACAAAATGCCATGTCAGCGGTTATGTGACAGCGATCATCACTCCGATCACTCGCGCTTGAACGCGTTGGGTGTCTGAGACTGATAGCGCTGCAAAAATAGGCGGTAGGTTTCGGCAAGGATTTCATTGCGCCTGGTTTCATACAAAGATACCGTTTTAGAGAATAGTTTTGAGGTGGTAAATGGGAGCTGTGTGTTAGAGGCACCGATATTGACAGCGATGTTAGCGAGTGATTTTGCCACGGTGTCTTGGCCATATTGTGCGACAAAATCATAAAAGAACAGCCTGTCATGCAGCGGGTCGACAATGAGGGCCTTTTTCCAGCCGGCATAGTTTGAGGATCGCGATTTAAAATAACGCAAGCATGGCCCATCTCGCTGCCATCGCAGGAGGGGCTGACCATCAAGTTGATCATTTCTACCGGGAAGTCGGCTTTCACATGTTGAGCAACATAGACATAGCTGGCGGCGGCCGCTTCTCCACAAGCACAGCTTGTGTGGCCGTGTTTAATGGACTGATCCAACAAAATCTGTTGTAGGAATAAGTTACTGATGCGTTCAAGGGATGCGTTGCCATCCGCGATGATTCGCTGGACCTCATCCAGGCTCGCATCTATACCCACTTCGACTAGTCGGGATTCGGATTTATAGGAATCGTAGATTTCTTGGTGTAATGTTTCTTCGATTTGTTTGGATATGTCTGTTAATGCATCTCTCCATTTGAGATGTGCTTTTAGTTCGGTATCGGAACATTTATCTTATTCAAAAGCGGTAGGATAAAAGATTTTCCTGGCGGCGATGGCTCCCTTTCCTGATCGAATGAGTGCAAATATCATTGTGGTTTCAGGGCTTTGAGCATGCTCTTGCGGCGTTTTCCCGTCGCTGTCCTGCAGGTCAAAATTTGCGCCTAGGTTAAATAGCAGACGCAACGCTTCGGCATTGCCTTTAGCGGCGGCGCGATGTGCGGCCGTTTGACCGCTGACAATGCCTTTAGAGTCAATATTTACGCCGCGGTCGCTCAAAGCAAGCATGGTTTTTGTTTTGTTTTCGTAGGCGGCCTGTCGAAATTCCAGCTCCAGCCTGTCCGCATTTGCGGCACCAGTACTTGCAGCGATAGAATTTGCGGCGCTGATATTAGTAATTGTTGTCATAGGTTTTATTGTTGTTTAATTAATATATAATCTGCATATGAGTTAGTGTAGTTTATGTTATTGTTTAATTAGTGGCAATGTAAGTGTTGCATTCTAGCGGTGCAAATCCGACTCCCCTTATTTAGCATCGAGGACAGCCTGGCCGAGATGGATGTTGCCATACAAAGGGCGATGGAGGTAAAATAACGGAAAATCAACCAGCTTATGTACCCGTCATGTTGAAAATCTCAGGCCCCATCCCCATCATCATCCACCCTTTTTTCTGGCTGTTGGCGATTGCCATCGGCTGGCTCAACACCTCCACCATCGAAGGCACGGTTATCTGGGCGCTGCTGATCCTGGCTTCGGTGCTGGTGCATGAATTCGGCCATGCCCTGACGGCGGTGGCTTTCGGACAAAAAGCGCATATCGAGCTGGTGGGCTTTGGCGGTGTCACGCAGCGAAGCGGCCCTAAAAAGCCCAAATTGTGGCAGGAATTCGTCATCGTGCTGAATGGGCCCTTGGCAGGTTTTATGCTGTGCGGCTTGGCATTTTGGGCGCAGCGCCTGATGAATGTCTCACACCCCCATTCCTCCGTCACCTATGCCGTCAATGTGACTTACTATATCAACCTGTTCTGGACGGTCCTCAACCTCTTGCCTATCCAGCCGCTGGATGGCGGCAAGCTGCTGAGCATCGTCTTGGAAGGCATCTTCGGCCTGCGCGGCACTAAAATCGCCTTATTCATCAGCCTCGTGCTGGGGGCTGCCATCGGCCTGTTCTTCTTTGCCATCCAGGCCTTTTTGGCAGGGTCCCTCTTCCTGCTTTTCACCTACGAGAGTTATCGTACCTGGAAAAGCAGTCTGGCCCTGACAGACCACGACAAAGATGACACGCTGCAGCAATTATTCAAGGCCGCCGAACAGGAATTTCGCGACGGACATAAAGACGCCGCGCTAACCCATTTCAAACAGATCTGCGCGTCGACAAAAGCGGGCGTGCTTCATCTGGAAGCCATCGAATATATGGCCCGCATCCTTGCTGAGAAGCTGGATTACCAGGCGGCCTATGCGCTGCTATCACCGCAGCGCGCTCATTTAAGCCCGCCTGCCCTGCGCCTGTTGCACCAGCTGGCCTACCGCTTAGGTAAACTGCAAGAGGCTGTTTCGCTCGGCGACAAAGTATATCAGGATTTTCCCAAATATGACGTAGCCTTGCTCAACGCGCTATCCCATGCGCTGCTCGGACAGGTAAGGCCTGCCATCGGCTGGCTGCAATGCGCCATCAGGGAGGGCTTGCCCAATCCCCTTCAGGCCTGCGAGCAGCCCGAATTCGACCCCATCCGGCAAGACCCCCTTTTCCAGCAGTTGAAAGGCACCCTGGCCTAAGCGCCAATGTCAGCAGGAAAGTTTGAGTCTGTTAGACCCTGCAATCCCCACCCGTGGCAGGCAAAAATCTTGAACACCTTTTCACATGTGCAACGGCCGTTGCTAGGATGCTAGCGGAAAAGTTAAGATCAATAGATTTGCAACGCGATAATATCTGTAGCTATATTGACGATTGGCAAAGCGATTGAGATTAGCGTTTGTAGTTGCATGTAAATTAATTTACAAAAGGGACCGGGGCTGCAATGCTTGTCGTTACCCACAACTATCAATCGAATATTTTAAGTTGTTTTTTGGGCCATCCTCGCCTATTCGGTCAAGAAAGCAAAAAGAGAGGAACTCCTACGGAGTTAAATGCAATTATTCGTTTTCCCATAGTTGCGGCTGTCTTCGCTTTCGCTCGCGAGCCTTAACTACGGGCTACAAAGAGATCAATCTGCAAGACCTCAAAAGAACTCATGGCCTATTTAGCAGCAGAGAAGGTAGATTAATAAACCTTATTGTGAATATATTTAAAAGCTTTTTTGTTGGCGGAGCTTATCTCTTTGTAGCCCATGGCTAAGGCATGCGAGCGAAAGCGAAGACAGCCGCAGCTATGGGAAAACGCATATTCTTGTTTAACTCCGTAGGAGTTCCTCTCTTTTTACTTTGGTGATCGAATATTTCCCCTACGAAGATGATAATAGGAAAAAAATGACTTAAAATATTCGATTGATAGTTGTGGGTAACGACAAGGCTGCAATGTGCGCTTATTTATTGTCTTTTTAACGGCTGTGTTTTGTTTTTCGCAGGAGGTGTGACTATCAGAAAACTACTTACTTACGGACCTCATCCCAATTAAATGCCATTAAAGAGATCCTTGAGATCAGAGAATCGCACATCGCAGCCCCGGCCCCTTTCACATCGCAGCCCCGGCCCCTTTCACCGGCCCCTTTCAAAATTCCTATTTGTGGCAAATTCCCATTTGTATAAATATAAATGTTATGCCGCGCGCGGTATAAAAGCGTATACCACGACCTAGTGAGAATTTGACATGTCGGACTAGGTCTTGGTATAAATCAAAACAATGGAGTGCAAATGAATAACGTTATACACCACAATTCCTATGGGCTTAAACCGATTGTTCCATGCCCGCTAGATTACACCTGCGAGCTGACAGACAGCTTGTCCAGTTGCTTGAAGCTGTTCGGAGGGAATCCCCGTGCCACATGTGTCAAGACAGACACCATTTTCCAAAGTGGATATGCCATTGACCCAAGACCTGCTGAAGGTGTGCTGGGTAATTTGTGGAAGAGAGGCCCTTTTTGGATTCCTGATGGGATAAGTTCATATCAGGGACCAGGCAACATGGGTATGGCGCAAATTCGCCCTTTAAATTCTACCGAGCTGGCCAAAGCTGAAATTGAAAATGTCTCAACTGCCGGTCTTGTAGCACTTGTTGCTGGCGTTGCTGCTTTAGTTTTAGGGTGGTTCTGTTCGAAAAAACAATAGCTGAAGGATAGGAAAAACAAGCCGTGTTGGGGTCTTTCCCCTAAGGGGCATGCCCCCAACACCGTTTGTTTTTCCTATCCTTTTAAGTGGATTTGCAAAAATATGACCATAAACGCAAAGAGGGAGATGGCCAGCACGATCCATGGCAGGCGTGTTGCCAGGCGGTTGATGAGCTGCAGCTGGGCCAGCACTCTTTGTCGTTCGGCCTCTTTTAGGCTTTGTTCGCCCGGCTTTGTCTCTTTTTCTGCATGGGGAGTTGTTTTGTTCATGCGACGCATACTCTTAGTATTTAAGATTGCCATTTTGCAGAAATGAAGGCCTTTTGCCAATAAAAAAAGAAAGTATGAAGGGATCGCTATGATGCATGCCATGCAGCTTATTCAGCATCACCAGCCGCTGCAGCTTTTGCAGTTGCCTATCCCCAAACCCGCTGCCGGGCAGATCCTGCTGCGCGTGCATGCCTGCGGCATCTGCCGCACCGATCTGCATGTGGTCGACAACGAGTTGCCGGGTGCCATCTTGCCGATCATTCCCGGTCATCAGATCGTGGGGACGGTGGTCGAAAACGGACCGGGCACGAATCTACCCGTCGGTATGCGGGTGGGCGTGCCATGGCTGGGAGGCAGCTGCCGCCATTGCCGCTATTGCCTGGCCGGCAAGGAGAATCTGTGCGATCACGCCACCTATACCGGCTTTCAGGTGAACGGCGGTTTTGCCGAATATTGTGTGGCCAATGAAGGCTATTGTTTCCCTATTCCGGCCGGCTATCCCGATATCCAGGCAGCGCCGCTGCTTTGCGCCGGCATAATCGGCTACCGTGCGCTCGGCTTTGCCGGCGCAGCTGAGCATCTGGGACTTTATGGCTTCGGCGCGGCGGCGCATATTCTGATCCAGGTGGCGCGTTATCAGGGACGCAAGACCTATGCCTTTACGCGCACAGGTGATGTGCAGACGCAGGCCTTTGCGAAAAGCTTGGGGGCAACATGGAGCGGGGATGCAGACAGCCTGCCGCCAGTGCTGCTGGATGCCGCCATCATCTTTGCGCCGGCAGGAGAACTTGTGCCGCAGGCTTTGCGCGCTACCGCCAAAGGCGGCAGTGTGATCTGTGCCGGCATTCATATGAGCGATATCCCAAGTTTCCCCTACGCCTGGCTGTGGGAAGAGCGCATGATCCGTTCGGTAGCCAATTTGACACGCCAGGACGGGGTGGAATTTTTAGCGCTGGCGCCCAAGGTGCCGGTCGAAACCACCGTGACGACGTATCCCTTGGAGCAGGCCAATCAGGCCTTGGACGACTTGCGGCACGGCCGCTTTCAGGGCGCGGCCGTGCTCGTGGTGGATGCAAAAGCTACCAAAAGCGGCGTTTGAGTGCTTCTATGTAGTATGGCAGGTAGGGGTGGTTGATTTTAGCATCTATGAGCAGTGCGTCTGTGGCATTGCCTCTTTGCTCGTATTTATCTTTCAAAATGGCATAGGCCTGATTCCGCAGCGGATAATGATAGGTCGAAATCTTGTCAGCGGCTGCTTCGCATAGTTTGAGCTCAGGGATTTCCTCTCCAAGGATCTCCCGGCTGATATCGAACAAGGCCTGGTCTTTAACATCCCGCGGCAAATTCAGCGCTATGTCAAGCGCACCGGTATAATCCTTTTCTTCATTCAGGCGGCGCTTGATGATTTGCTGGTAGGCGAGAGAGAAAGGACAAAAAAGAGGGAGTGGATGGCATCTTTTTTGCCCTTTTTCTCTCATTCTGTAGCCCATACCAAGGTGGAGCGTTAGCGGAGCCGCAGGTATGGGAACAAGAATGTTCTCATATAAACCCCGGAAGAGACAATTGCAAAAGTATTTCACGAGTTATACAGCGATTCTTTGGAAGTCAATCGTACCCGGGATCAAAATGAATCGATGCTAGAACGCTCAAAACTACACAAAAACTCGAGCTTTACTTCAAGAATTCACAATAACTTCAATTTAGAACAATTTATTGTCACTTATGCAATTGCCTCGGAAGGGGTTCTTCTATTTTCATTTTCGGACGAAATTAAAGCAATGGCCGATAATGGAAGCAGCGTATGGCTGTCATTGCTGCTTGAGCAGCTGGATGGCGCGGGCTGTTGTCAGAAAGCCCTTTTCGATGCGGTCGAGTCCGAAATGCTCGTTCGGCGCATGGATGCAGTCGCCAGGCAGGCCGAGTCCCACCAGCACGACTTCAGCGCCGCTGGCAGCGGCAAGTTCAGGTACGACGGGGATGGAGGCGCCGCTATACAGAAACTCGCAGGGTGTCTCAAAGACTTCGCCGTAGGCTTTGGCAAAGGCTTTGGCGGCCGGGGAGTCCACATCGGCGCGCACGGCCTTGCCGATGCCGGCATGGATGTGTACCGTGACGGTTGTGCCCTCTGGAGCGTGTTTTTTGAGATAGTCAGCCACCAGCTGGCCGATGGCTTCAGGCTGCTGGTTGGGAACCAGGCGGCAGGATATTTTGGCTGAGGCTTTGGCGGGGATGACGGTTTTGAAGCCGGTGCCGGCATAGCCGCCCGTGATGCCGTTGATTTCGAGCGTGGGGCGTGTCCAGTTGCGTTCCAGGGGGGAGTAGGCTAGTTCGCCGCCGGTCGGCAGAGCGCCGAAGGCAGCTGCATAGTCGGCTGCATCGAAGTCGAAAGAAACCTGGGCCCGTTCTTCTTTTGTCATCGGCTGTATGGCAGCGTAGAAGCCGGGGATGGTGATTCTGCCTTCGGCATCGCGCAGGGAAGCTAGCAGCGTGACCAATGCGTGGATGGGGTTATAGGCCATGCCCCCGTGGGAGCCCGAATGCAGGTCGGTATGGGTGCTGCTGACTTCGACATCCATGGTGACAAGGCCGCGCAGGCCGAGGGTGATGGCAGGCTTGGTGAGCTGGTCGATGCCGAGATCGACGATCGCCAGGTAGTCGGCCTGCAGCTCTTTGCTTTTGTCATGCGCCAGCCGGGAGAGACCGGCGCTGCCGCATTCCTCCTCCCCTTCGATGCACAGCTTGATATTGATGGGCAGGCTGCCATGGCTTTCGACCAGGGCTTTAAGGGCCAGCAAGACATAGAAGAGCTGGCCCTTGTTGTCTTGGGCGCCGCGGGCATAGATCTGGCCGTCGCGCAGCGTGGGTGAAAAGGGGGGTGAATGCCACAATGCAAGCGGGTCGACAGGCTGTACGTCATAATGGTTGTAGATCAGCAGGGTGGGCTGGGCGGGGCCTTGGCTTGTGTACTTAGCGAAGATGGTGGGGTGCCCGGTGGTCGGCCATAGCTCCACCTCAAAGCCGATATGTTCTAGGTAGGCCGACACCCAGTCGGCGCAGGCCAGGACCTGGCTTTTATAGTCGGATTCTGAGCTGATGCTTTGGAATTTGAGCAAGGTGAAATAGTCTTTTATGGCCTGTTCCTGGTAGGTTTTATAGATCTCTTTCAGACTGTCGATTTCTTTATGCATGGTCGGTTCCTATGAGTTAAAAATATGCTATGTTTACTAAGAGGTATATGGCCAGGCTCAAGGCCAGCACATAGACGGCCAGGCTGTAGCGCACCTTGCGCTGGTGGCGGGCAATCAGCGAGTGGTTTTTGTCTGCAGCCGTTAGGAAGTCGATACGCTGGCGGATACTGAAATGGTGCCAGTTGGGCGCCTCATGCATGCCGCCAGAGGCGTAGCCGATATCATCGAGGGCTTCGATCATATGTTTGGCGGGCAGCTGCAATTCGAAGATATAGAGATCGGCCTGGCGTTCGAATAGGCGGGAGAAATAGCCGAAGATGAGGCGGAAATAAAGGGCACTGGCGCCCACGAAAAGCAAAAACAGGACCAAAGGCGCAAGTTCCTGCCAAGGGGGCCAGGCGGCCAGCCAAGCGCCGGCAGAGGATTTCATCAGGCTGTTATAAATTAGGGATGAGGCTAGCCATCCGCAGGCCAGCATGCCGAGCAAGATTAAAGGATAGAGCAGCAGGTGGCGGTGGCGGTTATGTCCCATCTCATGTGCCAGGATGGCTTCGATGGCATCTGAGGAAAGACGGCTGAGCAGTTTGGGGGTGAACATAATATAGCGGCAGGGGCCGACGATGCCGACGATTGCGGCATTAAATGATCCATCCATGACGCTCCAGATCCTAAAGCCGGCGTGTGTGAAGTGCGCCCGTTGACAAAGGGCTTCCAGCCTAGCGACAAGGGGCGGATCGATCAGGCGAGGGCATTGCCAAATGAATACCAATAGTGGCGGCAAGAAAATCATGGTGGCGAGCAGTGAAATGAGGCTTAAAGCGATGAAAAGAACAGTATCCGCCCAAGCATAGCCGTTGAGGCCGAGCACTTCTTTGACATCCTCATAGGGGATAAAGGATGCCACATCGCCGATGGTCACCAAGATCATGAAGGGCAGGGCAAAGGGGAACAGGAACCACACGGCCTGGCGCGTTTTGGCCAGCGCTGTGGCCTTGGGCAGCATTTGGCGCTGGCAGGCGTACTGTGCAAAGAAAAGTCCTGAAAAATAGAGAAAAAGAGAAAATAGTGTCAGCAGCGTGGTATTGAAGGGGGTCAAGAGCTGTGCTTGGAACAGGCGCTGGCCGCCGAAGACGAAATAGGCGACCAAGAAAAAAAGCACAAGTTCCAGGTTGGCAAGGAAAAGCAGCCGTTCGGGGTGGAATTTGCGTCCCAGCATGCGATGCTGCGCATAGATGAGTGCTAATATGGCAAGGTAAAACAACATGCCGGCAGAGAAGGCAAGGGTGCTGTCATCGGCGAAAAGAGGCGATGAAGAACTATCCGGCGCGCTGCCGATGATCAGCAAAATCAGAAATAGGAAAAAAATATTGGCAAACAATACAAACCTTTGGTTTGTGCCGCATTATCCTGAAAATAGCGATTGCGCGCCAGCAGAGTCTTGAAAAAAATTCACCACAGAGACACAGAGTAACAATTAGGATAGCAGATAACTTTAATTCATAGGATGTTCTCTTGTGGTTTGCTTGCTTCTCTGTGTCTCGGTGTCTTTGTGGTGAATTTTGGCAGCTTAGGGAGCTACAATATCAGGCAGAGGGCGTTTTTGGTCGTGGTAGGAAGGGCCGGCTTGGGTGATTATGACCCCGATCAAAGGGGGTGACTTGACATCATAGCAACATGTTGCTATAATTAAATGTGAACATAATAACAAACGACAGTTGGCAAATATGAGAAAACAGGCACATCAAAAACAAGTTAAATTGCCTCTGGATACAAGAAACAGGGTCTGTTTGACTCAGTTTTTGCCTTCAGATTTAGAAATTAGTTCCTTTCGAGCCTATCAGGAAGGAAACAGGATTATTTTGGAGCCTTTGACAGAAATTCCGTCGGAAGAGCATTGGTTATACAAAAATCCAAAAGCTATGGCTTCTGTGATGAAGGGATTGGAAGATATTAAAGAGGGCAGAGTTGGTAAATTGGATAGGGACTTTTCAAAATTTGTGAACGATGATGAAATTTGATCTTAACTATTCAGAAACAGCCAAAGGTCAGTTCCTAGACTTAGAAAATAGTAAGGATAAAATCGCACAGTACAAGGCTGTAGCTAAAACATTAGGTCTTATGCAGGAAAATCTGCGACATCCTTCATTACATACGCATAAGTATGATGATATCGTTTCTCCATTTGGTGGAGAGGTTTTTGAATCTTATGCACAAAATAAGACCCCATCAGCCTATCGTGTATTTTGGACCTATGGGCCCAAGCGCAAGGAATTGTATATTATTGCTATCACCCCTCATCCATAAAATCCTAATTCTATGCCCTTGACAGAGCATAAGCAGCAAAAATATAAAAGATACATCTCAATATTACACCGCTTGCTTCTCTGTGCCTCTGTGGTAAACTTTTAAGCTTAGGGAGCGACGATTTCGGGCAGGGGGCGCTGTTGCGTGTAGTAGGAAGGACCTGCCTGAGCGATCATGGCGCCTCCAAGGCATATATCGCCGTCGTAGAAGACGATCGACTGCCGCTGGGTGACGGCGCGCTGCGGGATGGTGAAGCTCACATGTACATTGCCGTTTTCGATCTGCGTGATGACGCATTCCTGGTCGGGCTGGCGGTAGCGGATTTTGGCGCGGCAGCGAAATGGCAGCGGGTGGGGAAAGGCACAAGCGCCGGCCACCCAGCTGGCTTCCGTTGCCGTCAGCTCATCGCAGTAGAGGGCCGGGTGGCGCGTGCCCTGGGCGACATGCACCACATTGCGTGCGATATCTTTGCCGACGACAAACCAGGCATCGCCGGCGCCGCCTAGGCCCATGCCCTTGCGCTGTCCCGGCGTGTAGTAGGCTACGCCGGCGTGCTGTCCGACCACTTTGCCATCGAGCGTTTCGAAGTTACCGGGCTTGTAGGCGATATAGTTGCTTAAAAATTCCTTGAAGTTGCGTTCGCCGATGAAGCAGATGCCGGTGCTGTCTTTCTTGTTGGAGGTCGCCAGATCATGCCGGCGGGCGATATCCCGGAGTTCGCTTTTGATGAGGCCACCGACAGGAAAGAGGACGCGGCTCAAGGCTTTTTGTCCGATGGTATAGAGGAAGTAGCTCTGGTCTTTGTTTGGATCTGAGCCTTTAAGCAGCTGCCAGCGGCCGTCTACGAGCATATTGCGGCAATAGTGGCCGGTGGCCAGGAAGTCGCCGCCGATTTCCAGGGCTTTGTCCAGCAGGACTTTAAATTTGATTTCGCGGTTGCACAGGATGTCGGGATTCGGGGTATAGCCGAGCTCGAATTCCCTTAAGAAATGCATGAAGACATTGTCCCAGTATTCTTTGACGAAATTTACGGCATAGCAGGGGATGTCCAGCTGCTCGCAAACGCGCACGACATCTTCATATTCCAGCGCCGACCGGCAGGCGCCACTGGCATCTTTTTCTTCCCAGTTTTTCATGAACATGCCGATGACGCGGTAGCCCTGTTGCTTAAGCAGCAGGGCGGTGACGGATGAATCTACTCCTCCCGACATGCCGACGACGACTGTTTTTGGCGATGTACTCATTTGTTATTCCTAAGCTGCCGTTATGGAGGCTGTGATGAGGTCTTCCTGCTTTTCGCTTTTAGCGACCAGCACGCAGCAGCAGCTGTTGGCAAAGACGTTGACGGCGGTGCGGCACATGTCGATCAGGCGTTCTACCGCCAGGATCACAGCCACACCTTCGGTGGGCAGTCCGCTCATACTCAATACTGTGACGACGGCAAAGAGGCTGCCCGAAGGGATGCCGGCGATGCCGAAGGAGGTTAATAGGGTCATCAGGACGATAGTGGCCTGGGTGGCAAGATTCATGGGTACGCCATAGACCTGGATGATAAAAAAGACCGAAGCGCATACATGCAAGGCCGTACCCGGCATATTGATGGCCGTGCCCAAGGGGATGGTAAAGCTGCAGATGCGCGGCGAGATGCCGGCTCTTTTCTCGAGACATTCGATGGTGACGGGCATGGTGGCGGCGGAGGAGCTGGTGGAGAAGGCTGTGACCAGCGCCGGCAGCATGGCTTTGAAATGCGTGATGGGGTTGACCCCGGCCACAAGCTTCAGCAGCAGCGGAAAGACGATCAGGCTGGTGACCATTAGCCCCAACAGCACGACAAAGAAAAAGGCCGCCACCGATGTGATGGCCTCAAGGCCGGTGGAGGAGACGACTTTGGCTACCAGGACGAAGACGCCGAATGGCAGGGCTTTCATCACAAGCTGGGTGATCTTCATCATGATCTGGAAGATGCCTTGGAAAAAGGCCGTGATGACCGCTGCCGCCGGCGCTTCGATCTTATTGATGAAGAAGCCAAAGAGCATGCAGAAGGAGATCAAGCCCAGCATCTGCCCCTGCGAGGCGGCGGCTAAGATGTTTGTCGGCACCAGCCGCAGCAGCAATTGCTCGACTTTCTGGAAGGCGCCTTCCTGGGCCTGGCTTTGGATGGCTTGCAGACGGCCGGCATCGGCGAGGAAGGATTGGCTCATGTCGCCCGGCAGATCCAGGCCGGGGGCAAAGCCCTGTACCAGGAAATAGCCCACCAGGATGCTTAAGAAAGTCGTGCTGATGAAAAAGCCGAAGGTCTTTGCGCCAAGGGATTTGAAAGCCTTGTCCGTGCCCATGCGTGCTGTGCCGGTGATGATCGAAGAGCAGACGAGGGGCACGACGACCAGCGTCAGGGCGTTGAGGAAGAGCTGCCCGGCTAGGCCGTAAGCCTGGCGCAGATTAAGTCCAAGCACAGCCGTATCGGGTCCGGTGAGATAGCCGGCCAAAACAGCGAGCGCAATGGCGGCCAAAACCTGCCATAAGGTGGAGTTTTTCATAAATTTAAATCTTTGTTGTTTAAAGATATAAGAATTATACAGGGATGGATATTAAAAATCAAAAATAAACTGAGCAGTTACGTGAGGATTTAAAAGATTCTAAATTAATGAATCATAGACATCAACATAAGCAAAGAAGAACATTCTGGTTCATCCGGTTTTGCAGGACAAAGATGTACGGCATAGGCGAAGCCCATCTCTTTGTAGCCCGTCAGCTAAGACTTGCGAGCGCAAGCGAAGACGGCCGTAGCTACGGGAACAGCAAGTAAAGTGCTCAACTCCGTAGGGGTCTTCTCTTTTAATCTATTAAGGTGGAAACACATAAAGAGAAGAACTCCCACCGGAGTTGTTGATTATTTTTATAAAACCCGTAGCTGCAGCTGTCTTCGCTTGCGCTCTCAAGCTTTAGCTGACGGGCTACAAAGAGATGGGCTTCGCCCAGGGAAATTCTTATACCTTACTTCACGTCTTTGACCTGAAAAACCGATGAACCAAAAATGCTGGAGGCTAAGGAAGTAAAGTTTGTTTTTCCCTTCCTATGCCGTTGTGCTATTTTCCGGCCGGCGGCAGCAGGGCGAGATACCTTTGCCACAGCGCCACCACCCGAGGATAGCGGCCGGCATCGCCATAGTAAACCTGATTTTTTGGTAGTCAATGCTTTGGGAACATATTTTAGAGCCTTTGTTTGGAGGAACGGGTCTGTTATTTTTGTTGCTATAGCCTGCGCCTTCTCATCATTGACTTTTCTTTATATTTCATGGAAATATCCATCAGACACCATGACGGGATCGACTTACTTGGCATTTTTTTGGCTACTTTCTGTGCCGAAACAAGATCTTCCTTTTTCATTAGCATGTCGAAAATGCAAAAAAGAGCTGTTTGTTGTTCCTTTCCGGGCATTTGGGCTACGATTTTTAATGCGCCATCCAGATCCGCTTTTTCAATCAACTGTTGGAAAATACATTTCAGATATTCCAATCGAGAAGGTATTTGAAGCAGCCTGATCACTTCATCGATAGCATCGTTTTCAATCAGCACCCTAAAAATAGCCTTAAAGGCATAGGAGCGCATTACAGAGGCTTCGATTTCTTTGGCCATGCACACAGCTTGGTTGGTAGCGTTTTTTTTTGCCAGGGCGATGGAATTTTATACAGAAGGTCAAGAATGGCATGGCTCTTCCTATAAGGGTGAACTAATTTTATCAGCTGGTCGACATCCCCATTTTCGGTAAATACCTCAAAAATGTAAGTAAAAGTTTCTGATATGCCAAACAGATGCTCTAAGGGGCCTGTCGAAAGACTGTGTAAAAGATTGTGTATTAGAAGGGGAGGTTACAGTGTTTGAAATTGGCAGGCTGCTTGAAGGGCCCGAAAGGGATGATAGAAAACTCCTTCTCATCTTATAGGCGTGGCAGAAACATGACTCAATTTCGCGACTCTAAAACTTTGGAGCCAATGATGACAACAGCAATGTGTGCCTTTATATTTCGCGCGGTTAACTAAAAGGTAGGAAAAACAAGCGGTGTGGGGGTCATTCCCCTAGGGGAAGGCCCCCACACAGTTTGCCTTAATTACTTCTTTTTGAGAAAATCTTTCATGTTTGTTGAGAAATCAGCTCGATTTCTCAAGTCATATCGGTCATTGATTATGTCGCAACTAAAAAAGTCGGACTTGACGAAGGGAGTTATATTACTCACGCCAGAGAAAGTCACGTTGCCCTAGCCGTCTAGGTGGATTAGATCGCGACAACCTAATGAACTCATCTGCCTCCTGTTGCACTATTGTATTGCTAATACAATCAGCTACTTCCTCTGCTTTCTCGAGCAAGTTATATTTTGCATATGCTATACAAATAAAATACATGGCTTTATCCTTAAGATCAGCGTTGCTTATTGTATTCGCTTTTTCTATGGTTTTTTGGCCGGCTTCCTCCACATGTTTAAAGATACTTTGTTCTGCAGGTGAAATTGATCCAAAATTCCCAGTATAAAATGTACCCACTCCAATATAAATTGGTGCAGCGATGGATCTAGCAATATATGCAATAATACCGTCTTCTCCATGTTCTATGGTTTTAGTTAGAGTTTTATCAAGCGCAAAGGTAAGTAGTTCATCAAAAGGAGTTTTGTTCTTCATTAAAGCGTCGATAATAAGTAGCATAGCATACCTTTTGGTCCCTGTAAATAAATTTAGAGAAGCTGTTTCTGTAATACAAATTTCTTTAGCCAGCTTCTTCGCCTCCACAATATCGCCCTTTTCTAAATACGCTTTTAAAACATCGGTCATGGCACCAAAAAATAGGTATTCTTTTTTTGTTTCTTGATTGATTGCTGCATCCATTTTCAAACAGGAATTGTAAATATTATCGATATTAAAATTTGAAGAGGTGTTTTGCTTTAAATATGCCAATAAATTTTCTACAACGCTAGAAATTGCAGATGCTTTTAAGCTGGAATCCGGTATTTTTTTGGCCATCTCGCTTGCCTTAGAAATATCACCATATTTCGAATAATATTCTGACAAAAAACGATAAGCTTGTGATTTTATGTTGCCATCATATTTATCAACCAGCTTCTCCAGCGCTTCCTTTTTATCCATCGATGACAGTTTATTAAATAAGCTGCAGAACATCCCTTCATTTTTTGCCGCTGCAGCCACCTCTTCTGCCTCAGTAAACTTGTTATTCTCGAGATAATGATTGAAAATTTCTTTTAGTAATTCTGGTTGCGATTTCTCCTCAATATTTAGCGTGATAAACTTAAAGGCCTTAGCATAATCATTTCCTTTCTTCAGTTGTTGTAAAATTAGAGATCCAATAATCCCGTATTCTTTTTTTTCAGGGATACTACTATAGATTTCTATCAATGAGTCAAAAAAAGTGCTCGACTCATTTTTAGAGAACGCCATCTCAAAGGCAATTCCGGCCAGAAAATCAGACTTGCTTAGGTCGTCATTTAGGTCAGCTGCCAGACTTTTCCATTCTTTTTGTCCTTTTTCGTCTTTTCCTAGAACCTTCCCCAATTCATAGAAAGTGCTTTTCTTAACCTCTTCATCTGGTAGTAAACCGGCAAATGAGAGGGCCTGCTTTAAGTCTTTCATTACTTTCAATTTATCAGAAATAGATTGTATAGCTGATAATTTACAGTCTTGTTCTGGGATCTTTTCGACCACTTCCAATGCCCAATCGATCTCTCCTTTTTCTGCCAGTCGTGTAACTGTATCAAAAAGCTGTATACTTATTTCTTCAATTACTGGATCTAAATTAAAATCAAATGGAAATGCTAGCTGTTCTGATTGTTGTTCTGTTGATTTGTCGGTATTGTCTTCCATTTTCGATAGCTCTGCTTTAATTTCAGCTTTTATTGTTTCGTATTCGTTTCTATTTTGTTTAGAATTAACTTTGCTGAGTTTGTCTATTAATACTTTAACATTTTCGATGTTATCCAGCTTTTGATACAATTGAGATAATTCACTCTTGATGGTGGTTATATTTAAGGAGGTTGGTGCATTTAAATTTTTTCTTGAAGCATCGTAAATACCGACAATGAGATTTCCCAACACAGGTATTAGCAATAGGATACATCGGAAAATACTTTTATCCTTTATATGTTTATAACTGGGATGATTATTAATAGTCGCTTCACTTTTAAAGGCTATGCCAAATTTTTGAACCATATTTCCGATGCTTTTTATTGTGCTGATGAGCGGAATATAGTCTAATTTTGATGGTGTTTTTGTCAGATCAACCTTAACTATAGTGTGGGAAGTCGCCATTTTTTTTGACGCTATAATGGAAGGGTCTTGATTAGAAGGCGTTGTCTCAGGTCGTTGAGGTTGCCTGATACTGCTAGGTTGAATCGTCATATAATCTTCCTAGAGTTAGTTTGTTAATACTGTGCAGATGTATATATAGATAATTATAAAAACAACTATGTTTATTATGCAACTTTTTGTGTGATGAACCCTTTTTGTTCATCCGGCTTTGTAAGGTTCATCGCACAATCGCGTACCTCCCCATATGTAAACTAATGGAGGATATTAAATAAATCATACATAATGGCAAATTGCGCGTTCGATCCTGTGAAGGAAGGATTTGAGTTGGCACTGCCATACAAAAGATAGGGCACAAGCCATGAGAACATTTTTACAGCCTCGATAGAGGCGGAAGCATGTAGCCACATGCGTCAGCGTGTGGTAATCGCATGTTTAGAAACAAAGCCGTGAATACGGCGGTAGCAATGACTAAAGGATAGTATATGCTATAATAATTGCATCTAATTCAGCCTCCATCGAAATTGCTGTCGCCGTATTCACGGCTCTCTTTATACTACATTTTATTCCATAGGTTGACACCTATGGCTACATGCTTCCGCCTCTATCGAGGCTAACTAGACCTTCTGTGCTAGAATGCCGATTTGTTTCAAAGAGAACATTACAAATAGATCATTACTGGTTCATCCGGTTTTGTAGGACTCATAATCGGCCATTGGTTTAATTTCGTCCTAAAAAGAAAAAAGAAGAACCCCTTCCGGGGTTTATATGAGGACATTCTTGTTCCCATACCTGCGGCTCCGCTGCCGCTCCACCTTGGTATGGGCTACAGAATGAGAGAAAAAAGGGCAAAAAAGATAGCATCCACGCCCTCTTTTTTGCCCCTTTTCTCTCATTCTGTAGCCCGTAGCCAAGGCTCGCGAGCAGCAGCGAAGACGAGCCACAGCTACGGGAAACGCAATGTATATGAAGTTAACCCCGGATGAGACAATTGCATAAGTGTTTTGCGTTTTATACAGCGATTTTGCGCCGGAAAAGTTTTATAATTTTCCAACGATGCGATTCTAGATGCGTTAGAACGCAGAAAATATGGGGTCGTTCAAGGGGACAACTGCAAAATAATTTATGAGGCTTGTCTATGGGGAGATTTTGACTGTTTTTGAGCAGGAGGTATCCTTGTCGATATCCAGCACAAACGCATCGCTTTTATTGCTTAAAGAAAGCTTATGATTGTCGAAGCAGCAACGGTTAAAATGCCAAACATTACATGGCACGACACCTTGGCGTGGCCTCTATAAAAGATGGATCGTCCTCCATTGTAGTCTTTGTACAAGGCGTTGAAACGTTCCTTTGGTAATCTTTCCCGGTATCTTTTTTCCTCTGCCGTTTTGAAGTTTATAAGCCTTCTTCGTTCTTGTTCCGTTTCCTTCTCAATTTTTTGTGCACTGCTGTGAGGGCATTGATCAATCAAAGGAACATGTCCAAGGGAAATACTATGTTCTTTTATTTCAGGATGATCATATGCAGCATCCATTAGATCATATAAATTTATCACAACTTGGTGTGATTTCAATGCTAATGGTATCGCTGCTTCGCAGTCATTTAAAGAAGCTGATGTAATAATAACTGCCAAGGGAACACACTGATCATCTACAGCAACATGTAATTTGTATCCTTTCCAAATCATTGTATAACCCTGAGCGCTCTTTTTCATACCTTTGTCACAATGCTTTGGTAGGTCTCTCGTCATGTGGTCTAAATTATTTTCTTTTAGTTGTTTTTGCCTACGGTTTAGTTCCCCTGCTTTTTTTGCCTTGCGCCTTATATCCTTCAATTTACGTTTTTTTATGGAAGCTTTTTTAAAATGTTTTTCACGAACCTCTAAGGGTGTTGAATCTATAACTACGTGACCGACTATCTGGTCTTTATATGTTGCTTTGATTAGTGATTGATGAACTTTATCTGGTAATGTCGTACTAGCAAACTCTTTAAAAGCCCTCGAGAAC
>CAWHMU010000008.1:0-34081 GCA_963830365.1 uncultured Chlamydiae bacterium
CATGAATCGCCGAACTTTGCGTCTGTGCTTGCGCCGGAGTTTGTTGGCTGGATGAGGCAGCAGCGGCCGGTTTGGCGGCTGGAGGGGGTGTTTGATCAAAGTTTGATGGAAAAGGGTTATTGCCTGATGATGAGATGCTCATGGTAGCCTCCTGAATTTAAGACATTTTTTTGCTGTGCATTGTTTTCTGCCGCCGTATCTTTTATTTCCCGGGCAGATTTATCCCAGCGTTCCTTCTCAACAAGGATAGGATTTAAGCTGCCCCAGATATGAACGGTGGATTTGTCTTTCACCGCTCCTGCCAGTAAATCCTTTTCGGTTTTTGCTATATCGTTGCCAAATAAATGATTGAATAATTTTTCAATTTTTGGTCCACCTAGCTTCATATTCTTGTTTAAGTCAAGGTTTACACCAATTCTTGTTTAAGTCAAGGTTTACACCAAAAGTTTCTTTGCCAAGCAATTTGCCAATGAGCGGGATATTGGCAAGAATATGGCTAAAAGAGCTGCGCACGGCTAGTTGGGTTTTGATATCACCATTCTTTTCTACGCTCACACGCAGCTGTTGCCAGCCGCTTCCGGGTCGCTTCTCCCATTTGGAGATGATGCCAATCTCATTCTTGTTGACAGCATCGAAGAGCGATGGAGTGGCAGCTTTAATAGAAAAAGTTGGATCTGGTGGTGGTAGTTGCACAGACATAATAGCCTCCATTTTTTTTGATGCCTAATCTGATTTTAACATGTTTTGTTATTATGTGAAATTAATTGTAAGCTTTTTATTGGTTTAAGCTGTGTGTTTATTTAAATAAGTTGAAATTATGGGTTCATCACGCAAATGAGTACCCATGAGGTTTTTCCGACCTTCTCTGTGACTCTGTGCCTCTGTGGTGAAATCTGCTTACTGAAGGTATAGTATTATTAATCAGAGTGTTACGGAAAGCTTCACAACCGAGACACCGAGGCACAGAGAAGGAAAATGGAGCTTGCTGTTAGAGTTTTGTTAATTAGGTTCTAATTTGTGTAACGAGATCTGAATAACTAGTTTGAACTAATGTTAAATTGTCTCTGTTATTAATTTTATAAAAGTTGGTTATAGTGAAAATAATTAAAATGTTATACTGTAATTTTGGTGGTTTGGGTGGTTTTGTACTAAGCTTCTTTGTTTAAATGCTTGTATGCTTATTACTTGCTAATGAAAAGTAGTTGTATGCTTATATTAATAAAAGATGGCCGGTATTTATGTCTCCACTTAATAGCGAGTCAAAAACGCAGATTCATGAGCTAATTGCGCATTTAGCCAACGCTCCCTCAAGCACCCGTTGGATGGCTAAGGGAGAGGGGGAGTTGGTCGCCATTGGTCGGCTGCGGGCGATTTTCGAGACCATCAAAGGGTGGTTTGGCTTTACCAATCGCACCAGTGATCTAGCGGTGAAAAATGAGTTCATCTATTTGCTGGCAAAAGGGGATTCGCTGGGAGTTTTTACAGCCGAGAAATTTCAGTTAATTACCAAAGTCGCAGCAAGCATTGGATTGATTAAGGGGGTCATTACTGAAAGCGCCTCTTTACGTCAAGTGCCTATTAACACCAGAGCTGCGCTTAATGCGTTGATCAAACAGACGGCCATTGAAATACTAAAACCACCGGTCGTCAATCCGATAGCCGCCGTTCCTTCGCAAATCACCTTTTCCGGAATAAAATTTGAAGAGAGGGAGGATCAAGGGATAACGTCTAATTTAGCAAAGACGGTAACTCAAATCATTAATGTTACCACAGAGGATATCACGGCAAACCCCAATCCTGCCATGCTCCAGCCGCTACCTGTGGTGGTGAATGATAATGAAAATAGCAACGATGAAACAAAGCTGGAGTTAATCCAGCACAAAGTCTCAGATGACACCAGCGCGATAGATCAAAAGTCTCAAGAGCTTACTATGGGGCCTGTTGAATCTCCATTCACTCGGCCTTTGACGAGGCAGCGCGTGCAGCCGCTAAGTCAATATTCAACCAAGGGAATAGCTGCAGGGGGCGTGGTGCGGAGAATGCTGGGCCTTGCCGGCGTGCTGCTTTTCGGTTTGATCGGAGGATTAAGCGGCGCCCCTCCCTTTGTGGGTGGGCCCCTTGTCAAGACAGCCCAAGATCCATTACAACCGGCGTTCTTTGACAATGACACCCCAGCCATGTTCAATCACACATGTATCGTACTGCCTTCAATGTCAGAGGCATGCAATGACGATGCGATTCCCAATAATACTACAGCAGTGGTCGGCGAAGATGCTCTTTTAAGAGATGCTGTGAGAATATCACCTGAGGATATTTTGCCATCTTCGGCCTGGAATAGCACCGCCCAGGTTACACAGCAGGGCAATACCACAACAGAGGATTTCAGCCAGGAAGAAAACGAGCCGGCAGAAAATGAGCATGAAGAGCCCATTCCGACAGCTCCTGGTTCAAATGCGACTCTTTCAAAGCCCGAGGCGTTGTCCAATCAGGCGTCAGCATCCGGCAATATGTCGATGCTGGCGGGCCCAGCTGGCGGGAGAGAAGCGGCGATAGATTTCCCATCGCCTTTGGAACCCATTGCATCTCAAACTGTCAATGCCCATCTTAACGACAGTCAAATTAATGGCAGCCAAACTAACGAAAGACAAGATGTTCCGTTAAAACGGCACACTCTGCTAGCCGATGAAAGTGCTGGCAAGTGGGGCTTGGCTGGTCGAACCCGGCAACTGGTAGGTGTGGCTATGAGCATCTCTGCTTTAGCCTTAAGCATATTCTCTTGTGGCATTAGCCGGCCGAAAAGAGATCAAAATGCGGACGTGGCTCCTCTACCACCCCGCGGTGATATACCACCAGACATGGCAGAAGTTGACGACAATGGACAGGAAGTAGCAGTGCCAGAGCCTGGTTTTAAGCCTGGACCCGATCTATTACAGCCAGCAGGGCTAGCGATGGCAGATGACGAGGGAGGTTCGGCTGCAAGCACCGATGATATTCCAGGCAACCAAAAGAAACCAGTCATTCCATTGATGGAAGCAGCTGATGAGTTCACCAGCCAAACGCAGGATGTGAATGTCTACAAAGACACGATCACAGCAAATCCGACTGGGAAGGAATCTGCTGAATCGGCTGCCGACGCTGGCGCCCTGTTTCGTCAAGAAGACCAAAGGCTGGCTGATGAGTCAGTAGATGATGTGCTGGCTACAGATACAACAGCCGCTGATATCCAAACGGAGACAAGTTCACCACTAGCAGTAAAGACCCATAGCGAAGAGGTCGTGGCGGACCTAGGTGAGGCAGTGCAGGGCGCAGCTGCCGGGGCGGTCGACGAGGAGGGAAAGAAAGAAGATTTATCAAAGACCGTAAGCTGGCAAATAAGGGATGTTTCAGGTGAGCAGAAACCGACTGAAACGCCGGTTGAGGTTGAGGCGGCTGGATTGGCCAGCCAGGGCACGGCTTATAAAGGGGTTCTCAGTACTCTTATGGATTTTACAGCCCGCCAACAGGAAAGGACGCGCGGCAATGAGGTTTTGGACGTTGCCCCAGCAGAAGAAGTTGAGGCTAAGAAGCTATCGCCCGAAGAAATAACAAAAACATTAGCAGAGGTTATTCCCGGCTTTCGAAACCGACATATTATCTACTTACCAGTTACATCCTTACTAGGTATGCCGAGGCCGATTGGCCCCAAATCAGGCGATGCACAGCTGGCACAGGCTCGTCGTCTGCAGCAAGCCTTTGATAGTCAATCTAGGCAGTTTCAGCATGCCCAAGAGCGTATTCAAGCCACTCGTATAGCCCGAAACGATAGTCGGACATTGTCATCCTCAAATACTTTGCCATTTTTGAACGGCAGGTTTGGGGTGGTGTCGACCACGGCAAATAAGCCTTATGTCCCCCCTACTTCAAGTTTTACAACATCAAAGATCGCGATGGCAGCCCTAAATATATTTAGGAAAATTCCAAAGTAATCATATTTTTAATTTTGACTACCAGAGTTAAGGTACTTATGCTACAAAGGAAACTATGGAAAAATACGATCTTATTGTCATCGGTTCAGGACCTGCCGGCGAGAAGGCAGCTGTCAAGGCCGCCTACTTCGGCTATCGCGTCGCGTTGGTAGAAAGAGAGCCCTCTTACGGAGGAGCCGGCACCAACACGGGGACGCTGCCTTCAAAAACATTGAAAGAGACGGCCCTGTTCTTTTCAGGGAGAAATGAAAAAGGACTCTATGGCGTCGACCGCGTCCTGCATCATGACGCCACCATTGATGAATTCATGTATCGGGAAAAATATGTCGTCAATGCCGAAGTCGAGGCGGTAAATATCAACTTGCATAAACATAAAGTCGATGTTTATCAGGGTGTGGCAAGTTTTGATGGGGGACATATCCTCAAAATAGAGGGTGATGAGACCAAGCTTATCGAGGGTGAATACTTTGTCGTGGCCACAGGTTCCTATCCGTTTCATCCCACCGATATCCCTTTTGATGGCAAACGGGTGCATGACTCCGACACCATTTTAAAGCTGGGCAGAATTCCCACTTCGCTATGCATCCTAGGCGCAGGCGTCATCGGCATGGAATATGCCACCTTATTTGCCACCATGGGCACAAAAATCTATCTGATAAACAAAACGGATGAAGTGCTCACCTTTGTCGATAAAGAGCTCACCCGCGCGCTGATAAAAAGTATGGAAAAGGAGGGGACGGAGATTTTATTTAACGATTCCATCACCTCGTTTGAAGTGCCGGGGTCGGATGCCGAAAAGCTTAACATCACCCTCAAAAGCGGCAAGGTGGTTGAAGCTGATATGTTTCTTTTTGCCGCCGGCAGAAACGGCAGAACGGCCGAGCTGCATTGTGATAAGGTGGGCCTTGCGCTGGGACCGCGGGATCAAGTTATCGTGGATGAGAAATACCGCTCAAACGTGCCCTATATCTATGCCGTAGGCGATGTGATAGGCTTTCCGGCACTTGCCAGCACCAGTATGGATCAAGGGCGCGTCGCTGTCGCCCATATCTTCAATACCCGCGATTTGGACTCCTTAGCCAAGGTGATCCCGCTGGGGATTTATACCATCCCTGAGATCTCCATGGTGGGCATTACCGAAGAGGAAGCCATAGCGAAAAAAATGAATTACTGCACGGGGCAGGCGCGGCACAAAGAGATGGCCCGTGGCAGGATCATGGGCGCTTCTGAAGGTCTGCTGAAACTCGTGTTCACCAAAGAAGACTGCGTCATCCGCGGCGTGCATATCTTCGGTCCGCTGGCCACAGAGCTGGTCCACTACGGCCTCTCGCTGGTGGAAAACAAGAAAAATCTCATGCAGGTGATCTCGACGGTATTCAACTACCCCACCCTACACGACCTGTATAAATATGCCGCTTATGACGCCTTAGGCAATCTATCCGGACATAAAATCAAAGACTAATGAATGTGGCGTAGACTTAAGTCTGCGCTTGTTTTTGCAGGTTTTAACCTATAGGCAAGAAACTAAGCGATTGTTTGTATCATTGCACTTCTATAATAGGCTGTGAATTCGATTCAGCGCAAAGAGCGCAAAGACGCAAAGGAAGGCCTTCACCACAGAGGCGCCGAGACACAGAGAAACAAGCAGCACAGGTCGGATGGAATAAAGCTTCATCTGGTACAATTATCTATCCCTCGGATTGCTTAGGCAATCCGAGGGGCATGCCTCACATTGACGTTGTCAATGTGATTGGAGTCTGATACATTCACACTTGCCATTCTGTTACTGGCTGCTTGTTTCTCTGTGCCTCGGCGCCTCTGTGGTGAAGGCCTTCCTTTGCGTCTTTGCGCTCTTTGCGCTGAATCGAATTCACAGCCTATTATAGAAGTATAATGATACAAACAACCAACGCTACATGATGTGGGCTAAAATGATTTAGTATTTTTGATGCGCCAGAGGGCGACTTCCGGGAAGTCGTGCTTGACGGTGGCCACGGGGTTGGGCATCTTGAATAGCATCTGGTCGTTGGCAAGGGTCAACGTGCCGGCCGCATGCTGGCCGATGGGTGTGACGACCTGCATTTTTATAGACTGATCTGTTTCCGCCCACATATAGACGACGGCATTGCGGTAGTGCTTTTTCTCCGGCAGCACGATGGGGCCGATGACATAGCCGATGCCATGCCGCCTGGCGTAGTCGGCAATCCCCATCTGTGCTATCTGAGCATTATAATCGAAATCATTCATCAACCCATCCAGCGGCACGATACGCATGCCCGAATAGTAGGCGATCATGCCGGGGTAGTCGAAGGTGAAAATGGCCGTTTTTGGCGGCAGGTCCTGCTTTAAGCGCTGCGCCAGCCGCTTGGCAGCTGGCGTCTCGGCCCGTTCGGCCGTCAGCGATTCCTTGCCGGCAGCGACCAGGGCGATCGAGAAGTGGTAGGTCGTCTTCAGCAGGCTGATGCCGAGGAAGAAGGCAAACAGAAGTATCGTGGCCGTGCTGGCCAGTAGGCGGAAGGTGTCTGCCAAGCCGCGGCTTATAGCGGCCAGGGAATGCCAAAATGAGGTCATGAGGCGCATCAGCGCCAAAGCGATGGTGATGTAGGCCGTGGTGTAGTACCACTGGCTGCCAACGGATAGCATGGCGATATAAAGCGCATGCAAGGCTACCGCCGACAGCAATATGCCAAAGCACAATCTGTTTTCACGGCTGCGTTCCGAGAAATAGGCGCAGACCCCGAGGCTTAGGGCGATGACGACTGCCGGGCCGCCATGCAGTCCTAGATGCTCATAGCTGAAAGCAAGCGTTGGAAAGGAAGTCTTGATCACCCCGCTGATAGGCACGAAATGGCCGAAGTGTGCGAAGTTGTAGGCCAGATAGGGGATCAGCAGCAGGCAGGGGGGCAGCGTCAATGCCAAAAGCGCAGAGGTTCTGAAAGGCTGCTTTAATAGGCTGGGCAGCAGGCAAAACCACACCACGCCGCAGAAAAAGACTGTATCCAGACGCGCCAGCATGCATAGTCCCATCAGTACGCCGATGGCGGCCAGATCCTGGCGCGTCGGCGTTGCATAGGCACGCAGGAAAAGGCTGAGGATGGCCAGCTGCAGCATGAGCGCTAAGGGCGCTTCAAACAGGCGCAAGCCGCCGACGAGCACCATCACCAGCGCCAGCACCAGCACCCCTAAAGCATAGAAGCTGAGCTGCAGCCGCCGCCCGCAGGTCCACAGCAGGTATAGGGAAGCTAAAAACAGCACGTCCTGCACCACCCCCATCAGCTGTAAAAGCTGCGTCTTGTCGCCGCCGGCCACAAAAGCCCCTGCCACGCAGCACAGCAGCCAGAGAGGGTGGAAGCCGTTGGTGGGTGTGATCTCATGGAAGGTGCTACCAAACCCCTGCCGCACATTGTCGGCCACCTGCAGGTAGAAGTAGGCGTCGTCGGCCAAAAAAGCATCGGGATTGAGGTGGAAGGGGATGATGGCAGCCCCCACCAACAGGATCATCAGGATCGTATAGAGGCGTGTGCGTGTATGCATAGAATTCCAAGGTGAGATTCTCTTTCACAGACACTATAAGCGATAGACGGCATTTTGATAAAATACGAAAAGCAGGTTTGGGAAATCCCGTGGCTGATTATCACCACCGAGGCACAGAGGCCCAGAGAAGCAAGCCGCAAGATAAAAGAACAGCATACGCATCAGGATACTTCAAAAACAAATATATATATATATATATATATGTTATGAATGTCATAAGTATAATAGAGGCCTTGTCAATACCTTCCAAATCGGATTCCAAGGTATTTAACGTAGATTCTAATTTTCTCTGCGTCACCGCGTCTCTGCGTTGAGATGCTTTTCTCGAATGTAATATTACGAAACAAATAAAATTACAGTGCCTGGTAATAGGCTGTGCATGCATTTCAACGCAGAGGCGCAGAGAGCTACAAAAATCCATTGTAAAGGAGCTATATCAATGATGTGTATGGGATAAAGTCGGACGGCGACAGAGAAAAAAATAGACTCCCATCACATTTTTTTAGTTTGCTGCTTGTTTCTATGTGTCTGTGCCTCTGTGGTGAAAATTAGCCCATTTGTGCAAACGGAATTCTTGTCGCAGGCTCCAGGGCGAGCGTGTCGCCGCAGCCTTTTTGCAGGTAGGTGTGGTAGCCCAGGCCGGCGATCATGGCGGCATTATCAAGGCTTAGGCCGCCGGATGGCCAAAGCGCTGTCAAAGCCGGCGCGCGCTCGGCGATAAGGCGGCGCAGCTGCAAGTTGTTGGTCACGCCGCCGCCGAAGATCAAGGTGCGGCAGCCGAATTGGGCGGCTGCCAGCAGCGCCTTCTCAATGACATCATGGAAGGCGGCCTGCTGAAAGGAGGCGCAAAGATCGGCGATATTCTGCTCCGTCAGCGCCAGCGGCGGATGGGAGCCCCTGTTTTGTCCTTTCAAGGCATAAAGCACTGCGGTTTTTAAGCCGCTGAAAGAGAAGTTCAAGCGATGCTCCTTAACCCTACCGGCCTTGAAAGGGAAGCGGTGGCAGTCGCCGTGCAATGCCAAAGCTTCGACTTTAGGTCCTCCCGGATAGGGCAGATCCAGTAATTTGGCGACCTTGTCGAAAGCTTCGCCGATGGCATCATCGACGGTCTCGCCGATCAGCGTATAGCTGCCGACGGCCTCCATGCGCACAAGCGCGGTATGGCCGCCGGAGAGGACGACGCCAAGGCAGGGGAATTCTACGGGTTTAGGCTGAGACATGATGGCGGCATAGAGGTGGGCTTCGACGTGGTTGACGCCGATGAATGGTTTATGCAGGGCGATGGAAAGGGTCTTGGCGGCGGTGAGGCCGATGAGCAGGGCGCCGATGAGCCCGGGGCCATGGGCGACGGCGATGAGGTCGATGTTGTCGGCGGTGATGGCGGCTTCAGCCAAAGCCTGCTTAAGCACGGGGATGAAGACATCGACATGGCGGCGGCAGGAAAGCTCAGGCACAACGCCGCCATATTCGGCATGCAGGTCGATCTGGGAGGTCACCACATTGGATAAAATCTGCCGGCCGTCTTTGACGATGGCGCAGCTGGTCTCGTCACAGGTGGATTCGATGCCAAGGACGATCATACGTGTACCAGTTCGGAGGCGGCATCGGCATCGACGATCCACAGGGCTTTATGCTGGCGCGTGCCGATGCGTTGGATGGGCAGGGTGTCTGGCTCATATGGCGCTGTCAGCACATGCTTGAGCATGGCGGCTTTGCTTTTTCCCAACACATAGATGGCGGTGTAGCGTGCGGCATGGATACAGTCATAGGTCAGCGTCATGCGCCAGCTGTCTTTTTGAGGGATGAAATTGCCGATCACCAGGCCCTCTTCGGCATGCAGGCCGTGGGTTTTAGGGAACAGCGATGCGGTATGTCCGTCTTCGCCCATGCCTAGCATGACAAGATCGAAGACTCCTGCCGGCACATGCCGCCGGATGAGGCTTTCGTAACTCTTGGCGGCGGCGGCAAGGTCGGGGCTGTCTGCCTGCATGCGGAAGATATTCTCTTTGGGGATGGGCAGCGAGGCAAAGCCTGCCTCCATAGCCATGTGGTAATTGCTTTCGGCATCGGAGGGTGCCACGCAGCGCTCATCGCTCCAGAAGAGCTGCACATGATGCCAATTCAGCCGATTGCGGTAGGCTGGGCTGGCCAGCAGGTGGAAAATGGCTTTGGGAGTGCTGCCGCCGGACAAAGCGACGGCGAATTTCCCTCTTTCCGACTGGGCAGCTTTGGCGATGGCGATGAAATGCTCGGTGCTGAACTCCAGTGTTTGGGCCGTATTTCCCGGCACGACGATATCGCGGCGGTCATCGTAGGATTTGATGGTTTCTTCCCATTGCATCGTCATCTCGTCTATTTTTTAGCGGTTTTTATCATCGATTTGGGAAACGACTTTAAGCATGTCGCGGTAGTGATCGCCGGTCTTATTATAGAAGATCTCGCGCATGAAAGCCAGCCCCCTGTGCACATTCGGCAGCGGCAGGGTGAAAGGCATCTGGCATTCCTCTTTGGAGGAGGCATGGACCACCACCTGGGAGAGGTTTGGCTTGCGTGCCAGCAAATAGGAGTAGCCATTGACCAGGTTGATTTCCAGCGAGGCGATGCCGCCTGATGGCAAGTCGCCATAGGTCTGGGGGGCCAGGGCTATGACCACAGGATTATTGGGACCGAAGTAACTGATCAGCGTATTATCTTCAAAGGTCTCTTTAGCGCGAAAGCGCCATCCCAGGCGCGATGCCAGCCAGCCTTGCAGATAGATGGCGCGGATTTCGGGATGGTGGACCGTTTCTGTCTGGCAATGGTGATAATTGATGGTGATCGATTTGCAGATGTTCAGTTCGGCAATTTTTTCAGGGGTGTCAAACAGCTGGAACAGCATGTCGCGCCAGTTGCTGACGATCGCCCAGTTGATATCGATCACATCCATATCAAGCGTCTGCAAATTTTCCAGCATCTCGCGGCAGAAGTGGCTGATATTGTCCGAACATTCAGAATCGAAGATCACGCGCGCGGCAAAGGGCTGCAGATGGGGGAAGATGGTATTATCTTCGAAAGGATTTTGTCCCCACAGCAGATAGACCGGCAGGTCGGGCACAAGGTGCGGCGTGACGAGATAGGGGACGCGGAAGAGCTGGTCTTTGGAAGCCTCGATAGTGATCTGGTCGCAGGCTACCGTAGATTTCTGCTTTACATCTCCGCTCATCACCGTAGAAACGGCGACGTGAAAATATGGACAGCCTGCCAGGTTGTTTTCTTTGACGAAGATGATGCGGCAGGGGAACTTTGCCAGGATGGTATCGACAAGCTCTTGCAGGTATTGCACGCGCCTTGGCTCCTGGGCGTAGATGATCAAGGTGAAGAGGCAGGCTTTAACCTGCTTCTTATCCTGCGATGCCTTCCACAGGCTGTCGAGCTCTTTTTCGATGGAAGGGATTTTAATGTCCAGTGCCTCGTCCACCATCTTAAATCAATCTCCACTGGCGTCCGTCATTATTCATCAGGGCTTCGGCTGCCTTAGGTCCCCATGTGCCCGAGGCATAATTGGGGAATTCGACGGGTTTTTCAGCGGCCCAGTGGTTGAGCAGGGGAGTGAGCAGGCGCCATGAAGCCAAGGCTTCATCGGCTCTTGCAAAGAGGGTGTTGTCGCCGGCCATGCAGTCGCAAATGAGCCTTTCATAGGCTTCTGGCGGCGCGGCGCCGAAATAGGCGCCGTACAGGAAGTCCATCTTCACCGGCTGGATGATGCTGCCCAAGCCGGGGACCTTGCAATTCATCTTCAGCGAGATGCCTTCGTCCGGCTGGATCCTGATCACCAGCGTATTGGGTTCGTTTTTCTTGGCATCGGTCTGGAAGAGGTAGCCGGGAGCCTGCTTGAAGACGATGGCAATTTCCGTCACCCGCTTGGGCATCCGCTTGCCGGCCCGCAGATAGAACGGCACGCCGGCCCAGCGCCAGTTGTCGATGAAAAGCTTCAGGGCCACAAACGTTTCTACCTTGGAATCACGCGCTACATTGTCCTCTTCGCGGTAGCCGCGCACATCTTTGCCTTCGATATAGCCTGGGCCATATTGCCCGCGGATGGCGGTATTGGCGATATTGTCCATGGGCAAGGGACGCAATGCTTCCATGATTTTGACTTTTTCGGCATGGATGGCATCGGCTTTAAGGCTGGTGGGAGGTTCCATGGTGACAAGGCATAGCAGCTGCATCATATGGTTTTGCACGATATCGCGCAGCATGCCGGCTTCTTCCCACAGGCGGCCGCGCGTGCCGATGCCCATTTCTTCGCTGACGGTGATTTGGACGTTATCGACATGGTGGCTGTTCCACAGGGCTTCGAAGATGGAGTTGCTGAAGCGGAAGACCATCAGGTTTTGCACCGTCTCCTTACCGAGGTAATGGTCGATGCGGTAGATCTGTTTTTCGTCGAGATGCTGGGTGATTTCTTTTTGCAGCGCCAGCGCCGATGGCAGGTCGTGGCCGAAGGGCTTTTCGATGATCACCCGCGACCATTTGTCCTGCACGGTGTCGGCATCATAGAGCAGCTTATGGTGGTTCAGTTTCTCGATGATCAAGGGGAAGAAGCTTGGCTGGGTGGAGAGGTAAAATACCCTGTTGCCCTTGGTGCCCAGTTTGGCATCAAGCTTCTCCAGGAAGATCCTTAACGATTCATAGCCGGCGTCATCGTCAAATTCAGACTGGTGATAGTATATCTGGTCATGGAAGGAGTCCCAAATCTCCTTATTGACGGGCCGGTTGCGCGAAAACTGGTTCACCGCCGTCAGCATCTCCTGCCGGAAATCCTCATGCGATTTCGGGCGGCGCGCAAAGCCGACACAGGCGAAATGCCCCGGTAACTGTCCGTCATGGGCCAGGTTGTATAGCGCCGGCACCAATTTTCGGCCGGTGAGGTCGCCGCTTGCGCCAAAGATCACGAGGATGCAGGGGTCGATATGTTTCTTCGATCGGCTGTTATCTTCAAGGGGATGCGCGCTTGGTATGGATGTCACAACGTTGGCTCCTGGCTCAAAAAAATTAGTGATTTGATGGATAGGCTATTATTCGTGAGGTTAACGAATTCCGAATTCTGAATCCAGCTCGATGTGCAAGTGTTAAGTAAAAAACAAAAGGGACCAAAACGACATAAAGGACCAAAGGGACACCCTATCTCATCTGTTCCTAGTTGTCCATATTGTCCTTAAGGTCCTGATGGTTTTTTTTGGATTGCTTGAAAACTACTTGTTCCATAGAATAATTCGGGTTCATCACGCAAATGAGTACCTAATTAACAAAACCCTAAGAGCAATCTCCATTTTTCTTCTCTGTGCCTCTGTGTCTCGGTGGTGAAGCTTTCCGTAACACTCCGATTGATAATACTATACATCCAGCAAGCAGATTTCACCACAGAGGCACAGAGTCACAGAGAAGGTCGGGAAAACCTCATGGGTACTCATTTGCGCGATGAGCCATAATTCGGCAATATTATGGAGTTTTATTTATGGATGGTAAATTTGAGTCTATTAATAATATCGAAATGTATTGCGAAATGCATGGCCAGGGAGAACCGCTGGTGCTGCTGCATGGGTTCACGGGTTCCAGCGCCAGCTGGGGAGAGATTGGCAGAGCATTATCCAAAAAGTTCCAGGTAATCATGCCGGATCTGCGTGGACATGGCCGGTCAACCTATGTGCCATCCAAATATACCTTTGGTCAAGTGGCGCTGGATGTTTATGCGCTGCTTGATAAGCTCCAGATAAGAAAATTCAAATGCATGGGCTGTAGTGGCGGTGCAAGTGCTTTATTACATATGGCCACACAGCAGCCCGAGAGGGTCGATGCAATGGTGTTAGTCAGCGCCACCACCCATTATCCAGCACAAGCCCGTGCGATTATGGCACAGGTGTCGGTCGACACTCTGAGCGAGGAACAATGGCAATCTTTGCGCAAGCTGCACTTCCATGGGGATGCCCAGATTCGCGAGCTCTATGAGCATGTCAGAGGTTTTGCGGCGGACGTTAGCGACATGGATTTTACGCATCAAGACCTGGCCACGATTACGGCATCCACCTTGCTTGTACAGGGCGACAGGGATTTTCTATATCCCATAGACATCTCCATCGAGATGTATAAGGCCATCCCTAAATGCAGCCTATGGGTGGTGCCCAATGCCGGCCACTGCCCAATATCTGAAGAAAATACCGCCCAGTTTATAAAAAATATCACCGACTTTCTTAGCACTTGTAGATGCTGAAATTTGTCCAGTAACGGCCTGAGTTAATTGAAGATTTGGCCCCCTTGTTTCTCGGAGGTCTTTGTGAGCTCTATGGTGGTCCAATACACCGAAAATTTTTGTTATGCAGATGAATGCAACCAATTTATTTAGTGCCTAATTAGGGTGTCCTTCTGTCAGCGGTCTATTTTGACATAAGCTCTTGTGGTCCAGGTAGCTTTGCAGAATGATGGTGGCGGCGACTGTGTCGACCATGCCGGCGCGCTTTTTGCGGGTAAAGCTGCTTTCGCGCAGCGAACGGTCGGCCTGCACTGAGGTGAGGCGCTCATCCCAGGTGAGGATGGGCATGTCCAGATGCTGCTTCATTAAGGCCACAAAGTGCACCACCTCATCGGCTTGCAAGCCTTTTTTGCCGCTCATCATCAAGGGGAGGCCGATGACGATTTCGGCGATGTCATAGCGGTTGGCTTCAGCATGCTGCTTGATTTGGGCCACCAAGGCAAGGGCAGTGGCTTCAGCCCTTTTCTCTGCCTTGAAGGTGGTGAGCGGGGTGGCGATGATCTTCTGTTCATCTGACAGGGCGATGCCGATACGCGCCATGCCATAGTCGATGCCGACGATGCGCGTGGCGCGTGGACGGGTCTGGGAGGGGGAACCTGTCATTTACCACCCTTATGAGCGATCACAGCTTTGATGAAGTCCCTGAATAACGGATGGGCATCCGTGGGCTTGGATTTGAATTCAGGATGGAACTGGACGCCGACCATCCAAGGATGGTCTTTGATTTCGGCGACTTCGCACAAGGTGCCGTCCGCCAGCGTGCCGGCGACGATGAAACCGAGCTTTTCCATTTCTTCTTTATAGCTGTTGTTGAATTCATAGCGGTGGCGGTGGCGTTCGCTGATGACATCCTTGCCATAGGCTTTATGGGTATGCGTGCCGGCTTTGAGATGGCAATTGTAGTTGCCAAGGCGCATCGTGCCGCCCATGTCCTGCACTTCGCGCTGCTCGCTGAGCAATGAGATGACGGGATGGGGCGTGCAGGCGTCGATCTCGGTGGTGTTGGCATCGGTAAGCTTTGCCACATGTCTGGCAAATTCCACCGCCATCACCTGCATGCCGAGGCAGATGCCGAAATAGGGGATCTTGTTTTCACGGCAATATTTGGCAGTCAGGATTTTACCCATAAAGCCGCGCTCGCCAAAACCACCCGGCACCAGATAGCCATCGCAGCCTTTGATAGCCTCATCGACTTTTTCGTTATGGATGATCTTATCAGCTTCGAAGCGCCTGACTTCCAGCTTATAGCCGGCGGCAATGGCGCCATGGGCCAAAGATTCAAGGATCGATTTATAGGCGTCCTGGTGCTGCACATATTTGCCCACCAAACCGACCGTGACTGTGCCTTTAGGGTGGCGTATCGTCTCGACGATCTTCTCCCAGTCGGAGAGGTCGATTTTCTTATCCGGAATGCCCAGCAATTTGCAGACCATGTTGTCCATATTCTGCTCATGCAACTGCAACGGCACTTCGTATATGCTGTTTGCCACGTCGACTTCTTCAATCACGGCTTCGCGCGGCACATTGCAATAGAGGCTGAGTTTGGCTTTGACATCTTCATCCAGCGGCATCTCGCAGCGGCAGAGGATGATGTCCGGGAAGATGCCGATGGCGCGCAGCTGCTGCACAGAGTGCTGCGAGGGTTTTGTCTTGACTTCGCCGGCGGCCTTCAGATAGGGGACATATGTCAAATGCACGTTGATGCATTGGCCGGGGTGGTCGTTGCGGAACTGGCGGATGGCTTCCATGAAGGGCAAAGATTCGATATCGCCGACGGTGCCGCCGATTTCGACCAGCACGACATCGATATTTTCGGCCTGCTTGGCGCAGTTTAAGATACGCTGTTTGATTTCGTCGGTGATGTGCGGAATGACCTGCACGGTCTTGCCGAGGTATTGCCCTTGTCGTTCGCGGCGGATCACTGTGTTGTAAATCTGCCCCGAGGTGGCATTTGAAGCACTTGACAAAAGCGAATTGGTGAAGCGGTAATAATGGCCTAAATCCAGATCCGTCTCAGCGCCGTCATCGGTGACGTATACCTCGCCATGTTGATAGGGGCTCATCGTGCCGGGATCGACATTGAGATAGGGATCGAGTTTCAGCATCGCAATGCGGTAGCCCTTTTTTTCCAAGAGCATGCCGATCGATGCCGAAGTTAGCCCCTTACCTAGGGATGAACAGACTCCGCCGGTGACGAAAATGAATTTTGTTTGCATAATTGTAGCTCAACTTTCTTTAGATCTTCTGGTGTGTTGACATCCACGCTAACACTTTTAATGATAGCGACTTTGATTTTGTAGCCGTGCTCCAGCACTTTCAGTTGCTCCAGGTTCTCTGCACATTGCAAAGGGGTCATGGGCAATTTGCCGTATTGCAGCAAAAACTGCGGCCTGAAGGCATAGAGGCCCACATGTTTGTAATATGTCGTGCCTTTGTCAAATTTCTGCTCGCGGTTGCCCGGTATCAGCGTGCGGCTGAAATAAAGGGCATTACCCTGCAAGTCGATGACGCATTTGACACAGTTGGGGTTATTGGCTTCGGCCGCGTCTTCCAATTTAAAGGCCGCTGTCGACATCACTGCCGCGGGATCGCTGCGCAAGGCCTCGATCAGCTGTCTGAGCACGTCGGCTTCAAAACACGGTTCGTCACCCTGCACATTGACCACCACTTCCGCCGCCTGCAAAGTCTTGTCATTGCCCACTACATACGCCAGGCGGTCGCTGCCGGTCGGAAAATCTACCGGGGTCATCACGACCTCACCCCCAAAGCCTGCCACATGGTCGTAGATACGTGCATCGTCGGTAGCTACTATCAGGCGGTCTATCAGCGCGCAGCGCTTGGTATTCTCATAGGTGCGCTGGATGAGCGTCTTGCCTTTGATGTCGACTAGCGGCTTGCCAGGGAAACGTGTGCTGGCATAGCGCGCCGGGATGATGGCGACGACAGCAGGTATGGTTGGTGGTCTCATCGAATCTCAACTGCTTAGTTTTATGGCAACCGGTGAAAGTAGGATTGTAGCCGATAAGCCGGATAAATTCAATTCTAAAGGAAAAACAATATCCTTTCGGCTGGGCACGAATTTTTAAAAAGTTGTCTTGGTTTTATAAACGTTAGTTTTGTTGTGCTTGATTATTATTAATGTTATGCTTTATAGTTTTATTTTCTAATAGATGTAGTGTAACTGCGTCCTTACTAAATATTATACTTACTATTATTTACTTTTTGAGTGCTTTATGCCAACGATTGTTTCTTCACCCTCCTCAACATATACGTCCAGCCAAACGTATAGCCAACTCGATGTTTTGACCACAGCGCCAAACAAACGCTGGATGGCGACAGGCGCTGGAAACCTGGTTACTATCGGACGTCTGCGCGCTTTAATGGAAACCATCAAAGGCTGGCTAGGTTTTGAAAATCGCGCCGGCGCTGCCGCCATCAGCCAAGCCTTCATCCGTCTGCTAGGCAAAGGTAAGGCGCAAGGCGTTTTCAATGCCGAACAGCTGGCATTGGTCGAAACGGCAGTTAAAAAGATGGGCTTATTTGCAAATTTCAAGCGCCGCCAGAAGAGCAGAAGCATGGGAGAGCTCAATGCGCTTATTAAAACGACCGCTATGCAGATTTTACAAAAACGCGATGCTTTAATTCAAAGTGCCCCCATCAGCCCCAGCACGCCAGCGAAACAGTCTGAAGTGTCTGTGGTGCCACTGGCTGTGGTGCCTCAACAGGCTGAAGTCCTGGTTGAAGTCCAGGTTGAAGCACCGGCGCTTAAACCAGAGCTTGCCACGCAGGCACTGTCACAGGGAAATGCCGCCGATGACTGCGGCCAGGAAGATTCCGCCACCTTAGCCAGAGAGATACCTCTTGTTATAGCCACGGCCGTTGAGCTGTCTACACCTGTGCCAGTGGCAAAAACAACAGCTGTAGCCACGCCGGTTTTGCAAAATAAGCATGTAAAGCCGCCAGCTTCTGCGCCTTTCGCCACAACCTCAAAAACGCTTCTCGGCGTTGCCATCGGAGCTTTGCTTGCCTCTGCCGGCGCCTTTACCGCCTACCGCAACCTCATTACAGTTGAGCGTGCAGACGTATTAGACCCAGTTGTGCCGATGGCCAACAATGGTACAGGATTTTCTGTTTCACCAGGCTACGACACGCACACCATACTGGCTGCCAATCAGACTGAGCTTCCCAATGTTTTGGATCTGACGCAACTAGCGAATCGGACACAACAGGTGGTTGCTAACTCGACTGAAGAAGCTAATCAAGAACCGGCCGTGTGGTCCAACCTTACATTTGCAGACTCCAGTGTTCTGAAAGCTGAGCCTACAACTCAAAATGAACCTTCAGATAAAGCAGACGATTCCGATAGGGAAGACAATGCAGACAGTCTGCCGAATCAGAAGCTAGCTTTAGGGGCTGCTGTCCTCGCCAGTTTGGGAATTATCGGTTCTCTGTTACCAAAAGGTCGAAAAAGCAAAGCTGGCCAAGGGGATAGGCCTGCACCTTGGCTTAGTCTTTTGCCCTCTTTCGGCCATACGCAGTGGGATACCGCTGTCGATGCTATACCGAAAGTAAACTCCCAGGCAAGTACTATCGTCGATAATCAAAGCAAAACCAGAGATGAGGATGAGGATGGGGATAAGGGTACCCCAGCCGCTGAAGGTTCACAATATGGACTATCTGGACAAAATGGACAACAAGACGATGGACTAGATAGACAACCGCCAGCAGCAACACAGGGTCAGAAAGCCAGAGAGTCGGCTAATGCCAATACTAAAGCAGACGAGTCCAAGCTTGCTGTGTCTGATGTGGGTTTTTTGCCATCTTTCGACCCTATGCAGTGGGATGCTGCTGTCGAAAATAGTGCAAGGACAGCCACACCTCCACCTGTTACCACCGAAACCGTTACCGCCAGTCCTATCTTGGCAACATCTTCTATCTTGGCAGCCACACCTGCTCAGATTGGATCGCCGTCATCAACACGGGCAACTAATTTAGATAAACTCTACTGGAGACGCTTCATTATTGCGCTAGTCATCAAACAGCGACTGAAAAACCGCATGGCGGCGCAATGCCAAAATGTTCAAAGAGAAGAAAATGCAGGAGTTCTAGTGCCTACAAGTTCCAGTTTGGTAGCACCTCCGCCTCGCCCATCGACAATGGCTATTCTGTGTCATCCGCAGAGTCCTTTTGAAAATTCCGGAGAATTTCAACATTTTCTAACCCAGTAACGAAGGCTGCGTCCCACCCTTGCCACGCATAGCGTTTGGAGTGCGAAAGGCTTCTTTCGCTTTGCTGTGGAAGCTTATATCTGCACATCATTGATTGACTTAATCCCTGTACTTTCATGTTTTGGTTCATCCTATTTTACAGACTAAAATCTTGCACCGCTGCCGCGGTTATGTTGTGTATTCATGCTCTGACCCCACGTTGCGGCGCAGGAAGCGCCTGCACATGGGGCTGAAAGCTGTTGACCGCTGCCGCGGTATAAAAGCAGCCAGTCAATCCTCAAACGTAAAATCCTGTCCAGTCTTTTTGGCCCTTTAGGTCGTTTAAGTCGTTTAGGTCTCTATCACTTTCCCATTCCCTTTCGCTTTTTCTTAATTTTATTTTGCAAGCCTGTCGGCGTAACATGTTCAAAAACAACATAATAAAACATTTCCTTTCAAACTGTTGCGGGAAAAGAAACTTTCAAGATAAATATATTCACGAATTAAATGTTTAATTTGCTGAAATTGAGCTAGTGTTGACCACTTGACAAAACGCTCCAATTTGCGACTACTTAAAATATAGTTTAGGGTGTATTTATGACGACAGTTGCTGCCTCTACTGCCTTATATATGTGTTCTACAGTGCAATATCAACAGGGTTATACGCAAAACAATCAGACCTTGGCAGAGCCCGCAGCCTCACCCGGCAACAAACCTTTGTTGGTCGCAGAGCAGTGGCGGCAGGCCAGCTTCCAAAGCACGCCCAATGCATCCAATAGCAACGCTTTAACAACGGCATTGGCAAGCGTTGCTTTTGAAGAGAAATCGACAGCAATTCCTCTATCTTTCAATTGTCAGCTCGCCAGTATAAGCGGCCTGGACGCTCGGCATTTGTCTGTCGATATCCCAAGCCGGGCTGTATCCGTCTCTCCTTCCATAGAAATCGATACGCTTTGTAAACATATCGACAGTGCCAAGGTGCAAGAGCTGATTCTAAAAGGCAAGTTCTTGATGCAAGGCATCAAAAGTGGCACCGTCAAAGAGCCTTCAAAAAATATCGAGGAGGCCCAAGATCAATTGGCAGCGATATGCTGGTTTTTAATGGATGCCGCCATCAAGAAAAATCAGGGTTTTACGGAAGGCGCCTTCGTCATTGAAGATATCGATGCACTCATTTATAACTTCTATCTAAAATGCCCGCACATGGGGGCAAGAGCCTCCAGCCATTACGAAGGCCGATCCCGCGAAGGCCATTTCGGTGTCGATGTCTTAAATGGCAATATGCCAGCTCAAAAGCGCCATCTCAATTTCTCACTCGTCCAGGCCTATCCACGCACTTCAAAAAAGATCCTGCTCCATTTAAAGCCTGAAAATTACAGCGTGTTCCCCACCACGGCCTGGGGGCATGACTTGCTCATGCATAGCTATGAATACTTGCTCTCGCGCCGTCGAAAAGGGACCGATGGCGACGACCAGCCGGGAATGCAGAAGGAAAGGGTGCCGCATGCGACGCTCAAGACATTTGAAACTATCGTCGCCCAGCTCGATCCAAAGGAGATCGACAAAAACTGTGGCTTTCCGCTGGAGAGCGCTGCCAAAGAAGCCAAGTGTTGGGGCATAGCTTATATGGTCGATTTCATCAAAACGCATTTCCCGTCCCAAGCCAAGTTGTCTCCTGAAGTGTCTTCCCTAATACAAGACTTCCACCAAACGATTGCAAGTTTGGATCACATAGCTCACCGCACCGGACGGGAAGTTTATCTTTCCAGCGATGAACTCTGCGTCTTATTGGATATGCAGGTTGCCGGCAAAAGCGCCGCCGAAGGCGAAGGCAAAACGGCAGAAGACGACGAGGTCGCTAATAGCGGCTCGGCTGTCTTTAATAAAAATACGTGCGCCGTTGCCGCCTACAAGGTCAACACCATAGGCATAGGCGCCGTGCATGCCCCTCACTCCCCCTCATATGTCCGGACAATAGTTTCCAAAGCATAACTAAATTCATGGTGTGGTCGGAAATTCGACTTCAAGCCTGTCGCCGAAAGCTGTTGACTGCTACTGCGCTAAGCGCACATTTCAGCGCACATGTAAACCTTCGTCGAAAAACAAGCATCAGGCTTCTTGGGATGCTTCTTGGGATGAGCAATATTTTAAACGACAATTTTATCTCCTTTACGAGTTGAGGTACGCATTTGGGCCTCGTTCGCCTGTTCGGTCAAATAGCTGAAGATGACCACCTTTTGCAATCAGCTTGCCCTCCTCTGCGTCGCCGCGTCTCTGCGTCTCTGCGTTGAATTGCTTGAGACAATTTAACGCAGAGACGCAGAGGAGGGCAGGCTAATTGTAATTAAGGAAATGATTGTGTCCGAAAGTTTCCCCTTTAGAAGGTGAGCGAGGCCCGCATTTGTCGGATGATCCTCATTTGTGTGACGAGACAATTTCATTTACGTGATCCGTACAATGTTATTGTTTTGTGATCTAGTTTTTAAAGATTGATTATATTCTTTTGTTTATGATATAATGTCTTTAAATTATTTTTATTCTTATTAATTTTACCAATTAATTTTAAGGGTTTATGTCGCCACTAAAATCTTCTATATCGTCTTCGGCTGCGAAAAATGAATATATCCATCAACAACTCAATACCTTAGCTAAAAATCCTGTGGGCAGTCGCTGGATGGTCAAGGGCGAGGGACAGTTAGTCACCATCGGCCGCTTGCGCGCCCTATTCGAAACGCTCAAAGGATGGCTTGGCTTCGGCAATCGCGCCAGCGCCGCCGCCGTGGAAAACGCAGTCATCCAGCTACTGGCAAATGGAGAGGCGCAAAGCGTTTTTAAAAGCGAAGATTTACAGAAAATTGAAGCCGCCGCCAAGCATGCCGGACTCATTAAAGGCGATGTCCATAGTGAAAGAAGCCATGCCAAATTAAAGGCCCTAATAGACAATATCGCCGCCAAGATTCTGATGGCAGTGAAGCAAAAAACCGCTGCCGACCAACCAGCTACCCCAAAACTCTCCCCAAAACCTGCCCTGACGCCTGCTAAGCCGCTATCTCCGCTGCCTGTCGTTTTCACGCAGATCGTCAACCATCCATCTGTCGATAAGGCGCGCGAAACGCCCCACCAGGAACAGCAAGAGGGACAAGAACTGGCCCAGGAAAATCAATCAGAATCTTCTAGTTCAGAGTCTTCTAGCTCAGAGTCTTCTAGCCAAGAGGGTTCACCCAAAAATGCCTCCAAAGAATCAACTCAGGATGGTGCCAAAGATGCTGCCAAACAGCCAGCGTCCCGGTTACCTCCTGCGCTAACCGATAAGCCTGTAGAAATATCCAACGCCCTAAACCTCGTCATTCCCGAATCGCAGACCACTAAACAATCCCCGTTGGTCGATATATCACGGCAGCCCACCCAGGTAAAATCGACGCCCACAAAACCTGCGGCTGCGCCAACGCCTGAAATTGAAAAAGCTAAGCCTGCGCCACTCAAAAAAAGCACCAAAGCTGAGAGAAGCAAGACGATCGTCGGCCTCGCCCTGGGAGCTTTGCTCGTTTCCGCCGGCGCCTTTGCCGCCTACCGCACCTTCGCCGAAGTTCCTAACGTCATACCATCGACAGCCTCGGATACAACCCGCGCCCTGGATATGTACGCGCGCGCTCATTCCTGGCTCCAGCCTTTGCAATTTTCGGCCATGCCTTTCATGGCCGCAGGGCTGCTTGATAGGGTGCTTGACAGTGCGGTGAACAGCACGTCCTTTGGCAATATGCTGCATGGCACGCTGCCGGCTCCTAAGTTGGATTTTTCCTATATAAATGCTACCAATGTAGTTGAAAATCCAAATGGCATTTGTGAAGTTGAAGATCTAAATATTGCCGGCGCTAGCGTTGAAGCCAAAAATGCTACCGATAGCGCTGAAGAAGACTCTAAGGTTCTTAACGTTACCAATAACACAGCAGAAGTCCCTAATGACCTAAACGGTGCCGAAAGCACAGCAGAAGTCCTCTCGCATACTAATCCTAACGTTGATATTACCGATGGCGTTATCGCCGATGTCGCTGAGGAAAACCAGCCACAGCCTAATGTATCAGGCCAATTGCCGCCCTCCCACTCTGACACTGTCAACGACTCACCCACCGACCATCAGCCGGATGCGCCACCCGCCTCTGCCGGCTATGCTGCCGAAGATGTCCTTAAGTGGGGAAGTCTTGCAACGCTTGCCACTGCCGGTGCTGGCGCTTTCGTTTATGCTGCCAAAGAGCGTGCGAAAAAACCTGCCGCTAAAGATGCACTACCACCGTCCAATTTTAATGCAAATCCATTAGTTGCAGCAGGGCAGTCGGCAGGATCCCCACAAATTGGATCGAACCGGGTTGCATCTGACGAAAGGAAGGGTGATACTGTGCCTCCACCAGCATATTTAGGAGCATTCCCTGCATTTGGATTGGGGAATAGCCGCGGCGGGGCTGCTGACAAAAGGAATGGGGGGTCATCATTCTATTCAGTATATGCGGCTGCCGGAGCAGGTGTAGGTGGCGCTGGCGTAAAGAAATTCGAAAATATGTCTGCGCCAATGCCATCTTTATCACGACCATTAGCGGCAGGCGCCTCTTCTGTAGAAATTTTAGTGTCAGCTACACCATCGCCATATCCAGATGCTGCTAGGGCAGCGCAAATAGAAGCTGCGAGGAGATTGTTTGACAGCACGTTAAATGCTGACACAAGACAACCAACTCCTGCTACAGCACGAGCAAAAGCTGTTAACGGACAGAAAGCATGCGGCCGTATAAAAGCAGCAACAAAATCATCAGTTCCTGAGGCAGCCGCAGGTGCAGGGGCTCATGTTGAGGAAGTTGAAGCGAAAGACGGAGAGACACAATCTTTTCCGGCACGTACGCAAAAACCAAAAAAAAACCGATCCCAAAGGCAGGAAAACACATCAGCTTCAGTACTTTTAAGCACTCGACGAAAGGAAACACCTGAACAGAAGGCTCAAGAGGTAGAAGAATTAAAAAAACGGCTAGCATGTGATAACGAGGCCAAGCGGGAAGCTCAAGAACAAGCAGCAAAAGTCCAGGAAGTGCTGAATGCAGCAAATGCAGTAGAAGCCGCGGCAAGGCAGGCTGAAAAAGCTGCGAAAAGACAGGCCGCAGATCAACTAAGGCAGCAAACAGAGCAAGCCGAGCAAGCAAAACAGCAAGAAGCTCAAGCAATGCAGCAAGCACAGCTAGCAAAGCAGCAGGCAGACCAACAACAAGCCATAGCCGCAGCCGCAGTAGCATTGCACACACTGGCTCAAGCTGGCGCTGGCACAACCAGTACTAGTGAAGTGTCAGGCGGCCAAGTTGAGACTTCAGCTGCAGCCACTGGCATGGGTGCAATGGAGACCTCAACGCTTTCACACTCTCAGGAGGCATTTGCGACTACACCTTCTTCGTCTAATGTAAATTCAGCGGGTACTGGATTGTCAGCAGAGGGTGACAGAGATAACGCCAGGAATAACGCCGAGGATAATATTAGGGCCAATACTTCTGTATTTACTTCATCCCTAGCGTCGACATCGCTTGAAGCTGCTGGTGATGCAGAACGTGAGGAATTCTTGGTTCCTCCTCTGCCAATGCCTAACAGCAGTCCGGCTGAAGGGGATATATCAGCTTGCCGTTCTATCCTGCAGACGCCGATGAGTACTGGAGCTGCTTCAGGTGGCAACAGTCTAAATAGTAGCTGGCTGCATGTCGATTCATTCGATCTTGAGAGCAATGCGCCTACACCAGACCGTTCTAAATCAGCCGCCGCTAAGGCACCTTCGCACGCAAATCCGGCCGCTGCGGCCACCCTGTGGTCGCCATCAATGAGTAGCGCCTCATACTCATCATCATCATCATCTTCTTCTTCTTCTTCTTCTTCTTCTTCTTCTTCTTCTTCTTCTTCTTCTTCTTCTTCTTTTTCTTCTTTTTCAGCGGCGGCTGCAGCGGCCGCAGCCGCTGGACTCATGACGACCCCACTGCGGACCTGTGCTACCGTGGTAGTTGGTCATGCTGAGACTGCAGTAGAAGGCAAGAATGAAAATGTGGATAAGGAGCAAGCCGAACATGATCAGGCATTTCCATGGCATGCCGCTCACACTCCAGTAGGCCCCTCCTTCACCCCTCCGATGGAGTTAGCTGGTGGAGATAACGGTAAAGAAAAATCTAAATGTGGCAGCTATCAAGAAATTAGAAGGGGAGCGTGCAAACAGGTATGGGTGATGTTAAATGGAGACCCTTCGTATGTATATTACACTCCTCTTAAGATTTCTAATGAAGCAGAGCTTAAAGAAGAGGTCGCTAAAGCCAAGGAAATCAGAGTTAACTTGCTGCGCAGTGGTCTTAATGCTCTGGTATGTCGATTTGCAAAATCTCCAAGTGTGGCTGCAGACGAAAGTAAAGCCAAGGAAGCCGAAGTTGGCTTCATGCGTAGTGGTCTTAATGCTTTGGTAAGTCGATTTGCAAAATCTCCAAGTGTGGCTGCTGACGAAAGTAAAGCCGGTGACGACCGGGAGGGAATCGCTAAAAGGATTGATGGTTTAAACCTGAAATTCTCAAATGCTGACGATCTCATTGAAGCCATAAGGGGTATGGATACGCAAATACTTCTAACGACACTAGAAATTCCTGCGGATCAAATGAAGCAATTTCTAAATGCAGTCGTTGCTTTGAAAACCCTGGGGGCAAATTTAGCCATTGATATTGAAGAAATGGTCGGCGACAATCGCATCGACGGTAAATATACAGTAAGAACCGTTAAGGCCCGGCATGATTTCGAAGATGAATTCTTAACAGGAGGGAATAGCTTCAAAGAAATGGCCGCACTTTGCCTAAACCTCCTTAGGGGCATGCGCGACATGCATGCCGCCGGCTTTGTGCATGGCGATCTTAAACCCGATAATTTGCTCATCTATGTCGATGCAGCCGGTAAAAAATCTTTAAAAATCGCTGATTTTGGTAAAGCGTGCCCTCTCATAGGAGATGATAAAGCAAAACATTTAGGGAATACACGCTATGCCGCGGTTGAAGGTAAATTGAGCCAAAAAGGTGAGGTTTACAGTGCTGCTTTGTTAATCATCCGCTTGCTGGAGCAGGAGTTTCTTACGAAAGAGAGACCAATGCTCTTAGTTCCTAAAGATGAGGCTATGATTTCTAAAGCAACATGGCTTCCTCCTACGGAAAAACGGCGCGGCATCGAGTTGCATTGTTGTCTAAGCTCTCACGCTACCCAGTTCGAAGCCAATTCAAAAGCAGGAAAGGCAACAAGGGTTGTGCAGTACATACAGAGTTCAACACCCGTTCTTTACCAACTTTCTAAGTATAAGAAGCATAGTGTTGAGGCACTAAATGCACAAACAGCAGTTCACAAATATATTGATGCTTTATGCGAGGAACTCGTCAAAAGAAATTCAAAAAATAAAGACAAACTTATATATTTAAAGCAACTTTTAGAGAATATGACTGACAAAGATCGTAAGCATCGCCCCACCATGGCCTATGTGGTTGATAGTTTCGAGGCTTTACTAAAGTTGTTAGATAATCAAGGCACATCTGCGAGTACTGCGGATGCCGAAGAAAAATCAGGCAGAGAGAGGTTTGCGATCCATTCGCCTATCCCTGGATTAGGCATTGGAGCGGTCACATTACGTGCGGATAGTCCTGTTGACTACTCAGGTGATGTCGTAAGGGTTGTTCTGCAGCCAAATGGTAGCGGAGGGGTCGTCTTACAATTAACAGACCTGTCAGCATCAGCGGCAGCTGGCACGGGACTTGACTAAAGGCTAAGATAAAGTAGACTTGTCGGATCAAAGCTGTGCAGCACAGCAATAGGCAGTCTATCTCTTTGTAGCCCGTTAGCTGAGGCTTGCGAGCGGTAGCGAAGACAGTCGCAGCTACGGGCCAGTAAGTAGCATGTTTAACCCCACAGGGGTTCTTCTCTTTCAATCCATTTAGGCGTAAGCATTTAAAGAGAAGATCCCCGATGGGGATAATTGCAAAAGTAACAATATTATACCAAGCGCGGTTAGGTCGTGATCTGCTATGCCTTGATAACCTCTTCGGTTAAGGCGATGGCTTTGATTTTATCTATTTCAACATCCAGGCACGGGAGCTTAAGTTAGCCGTGAATGCGGCTGAAGCATGTAGACACAGGTGTAAACCTGTGGCAAATTCATCAGAAACATCAAGCCGTGGTTACGGAGACAGCGACTCCGAGCGTGCTGTCGCCGTAGCCACGGCTTGATATCTTGGACTATAATTACCACAGGCTTATGTCATGTGGCTACATGGCCGCCGCCATACTCACGGCTAACTCCGGACCCAGACTGTTTTAGGAGTAAGAAATAAAATGCATAGCCATTTGAACCATGCATGCTTTCATGTCCTGATCATGCTATTATCCTGGTGTTTTTTCTTAAGAGTTACCTAAAATCATTTCTTTTTGAACATGCCAAGAATTGACATAAGATCCCGTACTACAAAAAAAGGACAATGACCATGGACACACAGCTGGCAGAGATGCAACAGAAAATCGACCACTTAACGCAGGCTAATGCCGAATTGGCGGCCTGGAAGCAGGAATACAGCTCCCATAAGCAGAGCCTGCTGCGCCTTAGCACGCGTTTGCGCAAGCTCTGCAAGAAGCTGACGCCGTCATCAGAGATGGTGGTAGAGATGCAGCAGCTGGCAGCCGAGATCAGGGAGCTTGCCAAAGCCGCTACCAAATAGCGCGAATTTTGGATAAGGCGTCGGTTTATACAGGATTAAGGATCTTAAATTAGCCGTGAGAACGGGGGCAGTAGGTAGCCACAGGTGTAAACCTGTGAAAAATCCATCAGAACCATCAAGCCGTGGCTACGGCGACAGCGTCTTCAAGCGTATTTTCTATGTGGGGAAATGGGTCTTATAGATATGCACCTTGGCCTGTTCAGCTGGCGTGTCGTGCTCCCAGAAGATGCCGCCATCGTCCATGGTATGGATGGGACCGAATTCTGTGATTAAGAAAAAGAGCCCGTCCGGCGAAAAGGCCAGGCCATGCGGAAAGCAAAGCTCGGCCTCTGGGTTTTCAAGCACATAACACGGCATGCTTTGCGTAAGGCGGTTGCTGGCCTTATCAAAGGGGTAGAAACTCACCGTATGCTTATCGCTATTTGACAGGGCGCAATAATCGCCATTTGGAGATAGCTTCACGTCTTCCGGACGGGAAATGCCGGTCTCATCGCCTTGAATTACCTGTAGGGGAGTTTTAAGGATTTTTCCGTCGGTTTTGGAAATGCCAAAGATCAGCAGGCTATTTTCATCGGCAAAAGTTACCAGCAGGCAGGTGCCGTCGTGGGAAAAAGCCACCCCTTTGGGGATGCCGGGCAGCTCCTCATTGCCTTGCAGTAGATGAAAGAGCTGGCAGCCGATGCCATCGGCTGCCACGCGGAATAAGGCAAGGGCCCTTCCATAGCAGCTTGAGGCGCCATAGGCAATGGCCAAAAACTTACCACAAGGGGAAAAAGCGCTGGCATGCGGACGATGAGGGGTAAGCCTTTCAGGGCAGGGAATGATGGCGGCCGGCATTGGCCCAAAGAGGCCGTGATCATCGGCCTGATAGATGGCAATCGTCTGGTTGCTCCAATTCGCCACGGAAATTTTCTTGCCGTCGGGGGAAAAGGCGGCATGTGCGGGGTGGCATAAATTTGCCTGTGGATTGGAAAGGCTTTGCACCATCGCCGGCAGCCCTTTGTCATCGATACGGTAGAGGGCTACCTGGTTGGCATGGGTACAGGCCACGCAACAAAGGTTTTCGTGCGGATGGAAAGCGACGCTGTTGAGGAGTGTGTAGGCCGGAAAGGGGTTGATAATGGTCGCGACAGGTTGTGGGTCGATCAGAGCATGATCGATCAAAAGATCGCTGGCAGAGAGGTGCATGGCGTAGTTAAGCTGCAGCCACCAAAGCAGGCTCAGGCAAAGCAGTCTGTGGCAGCGGCAAGTCATGGGGGCTCGGTATTATATTACGCTTTTTTCAAAAAGCATGTCTTTAGCACAAGCGTCGATTTGCCTTCGCGGCATTCCACTTCTTCTGCATCGTCGGTGAGGCGGATGTTTTTAAATGTTTTGCCCCTTTTCAATGTCAGCGAAGAGCCCTTGACCTTCAAGTCTTTAATCACCTGCACGGCATCGCCATCTTTGAGGACGGTTCCATGACTGTCTTTTGTATCCATAAGCACCAAGTATGTTGTAGATTCGGGTAATCATGCAGCCCCTCCATCAGGAAGGGGCTGCATGCATCTTATCATTTTTAGAAGCGGTAGACAAGGCCTGCATTAAAACCTTGCACCCAGAAGCTTGAGGTCTTCGCCAAAGGCTTCGGACTGGCTTCGCCAACCAGCGCAGGCGTTGACGTGTAATCGATAGCCGCAGACTGCGAGGGGTTTATATTGCGGTCAATCTGCTTGCTGGCGCGGAGCAGTTTGTTTACATAGATAAATGTGTAACCCACCTGTACTTTCAGGCAGTCCGTTATCGGATAGCCAACATTGATATTGGCTTCGGGAATGACAGAAAACTCGGTGTGTTTATGATGTCCGATGTTCGAAGGCAGTGCAAAATAGCCGCCCACGAAAGTCTGAGGAGCACCAAAGGCGTTGAAGTCATTGGTCACCAGTTTGCCTGAGACGTTGGACTCTTCACACATGGCTCCCAAGGCAACCTTTGCTTTGACATTGACATAGAATTCGCAGCTGGAGTATTCCAAGCCGGCGCCAAGCTGGCCGCCGTAGAAGTTGTTGTTCACGCTGAATTTATCATAGGTCTTCCACACATCAGTAGGCACGGCAACATAGGGACTGCTGGTTGTAAGTTTGAGGTGTTCGTCGAAGTTGAAGTAGCGAAAGCCCGCCAGCCAGCCGAAATTCAAATTGCAGCCGAAAGGGTTGACAGCTACAAAATTCAACTCCGCCCCTTGCAGGTTGTTGACAAGCTTCAGCTTGGCGATGCCGGAAAAACTGCCCGGGAAGGCCACGCCGGCAGAGTCTTCGCTGGCAGTGGTCACATTAAAAAAGGGTGTTGCCAACAGTGCCGATCCTGTCGAACCGTCAGCACTGACCTCATGGGTTTTCGACTCGTTAGGCAGAAACAGGTAATTTGCCTCTAAACCGTAATTACAGCATTCATTGAACCAGTAGCCGAGGGAGATCTTACCGCCGGAACGCCAGTTGCTGTCAATGCTCTTGCCGCCCAGCACGACAGCTGTGTCGGGAGCATTCAAGACAAATGGACTGGTAGTGATGGGGCCGGCAATCAACAGTGGCACGGGGGCAGGGGAGTCTTGGGTTTGCCAGTATAGATATTCGCCATCCACAAAGAATTGATCACAACAGGGGTCTGATTCGCAGGGATTGCAGCAGGATTGACCCAGCCAGCCGAGAGCCTGCACTTGCGTGCACAGCAAGGCGCTGGCGCAGACTGCTTTAAAACAAAATTTCGAGAGATTTCTAATCATAAATGCCTTCTTGGTTAAAAAACACAAACACCTTGTTATTGGAATCCGTGAATTTTGTCCAGCCATTTAACTGATAGGATTGACGAATGATAAATAAAATGTTGAAAGCAAAGATTACATTGCTGGCTCATCACACAAATGAGTGGTTGAAAAGTGGTTCATCATTTTTTGCAGGTTAATGATGTGAAGCAAGGCATGGACAAACCCATCTCTTTGTAGCGGTGCTCAGCTTGATATTCATTAGCTGCAAGGCTTTTTCCATATGCAGAAGTGCATATTGCTTCGTTTTGATGACATTCATGCGCTGTCTTACATACGCCCGCAATTTTAAACGATCGCGTGGCGGGCGATAAGCAGCTCTTAATAGACCACAAGAATATAATGTTTGGATCCATTGAGCATCCACCACATCAGTTTTTCTCCCTGGTGGATTTTTTACATTTTTAGCATCCACTAAGACAGGCATCAAGCCTGATTCTTCCATAATTTCATATAGGGGAATCCAATAAACACCCGTAGCTTCCATAACACCAATTTCTACTTTAGCCTCTTTAAGAACTTTGACTATTTCACGGAGTTGAGGTGTCGTTGTACCAAATTCCCTCACGTAAGAACCACCTTTACCATCAGGAATAGCTACATGGATTAGCTTATCTCCTATATCGATGCCAGCAATAGTAGGATCGATATATCCAAGCCTGTTTTTATGTTGTTGTTTTTTGAAATGATTGGAATTGCTATTATTAGACATGAACGATCTCCTTTTAGCTTTTTACTGTGAGAAAAAGAAAGCTATTATAAGAGATCGTTCTTTTTTTTCGAATTATGACAACCGTTACTTTCCAGATATCAGCGTTAAACCGCTTGGGCGCTACAAAGAGATGGACTTCGCCTAGTAACATCTCTATACTCTACTTCACGTCTTTGGCCCCAAAACTGGATGAATGTCAACCACTCATTTGTGTGATGAACCAGTAATGATCTATTTGTAATGTTCTCTTTGAAACAAATCGGCATTCTAGCACAGAAGGTCTATACCACACGCGGTTAGGTTTGGCATTTTTCGGCTGCGCCAAAGCCATGGCTTTTTGATAAGTCATATAGATGCTAGCTAGCCGGTAGCCGGCCGAAATTTGCTTGCAATTATTGCTTTCAGCAATGATGATTCTTTAGCGCATCAATCAAAACTTAAGGCTTTTGGTATCGCGCAAATATGGCATAATTGTCTAAACTGCTGCAAAGTCGCACGCGCTAGTTATCAGCCGTCCATACCACTAATAATGTAACACACAAAAGAACGAACGTCATGGTCAAGAAAAAACCAAAATCGCCCTGGAAGGTCTTATTAGCCATTGTGCTTGGCATCATTTGCGGGTCATTTACCGGAACTACCGCCGGCATATTCGACCTCACTTTTTATTCCATCTATGACCTGATCGGCAAGCTGTTCATCAATGCTTTAATGTTGATTGTGGTGCCGCTGGTATCTTCCTCCATCATCACGGGCATTGCCCGCCTGGGCAGCGAGGGCAGTTTTGGCAGGATCGGTCTTAAAATCTTCAGTTTTTATATCGGCACGAGTCTGTTGGCAATTCTGATAGGGCTTTTCTTTGTCAACCTGCTCAGTCCGGGGGATTCCTACACCATGGCCGGGGCCGGCAGCACCCTCATTTCGCATGAGGCAGCGGCAGAGATGCAAGCCAATATCACCACGCAAAAGCATTTGAGCGTCTTTAGTGTCATCCTGCAAGTCATTCCCGGCAATATCGTCGATGCCTTTCATGGTCAGATGCTAGGGGCCATTTTCTTTAGCCTTTTGTTCGGCTATGCCGTCTCCAAGATCGAACCACAGCCCTTATCGATAATGGTGGGTTTTTGGCAGGGTGTTTTCCAGACGATGCTGGTGATGACAGACATCATCATGCATTTTCTGCCTTTAGGCGTCTTTTGCCTGGTCGCCAAATCATTTGCCACTTCGGGTCTTGAGTCGCTGCATTCCTTGGCCCTGTTCTTCTTCACCGTCATTCTCGGCCTGGCAACCTTTACCTTTATCGCCCTGCCGCTGATGCTTAAAGTCATGGCGCGTGTCAGCCCGTTGACACATTTCAGGGCCATGGCTCCGGCACTGTTGACGGCATTTTCGACAAGCTCTTCCTCTGCAACCTTGCCTGTGACCATCGAATGTGTGGAAAAGCGCGCCGGCGTGTCCAACCGCATCTGCAGTCTGGTGGTGCCGCTTGGCACATCCATTAATATGTCCGGTTCTGCCCTCTATGAATGTGTGGCAGCGATGTTTATTGCCCAAGTCTATGGTATTGAGCTTTCCTTCACGATGCAGTTCAGCGTCGTGCTGCTGGCCCTTGTCACCTCCATCGGCATTGCAGGGATCCCTTCAGCAAGCATTGTAGCGATCCTTGTCATTTTGAAGGCCATTGGCCTGCCGGCTGAAGGCATCGGTTTGCTCTTTGCTGTCGACCGGATCTTGGACATGTGCCGTACGACGGTGAATGTTTTCAGCGATAGCTGCTGCGCTGTGTTGGTGGCGCGTTCAGAAGGGGAGAAGGATGTACTCACCCGCACCGACCTTGAGCTGGCTTAAGTCGCTGATGATATAGCGTAGACTTCAGTCTTCAGTCTGCGCTTGTTTTCCTAGGTGTTATAACCTGGGCCCGTTTTTGCGGGTTTTAAGCTGCCAGCCGAAATATGCACAACCTAACCGCGCGTGGTATATATGCGCCTGCCTGACCTGGCAGGTTAAAACCTGCGCAGGTCAGGTTCATCCGGTATCACAGGACTCAAACGCTTGACCGTTCCTAGATCATGGTATAGATGGCGTATTCATGCTGATCCCACATTCCGGCGCAGGCAGTGCCTTGCACATGGGGCAGAAAGCTGTTGAACGCCGCCGCAGTATAACAAGCAGCCAGTCTCCCCCCTTTCTTTTATAGCTATCGGTGTCGACAAAGTTATGAGGGTTCATCACACAAATGAGTGGTTGGCAGAGATAACTTCTCAAAAACTCATACCGTAACAGGGCTTTGAGGATTGGGGTCAGGCTTGTGATTTGTGATTTGAAAGTCCTAAATGCATTAGAGCCTCATTTCCCGTAAGAATTATAACTAGGTACAATACAAGTCATTAAACAATAATGCTTTGACACTTAACTTTAAAACTTCTTTCCTTTTTTCATGGTTATAATTATAACCATGAAAAAAGGAAATCATATGACCTATCGAGTACATCAGATAAACAAGAAAACTGGCATTACATATGTTTATGAGGCTGTTTCATGCTGGGATAAGAAAAAAAAACAAGCGCGCAATAAACAGGTGTGCATTGGCAAACTTGATCCTGCCAACGGAGAATTCGTTCCGGCTAGGCGTCTTGCGCCTGAACAAGCTGCTGTTAGAGATCCGATTGTCACAGCATCTGTCGAGATGGTCGGGATCTTCGATTATTCTCGACACCATCACCGACCAGTTAGGTCTGGAAGGGCTGCTAAAATCCAGCTTTCCTAAGGAATTTCAGCAGATTCTAACAATGGCTTACTATCTCGTTTCCCAAGGTGGTCCTTTGAGCCA
>CAWHMU010000009.1:0-46003 GCA_963830365.1 uncultured Chlamydiae bacterium
CGGAAGCGGACGCGGATGACGATGCGCCGCCAGGGCGACGGCACCACCCGCCTCTCCGCGCTCGTGCGCGCCATCTGCTCGCAAGCTGCCCTTTGGGAACCGAAAAGAGCCCTCGACCTCTATTGTGGCATTGGCATTTCAAGTCTGCTGCTGGCGCGCAAAGGCTGCCGCGTCGTCGGGGTGGATGCCAATGAAGAAGCCGTGCGCCTAGCCGCGGCTAACGCCAAAAAGAACAACGTCGCGCATACAAGCTTCCTGAAAGCTAATGTGGAAGATGTGTTGGAATCCCTGCTGAAAAAAGAAAAGCCTGAGTTAGTGATCATCAACCCGCCCCGTGAAGGCCTGTCACCGGGTGCCGTACGCATGCTCACCGCCGCCCCTCCCCAGAAGCTGATCTATATATCATGTATGCCTCCTACCCTGGCGCGCGATATCAAACTCCTGGCCCAAGCCGGCTACCAGCTGCAAAGCGTGCAGGGCTACGACATGTTCCCCCAAACCGCCCATGTGGAGACTGTCGCTGTCTTAACCAGAATTATGTAGCGTATACCCCAGAGGGAGTTGCAAAAATACCGCCGGTGATTTTTTGCACCTTTATCGAAATTTGGCGCTCGCCGTAACCCCCCTACTCTTAGGAGTATGTGGATTTTCAGCGAGCGCCAAATTTCGATAAATAATGCCGAAAACTCATCAGACGGTATTTTTGCAATTCCCGCCAAAGCCTGCGCTACAATCCTTCGGATTTCATTCCAAATACCATGTCGCAGCCCAAAGATGAAGGGTCAGAGCTTCCTGACTGAGGAAGTGAGCTTTGATTTCCTGGGCCGTAAGGGCTTTGTGCAGCAGGTTTTTGAAATGTGGCAGCGGATATAAGTAGGAACAGGGCAGAATAAGGATATCCTCCCTGCCGGCAGCCTTTAGACACTTGCGGCAAGCCCGCGTCAGCAGCAACGGACCGGTGCGCGCCATGATACTTTCCTGCGGTGCCTCAGCCTGCGAAACAAGGCTGTCGAGGCAGCCTTTGATGAGCGGATGCCCTTTGGCAGCACCGATGATGGAATTTGCCAGATATAAAATATTGCCGCCGCTATCATTGATTTTATTGGTCTCTTGGCCGGCGAAAAAACTAAAACGTGTTGAGATCAGATCGTTAAACGATTTATAGCATAACGCATCGACATCGCTATAGACGCCGCCAAAGGCATATAAGACCTCATAGCGCAAAATATCGGCCTTTTCTCCCCAGTTCTTGCTATTTTCAAACAGCCACCTGGCATAGCCATCAGACCAGCGGAAATCTCTTAGATCGTTTTCACTCCAAATTCTTATTTGCCATCCTGGATGACATCTACGCCACGATTCGACCACCGATCCAAATTCCTTGGGCAGCGGCGATCCCAACCAGATGAAATGGATGAGCGGCGGAATCGTCACGGCTTGCGGGGGCCGGCTGTAGTCGGCAGATCCTCCTTCGCTACATTCACGACAAAAATCTTTGAAATTTTGCGTAAGCGTTTTGAAGAGTGGATCGTCGAAGAATACCTTATCAGTTTCTTCCCTGCCATAGGCCATCGATTTCCAAAAATCTACCGGCATGAACCCGCGCAATTCCCCCTCAGGCTTGAGCAGTGGCGAGACAGTCCCGTCAAGCAATAACGGATCGCGGATACTAAGCAGGAGCTTTTTTGGCTGGGCTGGTTCATTCATACCCCCAGCGTAGCACAAAAATAATTTATGTCGATCAGATCAATGCTTTAATTTTTACTTGTCAACAGACCACTTACGCGTTAACATGCGCATATGCCATCAAAAAATATAAAATATCGCACCAAGAAAATCGGTCTGCCGGCGGGCTCTTTAGTGTCGCTTGACGAGGCGACGACTAAAATCAGCATCTCATTAATTGATTATGATGCTGAAATCTTCGTCGAAAGAAATAACATCGCCCTGCAAGAATGCTTGGCCTATCTAGACACCCCCAGCAATACTTGGATCAATATCTGCGGCATCCACGATCCGAAGACGGTGGCGGCCATTGGGGGGCACTTTGGATTGCATCCATTGGTGCTTGAAGATATTATGAGTACTGGCCAGCGCTCAAAGTTGGATAACTACAAGGACATTATCTATATTGTGGTGAGGATGCTGACCTATAACGATGCTAAACAAACTGTTGAAGACGAACAGGTTAGCTTGATCTTGGGCACCAATTTCATCATCTCGTTTCTCGAATCCCAAAATGATATTTTTTCACCCATAAGAGAGCGGATGCGTTCTCCTAAAAGCCGCCTTCGTCTACGCGGAACGGATTATTTATGCTACGCCCTGATCGACTGTCTGGTCGACTCGTATTTTCTGATCCTGGAAAAAGTCGATGAAAAGTTGGAAAATCTTGAAGATGCGCTCATCAACAACCCCATCCCCCAAACGCTGCAAAAAATCCAACAGTCTAAAAGAGAAATCACCCTGCTTAGAAAATCTGTCTGGCCCATGCGCGAAGTCATCAGCAATTTTCGCCGCATGGAGTCCCCTCTCATCCAGGATGCCACCAAGCTATATATCCAAGATGTCTATGATCATACCATCCAAGCGATAGACACCATCGAAAGTTTTCGCGACATCACATCGGGCATGATCGACATCTACCTTTCCAACATCAGCCAGCGCATGAACGAGGTCATGAAGGTCCTGACGGTGGTGGCCACAATCTTTGTGCCCCTTACCTTTATCTCCAGTTTTTACGGCATGAACCTTGAGATGCCAGAAATGCATATGAAGTGGACATATCCTATTTTAGTGGCTGTCATGCTATGCATATCGATCACAATGATCTGCTACTTCAGGCGCAAGCGCTGGCTATAAGGCACTCCGGAAAGTTCCAGCCATTCAAGATAGCGCATGGCAGCGGCATCGCCTATGCGACCAATCAAATAGGCCTCTGCCTGCATTAGCTAGACTCCTTGGCTAGATAGCCCGGCAGACGGTCAGGGTGTAGATATGCTGCGGACAAAGAGCTCTTAAGACCTCCGCACAGCAGCTGAGCGAGCTGCCCGTCGTCATCACATCATCAATGATGAGCAAACACTTATCATATACTGCCACGCCTTTTTTAACTGAAAATGCCTCACTGCGTAATTGCAGTCGCTGCTGGTGGTTTAGACCCGCCTGACTGAAATCGCCGCCGCTGCGCCTTAAGATATCAGCCACAGGGCAGCTTAGCAGGCTGGCCATGACCTCGGCAAGGAATAAGCTTTGATTGTAGCCGCGTTCTATCCTGCGCAAAGGCGCCATCGGCATTGGGATGATCAGATCGGGCAGCGGCCACCCCAACTCAAGGAACTGTGCTGTCAGATAGGCACCGGCACCTTTAGCTAGATAGGTCTGCCCGCCATATTTCAATTGCTTGATAAGAGTGGCCGCCGGACCTTCATAGTCAAAGACTGCCGCCATGCGGTCAATCAGTGGCGAGCGCTCGCGGCATGTAAGGCAGCATTTTTCAATTTGGCCATTGAAGTCCGCTGTGAAGCAATAAGGACAGCGTTCTTTAGGATCAATGGGGATTAAGAGCTTTAGGCAATGTGTGCAGAAAAGGGCATGCCCTGGGTCTAAGGAGTTGTAGCAGTGCAGACAGATCGGTGGGTAAACCAGATCGGTAAAACTTTTAGCTACCTGCTTAAAAATGGGGTGCATCATCGAAAAGCTGATGAATTTTGTTGTCGATATAAGCCGACATAGATACCGCATATTGGGGGTAATGGCGGTTCATCCATTCCCTGATTTTATCAGCTACCAATAGAACATCCTCTTTGGCCCGGCTTTTTTGACGCATACCCTCATCAACCGAAAGTTTTCCCACATCGAGGTGGATGGGTTGGTTGTCTACAAAACCGACATTGCGCATAACGCCGTGATCATGATCGTACATACCTTTGCTATATTCACTGGCATAAAGATCGAGGAGCTGCCCGACGCGCTCCTGTGCCATAGCGATGTCATCATGCTGCAAAAGAGCGTCCAGTACCGTGCGCAATGTCTCCCCTCTTTGTTGAAGGATAAAGGATATATTCTGCAGATCAAGTGTGCGTTCAATGCCAATCTTATCGCGCAGCGTCACCATATGGTGGGGGTTGCTCTCGGTATTTAACTGGATGAATAATAAGCCGCTTTCTTGCCTGTCTTGATCATAGGCAAGTTTATAGGCACGGAAGACGCCCCAAAGCTTTCTTTCTTTACGAGCAGAGAGTTTGGCATGATAGTCTTTAAACAGGCCGATTGCAGCAGCATTTTCAAAAAACCAGGAAGGCCTAAGATGTTTGAATTTGAAAAATTTGAGCACATAGTGGCCGTCAGCACTGACAAACACGTACGATTGGGCACCCTTGGCCAAGTAGGTGAATTTCTGGGAAAGAATACTTTGGATCAGCAGCTCTTCACTCGGCGTTGGCTGAGGGATGGCCCAGGCCGCCTGATAGGGCAAGGAATGCCTGATATTTGCCAACCGAAAATCATCTGTCAAGGCATAGTAAAGACGAACTAAGGCGAAAAGCACGATAATGCTTGCCAGCCCCCACCATAGCCATCGTTTGCTAACTGGCGTTCTTTTTGGCAGACCTGAATGAATTTCCATGTTTCGTTATCCCTGCATGAAATCAAATACAAAAGAGTAATTTATACTTGTTCAAGGGCCAAAAGCGCAAGCTTTTTAGGATCATCGCATAAATCAGTGTGTAACCAACCCGAGCGAAATCACCAAAAACGCTTTGTATTGGTTCATCCCTCATTTGTGTGATGAGCCTTTGTATTGGAGTATTAAAAACGAGAAGCAACCATTTATTTAAAGGTTGTTTTTTGAAACAAAGCGTTATTCAAGTAATGAAAACCTATTCATCCGTAAATACTGGCGGCTAATTACCATACTAAAAGGTCGAATCTATAATTTACATACAACAAGCTATCCATTTGCATAAAAACCTGTTTAAAATTCTGTAAATTAAACCAATATTTTGATATAATTAAAGTTAACACCGGGTTCATCTATGACGGACATTTTAACTAACGATTACCAACCTAAACTCAGCCTATCAGAAGCTGCACAGGAGTATGCCAATTTAAGGCAAACCATCAAACAGCTGGGCATTTTAAAGCGTGCCTGTCTATTCTATGCTATTCTCATTCCAATGCTTGTGGGCGCCTATTGTGCCACTGCCTATGCCATTTTCATAACAGATGATTATGCCTGGCTGACCTTATGGGCATTTGGCTTTGCCTTTCTTATGGTCCAAATTGGCGGCTTGATGCATGATGCTGCCCATCAGGCAATCTTTGTGTCCCCCTTTGTAAACAAACTGGCTGGTATTTTCTTCGCAGCTGTTGGGGGGTTGAATTATTACGGGTGGAATTATATGCATAATCTCCATCACGCCCATCCAAACCAGAAAGGAAAAGATACCGACATCGACCTTCCATTTTCTTTTAATTCAGAAAGCTATGATTCTCAAAAAGGCATAAGGCGTTTATTAAGACGCTACCAAGCTTGGCTCTACCTACCTGTGGGCTGTCTTGCCTTCTATAATATACTCTTTGAAAGAAACATCCACATGTTGTTCCTGAAAGCTAAAAATGGATTCAAGTTCGGCCTGCTGGCAGAAATATTCCTCAGCGCCCTCTGTCTTTTCCTGATCTATATTTTGCCGTTCCTCATTTTCGTCCCTTCAAAAGCAATCTTCTTGCTAATTCTTATTCCTGTCATTAACGGCTTTTATATCGCCAATATCTTTGCGCCGAATCACAAGGGCATGCCCGAACTCAGCAGTGATGCTAAAATGTCTTATCTTGAGCAGCAAATCATTACCACACGCAATGTGCGACCAGGATTCTTTACCGACTTTCTTTATCTCAGCCTGAACTATCAAATCGAACACCACCTTTTCCCTGAATGCCCCAGAAATAAGCTAAAGCTTTTAACTCCGCATATCCAAGCGATGTGCCATCGCATTGGCCTACCGTTTAGCGTTGTGACGCCAATGGAATCTATCAGGATAATCCTGCATGAACTCTCCGCAGTGGCTGAAAGCAGTGAAAATGAGCTACGCAGCAAATAAGATAATTTTTCGATTACCACTATTCATCATTCTTGGAGATTTCTAGGTGCAATATCAGCGGGCGGCGGTAGTTTTTCTATTATGCTGAGGTCGCTGCTGCTTATGCAGGGAGTAGGTGGGCTTTTGCAGATCACCTTGGACGGTGACAGTAAATAGTTCGGCCAATTTAAATATGATATTATATTGCTTCATGCGTACGTGCAGATTGAGATTCCCATCGAAATCCACATATGACTGTTCGCTGTTGTTGGGCAAATAGAACTTGGAGACACGCTTTTTGCTGTATACATCTTTAAACCGTGTAAAGGCAACTCTACTATCCTTAATCTCATACTCGATGACGCCTCTAACGGGAGTCAGCACGTCAAGATCCAAACCGATGCGCGTCAAGATTTCGGCCGGAATGGCAAAGATAGTATGCTGTAATTCTTTTTTGGCGGATTGGAAAAGGTCAATTTCCCAGCTCCTTTAAAACTATTCCTGTCGCCCAGAATGCCATTTAAATCTTGCACTTCAAGAGTGTTGATGACCAGCGTGCGTTGCAGGCGTGGAGAAGAAGGCTTGACAAGGCGCATCATGCTGGGGCGCAATTCCTTGATGGTCATGATGGGGATGATGGACTTCCAAGTAGCATTATCCTGTTTGAAGCAAACGACTTCATCCATCTGCATGCTGCCACAGGAATCGTTAATCAGGAAGCGCCGCACCGTGGCCATCTTAGGCAGATAGGTGAGTTGAGCCGACAGGCGGGAGAATTCGTAACCCAGCAATTCAATATCGCTACCTAGCAGCTCTCCCTGGAAAGCCAGGCTTTCGTCGAAAGACTTGCCTTCATCTTTATTGAAACTCCATTGTCCCTGTAGAGTATATCCCTTACCTAATTCCCAAGAGGCTATTTTAGTAGCAAGAGATTCATCTAGCAAGGCTTGCGCCTGTTGCATATCGATATCTACTTTGCCTAGAAAATAGAGATTATCTATCGCCAAAGCACGCTTAGGATCGCGGACAAGATGGCATGTCAGACCGCATAACGAACCATCGACATTGTGAATATAGAAGCCGTTATAAGGATCTATCTGCCAATTGAGGGCAAGGGGGGGGGCTTCAGGGGTTTTGGCTGTCTTGTCGGATAAATCAGAGAGTATTAGCTCGCCGGCATCAAAACTTGGGGAGGTGGAACGCACGCCTACACCCAAAAGCTTGTCCCGATAGGCATATGTCGTACAAATTTTGAATGAAGCATCATCGCAATCTATGACCAGACCACTTAGCTTATGTTCGCGGCCCAAAAATCTATAGACGTCATCGTTAAGGGCTAGTCGCAAAGCACTGTTGGACTCTGAAAGGGCAAGCTTAAGCTCCCCGCTCATCTCGCCTTGTGTTTTAGACAAACGGATAATATCGGCAATCGGCGGCGATAAAGCAGACGGAAAGCTTTGCTGCAGATTTTCTGACAGCCATGTCAAGTTGGTAGCCGGAATTTTAAAAGCCAACCCATCGATTGTCAACTCGCGCTTGGTGAAGTCGCAGCAGGCCTTATGCATGAAAAGATCAGCCTGCACAGCGCCATCTCTAGCCGATTTGAGCGAAGTGCTAATATCGCTCAGCGTGATGCCCTTATCAGAAGTGTATTGGAATGACATGCTTTTGATATCGTTGAGGTCCAAGCCTTTGATCTTGCCCTGCTGCAAAGACCCTTCGGCCTGCAGATCCACCTGCACGCCGCCGGCAAAGCTCCGGTCAAACGCCACGCGCAAGCCCCCTGTGGCGTGCAATTTCCCGGCCAGACGTAAGTCTTCAAATGCCTGTTGAAAAGGCATCCATTCATCCAGATGTGCTAAATTTGCTTCCAGCAAATTAACTCTTGCTTCCAACAAGGACACGTCGGCATTGTATTTGCCTTCCAGACCAAGCATGAGGGATTTGCCAAAACGTGCTCCCAAAAAGTTGATATTCCATATTTCATCATCTTTTTCGATATCAATCGCCAAGGAAATATCATCCAGCTGCAACTGATCGACAGTCCAGGTGCTGCCTTTCTTCTTGCCGACAAGCAGAAAATTATTAAATTTATACATTCCTGCCGCGACATCGGTGCCCATGACATGATAGTTGAAAACAGAACGCCTGGCATCATAAGCAAAAGCTGCCTTAAATTCGCCCTCAGCCTTTTTTATGGCATTTAATTCTTTTAGAATGTTGCGGGACAAAAACAACAGGCCCGTACGACTGAAACGTTGCAGATCATAGAGAAGGGATTTCATGTGAAAGGAGAATTCCAGGCGGAAGTCCCGGATTTGATCCCAGTCCTTGAGTGCCAATTGAAAAATCGAAGGATGCACATCGCCAAAATGGGAAAGGGAATGGTCGAATTCGAAATCGATATAAGCTTCCCCGTTTTCGTCCAATTCAGTGTTAGTTTTGCCAGCCAGACGTATGATGTCGCGCTTTTTGTCCCCTACCCAGATGTCAAATTCAGTGCTGTTGTTTTCATAGTCGGTAAAGCGCAGCCAATCGCTGGCTACGGCATACTCTTCCATATGGTTTGGCCGTCCCACCAAAAGAGCCCCTTGGATATCTGAAAAATCGAGGGTATTCCCCTGATGGTCATATTCAAAGTTCATGCTTAATTCTTGTAGAAAGATATCGGCATTTTGCGTCGTCAGTTTTGCATCGCTGATGACGCCTTCGGCATGTGCTTGATAGGTAAAGTCGCCGGGCTCAAAGGAAAAGTGCAACTTGCCTCCGTCACGATGAAAGCCGATATTACCTTCAACAGGGATTTTGACAAGCATCAAAGGCTTGTCGAAATGGGAAAATATATGCTGGATTTGGGAGATCTTGCCATGCATGGTCTGGGCAGCGATATCGACTTCGAAATAACCTTCATCAGGCATGCTCCAATCGACATCGATTGCGCCTGCAAAGTAGACTCCGTTGCAATAAGTCTCGAAGGTGCTTAGATGCGCCCCTCCTTTGTCCAGGGTAACTTCTGCATTGACATCCGTAAACAGCAATCCGCTATTCTTTTCGAAATAGGTAGCGTTGCGCACAGGAAACATGGCGTAGTCGCGTCCATGCTCGATATTAAAGACATAAACACCCCTGAAACGATCTTGTGGGAGAAATCCTTCGCCAAGGCTTTTAAGTTCCATCGCCAAGTCATCATTTTCCAGCACCACCTCCCGTGCATCATAATGCACCACACAACGCTTGCGATCGAAAGTCCCACGGAAATCGCCAACGCCGGTTATCTGCATCTGGTTCATAGGAAAGATGAAGGGGGCTAAATATTTATCCAAACGCAGATTATCGGCTGCAAACCAGCCATTTTTTATGGCGACACCCCCACCCAGCTTATCCATGACGAGTTGGTCATAGGCGCTGATGGCGGGCGTGGCAGCACCTGGCATTAGCTCTTGGACGACGTCTATGCAACCATCCGGACAATATTGCGCGGCCAATGAATCTGGAGGGGATTTTTCCGCAATATTATCAGAAGCTCTTGCCAGTTCAAATCCAAAAGACATTTCATCATTTGACTTGCCGTTCCCATTGAGGAGCACGTTGCCCTTAAAAAGAAACCCTTCAGAAGACTTATTGGCTGTGGCGACGATTTTAACATCGTGCTCGGAAAACCCACTGTCGATACCTTGCCAAAGGCTTTCAGGCATTGAGTGGGCGATGTCGCTCATCTGCCCGTTAAATTCAAACACCGCCAGCGGGCCAGGCGAGGCGCCATCCAGCTCAACTAAGCTTTTGAAGCCGCCGACATTACCTTGTATAACTGACTTCTGCAGCACACCTTGTCGCATTTTTAAGGTCGTATTGATATCGGCAAGTTGCAGCTTGTCATTAGCCGGATCGGCAGAAGCTATTTTTCCTTGCACAATATTAAGGTCGGCATTAAGCGTATGCATTGGTTCTTTGTCCGACAAGTCAAAAGACAATACGGCTGCTGCCTGCGCCATTTCTCCATAAAGATCCCAGGCTTCGACAGCGAACTTGATATCGTGGGCTGCCATATGCTTAATTTCAACACCGGCGACATTTAGCTTTTTTAGGTAAACAAGCATGGCCAGATCGACCGCACCTCCAGAAATATTAACCTGTTTCCATTCAGGATAGAAGTGCATGACAAGGTACTGTAAAAAGGCAAAATCATGCGGTCCCAATCCAAACGCTTCCATTTCGACAAAATGCTGCATGTCACCAAGTTCACGGGCAGAAAATTTGACAGCAAGATCATCGGCTTTCTCAAGGCCTTGCAAGTGCATGGAAACAGCCAACCTATCCTGACCCGGCACAGCAAAAAGTGCCTCTCCATTTACATGCAGATGGCGTGATCGCCCTTCATGCTTGCACAGGGCATCGATGCTGAAGATGGCATTCTCTGCCTGCTTGAAATCCAATGATCCTTTAACCGTCTCGATGGTCCAATAAGGGTGGTCATGCTTGATAAAGGCCAGAGATGCGCCACCGGAAATATCCAGGCGCCCTTGCGTTTGAAAGGCTCCATTTGAACCTGTATTTCGATTGATTTGCCCTGGTGCAAATGTCAGCGTAGCCTCCGGGATATCCATCAGGCAATCGATAGCAGGATAAGCTACTGAGAGCCCCCTTCCGACAAGCTCTCCCTCGGCATATGGGGGAGCACGCGCTGGCAAGAAGACTGTCACGCTGCCATCGACAGTCCCTTTTGATAGGGTTCCGTCAATCCAACATGGGCATATCGCCTGCATGGCCTGTGCCAAATTGGCTCCATCAAACGAGATAAAGTCCAATCTAACCAAAGACAGCTTTGAGTTAGGCTTTGAGAATGCAATGTGAAGGTCGGGATTTGCATCATTTTCATCCCCGAGCCAAAGGGAGGCGCAACCTTCATGCGCATCCTTACAGGATAGATCGAGGCTGAAATTATAAGCTGCAGTGCTGCCTCCAGAGAAATTATGCACAAGAATGCTACCCTTGGGCACATTAAAATGGGAGTGCACATTGAAGAGCCTGAATTTCTCACCATCGTTATTTAATATCTTCTTTAAGTCTTCAGCCCCTTTGCCTACATCGATTTGCGGCGCTTCCAGTCCGATCTTAAAGTCGATGGTATGCGCCAGCCACAAAACGGTGGTGTCAATGGTCGCCCTTTCAGCCTGGAAACGATAGCCCCCCTCCGCCAAGTCATTTTTGGTGATAAGCAAGGGACGTTCAAACACCCAGCTGCCATTTTCGTGATGGATACTGTCATACGTTAATTTTCCGCCCAGGCATTTCTGGCAATAGCCTTTAAAATACCATTGAAAACCGGCGGAAATGAGCGGACCGCGGGCAATGAAACCTGCCGACAAAAGCAAACAAACAGCTAAAATGAGAGTGATTGTGCGCTTCCGCATCATTAAAGCATTTCCTGATTGGGGTAGACCAGAGCCCAAAAACAATCCTAACAGCGGCAGTTAAAATTCATCACCAAGGCAAAATATTGTTTCCTAGCACTTTGTAAAAACGCCCGACATGCCCGTGAGTAGGTCGGCGATCTCACAAACCGCTATAGATCAAAAACTTGCGTTTACTGAGCATTTCAACTGCTGATTTTAGAGTGATATTAGCTTTTAGTATCTAACAGATTTCCATTTAGTGGCCACATCTTTTGACAATTTCATAGGCGAACGGCGACAACTGATCTTTGGTAAGACCGGCAAGACCATACCAGCCAAATTCCAATTCCGCTATCGATATCTCGGCAGCAGGGCAAAAATCATAAATCGTGTAAATCAACCCCAGCTGGTGGAACATATAATCGGTGGTTTCTACAACCGTCGATAAATTATCGAAAAGCTGCCATTCCCCAAATCCCCCCCCAACCTCTTCTTTAAACTCACGCCGAAGCGCCTGCTCTGGATTTTCCCCCCATTCGATCCCGCCGCCCGGCAGATCCAACTTGCCGGCGTAAGGTCCTTTGGGCTGCCGCACCAAAAGAATTTCACCCTCCACGACAACGATGCCGTAGACGCCACTGCGAAAAAGCTGCTTTTTATTAGACGCTTGCATATCGACACGCATGAAGTAAAACCTCGCTCATTAATTTTACTTTAACATGTTAATTCTTTATGCCTTTTGCTGCTAGCTTGCTTTATACCAGGTTCTAGTGAGAATTTGACATTTTGGACTGCGCGAAAGCTCCCCGGTTGCATGATCGTAAGCCACCCCATATTGCTAATATTGGGTGGCTTGTGATCATGCAACCGCGGGAGCTTTCGCGCTGTCCAATATGTCAAATTCTCACTAGATCATGGGATAACTAGCTCTTCTGCGCTGTAATGCAGATTTGTTTCAAAGAGCACCACCTAAAATATATGCTTGATTCTCTTGTTTAAGGTTCATCATACAAATGAGTGGTTGACAAAGGTAACATCTCAAAAACTCATAGGGTAGGTTTTGGCTGAACGGCTTGAGGTCAGACTTGCGATTTGAAAGGAGTCGGACTTTCTAATATAGTTAACACTTTCAAATCACAAATACACATAGCAGACCCCAATCCTCAGAACCCTTTTACGCCATGAGGGGTTGAGAAGTGATCTTTGATAACCACTCATTTGCATGATGAACAATTTTTGATAAACGCCAAATCCCCGCCTAGGAGTTGACTGTTTTTATTTGACATTTTGCGGGATTTTGTTACCCTTGCGCTTTAGATAGATATTCCCGATAAGTGGCCGTTGCACTCACAAGAAAAATGTACAAAATATGTTAAGAAAATTCCTGGACTTCCAACTTTCCCTGGTCGATAAGGGCAAGCCGCTGCATCGGCTGCGCCCGCTGGTTGCTGCCGGGGACACATTCCTCTATGAAGCTCCCATAAACACGACACGTGGGCCCCATATCCGCGATGCCATTGATGTGAAGCGTTGGATGATGATCGTGGTCATTGCCCTGCTGCCGTGCATCCTATGGGCCATCTGGAATAGCGGCATGCAATCTTTTGTCTATGGCAGCGGCAATGCCAAACTGATGAATGAATATCTCGGCCAATGCCCTTTCTTTTGACGGCTACGTCAACTTCGCTATGAAAGACAACCGTTACCTCACGATTATACAGCTGGGACTTATGGCTGTTTTGCCCCTCATCTTCATTTCATATGCCGTGGGAGGAATTTGGGAAGCTATTTTCGCCTGCGTGCGCGGACATGAAATTTCAGAAGGCTTTCTGGTGACGGGCATCTTGTATGTACTGATCCTGCCTTCGACCATTCCCTACTGGATGGCTGCTATCGGTGTAACAGCCGGCGTGGTGCTCGGCAAAGAGGTCTTTGGCGGCGCCGGCATGAATATCGTCAACCCCGCGCTGGCCTGCCGCGCCTTCCTCTTCTTCACCTTCCCGGGGAAGATGTCCGGCGATGTATGGGTGGGCACAAACCCCACAGCCATGCGCCAAAGCCTGATCAAGATGAATCAGGAAGCCCACACATCCGTTTTAGACGGTTTCAGCCAAGCCACCGAACTTGCCAAGTTCAATGTCAAACAAGATATCAAACGCATCCATGTCGACGCCATCGCCTCCAACAATCTGGGTAGCGATGTCGACACCTATCCCGTCATCGAAAAATATTTTGACAAATGGAACACCTTAGGCGACCACCATGCCACGCTCGGACAACTAAGCCAAGAGCAGATGCGCAGTTTTGTTACCAGTCCGCTGCCGGAAGGCGGCCTTGGCCTGTCTTCAGGCTACTACGAAGATGCCTACCAGTTCACCTCTCTCAACTATGGCTTAGGACATAACAACGACTGGAGCTTCTTCTTCGGCGATAAATTGGGCTCACTCGGTGAAACCTCGGTGCTGGCCTGCCTGCTTGGCGCCATCTATCTGATCTATACCGGCGTTGGCTCATGGCGCACCATGCTAGGTATGGGGCTTGGCGCCTATGCCACGGCCCTGATTTTCGAGTTCTTTGCCAAACATATGGGCGCCGATGGCGGCGCCTGGAATTCGGCGCCGCTGGCCTTTCCGGCCTATAAGCACATGCTTTTGGGAGGGCTGGCCTTCGGCATTGTCTTCATGGCCACCGACCCCGTGTCATCGCCGAGCATGTCATCTGCCAAATGGATCTATGGGATTTTCTGCGGACTTGTGACCATCATCATCCGCGTCATCAATCCAGCATACCCTGAAGGGGTGATGCTGGCGATTTTGATGGGCAATGTTTTCGCCCCCTTATTCGACTATTATGCCGCGCGCATTTACAGGAAGAGGAGTGTCAGACGTGTCAGAGCCACAGCCTAGCGGCAAACCCATCAACCAGAATACGCGCACCATCATTTTCATGGTGATTTTGAGCTTTGTCTGCGCCTTGATCCTTTCTGTTTTGGCCAGCGCTTTGGCCAAGCCCAAAGAAATCGCCAAAGAGCTCGACCGAAGCACCCAGATGATGATCGCAGCTAACATCTTAGATCATAACGGCTATTTCCTGATGAAGGACGGCCAAGGCAACTACGTGACCGCCAAATATGTTAAAGATGGAGAGCTTGCACCCGGCACGACGGCAGATATCGCCACCAAAAGTCAGCTGCTTGAAGTTTACAAACAGCGCGTGGTACCGATGCTGGTGGACGGCAAGCACAATTTAACGACCTTTACCGCCGCCCATATCAATGAAGATGAATACCTTGCCAATTATAAGAAGACGGGTTACTACCTGCAACCTTACAAGCTCATCTACAAAATTATTCCCCTTCCCGCGGCGAAGGCTAAACAAACCGCTGAGAATGAAGCTCCAAGTGAATATGTCATTCCGGTCAATGGCTATGGCCTTTGGGATGCCATCTACGGCTATCTGGCCATCAAACCCGATGGCAACACCGTGATCGGCATCACCTGGTACGATCAGAAGGAGACGCCCGGCTTGGGAGCCAACATTTCCGAAGCGCAGTGGCAGAGCTTGTTCCCCGGCAAACATCTCTTTCAAGAAAGTGCCGACGGCAAAACGGATTTTAAAACGGCACCCATCGGCATCACGGTGGTAAAAGGCAAAGTGTCTGAAGTGCTGGGCGATTCCCCCAAAGCTAAAAGCGCTGTCGATGGCATGGCCGGGGCCACCCTGACAGGCAACGGCGTCACCGACGCCTATAAGGCCGTGCTGGAAGCCTACCGGCCCTTCCTGATCAAATTACACGACGAATACGCTAAAAACGAGAAACTTTAGAAAATAGCAATTCTTTAGTAAAAGAGCAATTAACGAGGCAAACGATGTCCCAGCAAAAAGTAGCCACGACTTCCTATCTTACCAACCAGCTATGGAGTGGCAACCAGATTTTAGTGGCTGTTTTAGGAATCTGCTCGGCCTTGGGCGTCACCAACCGCCTCTCTGTCTCCGTCACCATGGGGCTGTCGGTGTCGTTTGTCACGGCTTTTTCCTCATTTTTCGTGTCGTTGCTGCGCAAAGTGACGCCTGACAGCGTGCGTATGATCACCCAGCTGGCCATCATCTCTGTCTTTGTCATCATCATCGACCAGTTTCTGCAGGCGTATTTTTTTCCAATCTCCAAGGTGCTAAGCGTCTTTGTAGGGTTGATCATCACCAATTGCATCGTGATGGGACGCACTGAAGGCATGGCCAAAAATGTCGAGCCCATACCGGCCTTCATGGATGGCCTGGGCGCCGGCCTTGGCTATGCCGGCGTACTTTTCGTGGTCGGCGCCATCCGGGAATTCTTCGGCTTCGGGCAGCTCTTCGGCTACCAGATCATTCCGCTCAACTGGTATGCCACGGCCGAATTTCCCGACGCCTACGACAACTTCGCCCTGATGGTCAGTCCGCCGGCCGCCTTCTTCATCCTCGGCGGCATGATCTGGGTGTTTAATATCATCAATAAGAAAGCCTAGCGAGTAAAAATAAGGGACAAGCCTATGTGGACAGGAACGTACGAGCCGCTGAATATGTTCGGCCTGCTCATCCAAGCGATTTTTATTGAGAATTTTCTTTTGGCTAACTTTTTGGGGATGTGCACCTATCTGGCCTGCTCCACCAAGCTGAAGACCGCCAATGGCCTTGGCGTAGCGGTGGTGTTCGTGCTGACTGTTTCCGGGATTTTGAACTGGTGCGTGCACCGCTTTGTGACAGGCCCTGCCGCCTTGAGCTGGCTGAGCGTGGTCGGCATTGATGCCGCGCATGTCGATTTGGGCTTCCTGGAATTTCTGCTCTTCATCTCGGTTATCGCAGGCTTTGTACAGATTCTGGAGATCGTCATCGAGAAGGTCTCGCCGGCGCTCTATCTTTCGCTCGGCCTCTACCTGCCCTTGATCGCCGTCAATTGCGCCATCCTGGGCGCCTGCCTCTTCGCCGTTACCCGCGACTATCCCTTCGTGCCCAACATGGTCTACGTCTTCGGTTCCGGCATGGGCTGGTGGCTGGCTATCGCCCTCATGGCCGCCATCCGCGAAAAGCTGGCCACCTCCAATGTCGTGCCGGCCCTTAAAGGCATGGGCATCACCTTCATCACCACAGGCCTCATGGCCATGGCCTTCCAGGGCTTCACCGGCATCAAGCTCTCCAACCCCACCGGCGTGGTCGATATCACTCCCCAGACGGTGCTTGATGAACCCGTTGTGATGGCAGAAAAGGAATATCTAAAGCAAACCGGCCGCTAAATGCGGCCGGTTTAACATTTATATGTTTGCTTGTCTTAGCTAAATGTCATCGCTGTCAGCTAGTCATCTGCAATGAATTATGGTTAGCAAATCACGCACTTAGAATCGGCATGGCGAGCTTGTAAATTCGCTTCTACCTTTCCCATGGTGTGTTTAGCAATAGTTAATTCTCCAATGCATTGGAAGTATTGGGCTGGAAGCTGCCGTTCTGGCACTTTTAATTCAGCCCTTTCTTTTATCGATTTTGAAACAACAATTTCAGCACCTTTATATACATATATCATATCTGAAAGGATTTGATAAGACTCAGGATAACAAACACCTAAAGCCTTATTTAAAGCGTCAAACCAAAGGGTATGCAACTCAATCCTTTCTTCAAATTTGTTTTTCACACCTTCCAAACAATCTATCAGCACGTTTGGATATTCCAATAAATTATTAGCTTCTTCGACAACTTTCTGCGTGTCAGTATTGATCTCTTCTAAAGCAGAATCTATGCTACCCGACACCCCCCAAAAAGCTTTCTCTAATGCTTGGGCTAGCTTTACTCCAATACAATCATAAAGGAGAACTGAATTCCCGCAATTAGTGATTTGAGCAGCAACTTCAGGATTTGCGCCTGTAACGACCTCATTAGTTACAGACTGACCATAAGCATAAATATTTTTGCTTTCAGCCACCAAAAGGAAGTATTCATCCAGTTTATCTATGCTGCAGGGAGAGTTACAAAAATCAGCAACCTTCGTTATAAATACTACGATCCTATCATAAAACGAAGATTCTTGCTTACCAGCTATACAACTTGTTGCTCCAGCTCCTGGAGCCGCAGATAAGGCTGACTTATACTCAAGCCCGCTTGACTTCAGGTATGTTTCAACCTCTTTAAGTAATGAGAGCACCTCTGCTTTAGGTGAGATCGCCCTTGCGGTTGAATCCTGTGCTCTGGCTGCAACTTCAGAGCCTCCTGCAGCAGCCGCAGCTCCTCCTGCCGACGACGAAGATGACCAAGATGACGATGACGAGGCAGTGCGCATGCGGCCATTTAAATCCGATTTTGATGCGGCTGCTTCTTCAGAACCGCTTGTAACGGCAGCGGCAGCTCCTGTTACTGATATTGGCAATGGTCTCAAAATAGGATACATAGGCGACGATGCAGTGATCATGCGGCCGTTGAAATTCGATTTTGATTCGGCTGTTTCAGGATCCTTGCCAACGGCAGCGGCAGCTCCTGAGACTGATGTTGGTGATGATCTCAACACAGGATATATAGGCATTGACATGAAAACCTCTAAAAATTTAATGATTAAAAAAATAAAACAATACTATACCACACTTATAATTAAAAATCAAATAAAAAGCTTTTACTTATTTTTTACAAAAATGTAATATCTAAACTTCCTCAACAAATTAAAATATTATTATATAAACCATGCAAACTTATATTGGAAATACGTCACGAAAGCAGCCGATCGACCACGAAAATGACACCAGCGTGGTAAAGGAAAGCGAAGCGAAAGCGTTTGTCTATCACCCTCCATCGCCAAACAAAAGCAGACATTGCGCATCATCTAACAACTTTTTTGCATCTATAACCAGTTGTATTGCTATGCTAGCAAGCCCTGTCTTTGCATGCCTTAGAACTAAAACATGTGGCAGGAAAAATATCGTAAACAAATCTGCTCAAGTCCTCATATCCCCCTCACCTACAAACTTTGTTGGATCGCATGCGTTCGGGGATTCACCCTATTTAGGTGAACTCGAATTTGGAAAACTCGAACCTGGCACAATTTCTTGTTTTAATAGACCGACAAAAAGAGATAAAGTTAAAATTGACGCAAAACCAATTTCCCAAGTGATTGCATCTCCAGCTACAAATTGGACTGGATTACCAAAAATGAACGAAGCGTCTTCTTATATTTGCCAAGCGCTGTCACCACCATCCATGGCAGTGCCTAGGGATAAATTTCCAGACTACCCAGGCTGCCTCATGGTATCATCTCCGACAAACTGGCTTGGACTGGCAAAAGAGAAAGGGGCTGAAAAAAAACAAACAATAGCAGCTAAACAAAGTGAAACTAAAGAGACTCGACAGGATGCTTCAGCAAACAAAGGTGACGCTTTCTTGCCACTGCAGTGCCGACTACCGGTAAGTATAAATCACAAACCATTGCTCATGGTGACAGATTCGTCATCAATGCCGGAAACGGGCAGCGAAGCACCGATGATACCGCTGCGCACACTCCCCAGTACAAAAGAAACCTCGCTATGAAAATTGTAATAGACCTGTTCGATGGCGTCTCCGCATCAGCTCTGCGCCTCCACGTTGATTTTGCTGAATGCATTACCGCAAGAGAACTTGAATCACAGACCCTGGTAAATAACCAATGATTCCGTCTCAACGCAGAGGCTGGAAAAAATTAGAATTCGGGTGATTTTGCTGATATTTTTTAGCAGAATCAAAACTTCACCCCTTTCCGCAACATCCCACGTGCCATTTTGGAAAGGGGTGAAGTTTTTGAAGATGAAAAAAGATCGCAAAAGCGCCCGGATCTTTATTTCTCCCCAGCCTCGCAGAGATGTAGAAGAGGCTCGAAGATACCACCCCAAGCCGTTTGAATACGGCTGAAGATTTGATGGACAGGCCTATAGCCCTAAGATCAAGCGCATGGCGGCGTCAACCTGCTTCATTTCTTCTAGAGAGATGGAGCCAATTTTAGTGCCAAGTCTTTTTGTTCTGTCAATAGCACGCATCTGCCTTGGCACAACCTTCCCAGGCTTTCCACCGACAGTGATTTTCACCTCAATCCTTGGAAAAACGCGCTCTATATTACTTGTGATTGGGGCGACAACAATCAATTCAGAATGATTGGCAATATCGCTAGAAACGACTAGACAGGGGCGTGTTTCATTTATTTCTATGCCGTCGGTCGGATCTAAACGCACCCAATAAACATCTCCTCTTTTCGGAAAATCATTTTTCATTGACGGGTGGCTCCCCAAAACCAGAATCATCCAGACCAATAAAATCTTCGCCTTCTAGTTCGCAAAAACCTTGTTTGAGCTCCATATTTCCGGCTTCTTTATCGGCTTCCAAAAACTCCATCAATAAAGCTTCCTCATCTCTCTTGAGGGCCTCCCATAAAGCTTGGGTGACGAATTTACTCATCCGGCCGCGCCCGATCTTAGCATGCAAGACTGCATCTAATTGTTCCGGGATAGTATATGTGACAGGTTTCATGCTCATTGTGTTCCTCTTCTATTCCCTGTATTATACATATACCAATATATATTTTTCAACCTTATTTCTGCCCATCGATGATCAAGGTGACGGGACCGTCGTTGAGCAATGAGATTTGCATGGAGGCGCCGAAGATGCCGGTTTGTACGACGGCAATCTCTTTGGCGACTTCGGCCGCGAATTTGAGATAGATGGGCTCGGCTTGTGCCGCCGGCGCCGAGGCCAAGAAATCGGGGCGCCGCCCATTGACGCAGTTGCCGTAAAGGGTGAATTGGCTGACAATCAAAGCTTGCCCATTGACATCCTTCAAGCTTAAATTCATCTTGCCGGCGTCATCTTCAAAGATGCGCAAATTCACCAGTTTATTAACCAGCCAGGCCGTGTCTGCCGGTTGATCCTCGCGGTGGATGCCAAGGAAAACCAGCAGGCCATGTTGGATTTGTCCGACCATGCGCCCATCGACTTCGACAGATGCCCGCTTTACCCGTTGCACAACTAGCCGCATTTCAATATCCTTTGATTGGCCAACGCCAGTCACGAAAAAAATTGACTTTTTTGTTCACAATAGACAAAATACTATAGAATGTTATTATTGTCTCTTTTAAAATTTATAAAAAACGACAAAGAGTTAGCAAGACGTTATGCACGAATTCAACCAAAATCAATGGGCCCTCATTCTGGGCGGCTCGAGCGGCTTCGGCTTAGCTACCGCCAAGAAATTAAGCCGTCACGGCATGAGCCTGTGCATCGTGCACCGCGATCGCCGCGGCGCCATGGACCGCATCGAGGCCGAATTTGCCGAAATCAAGAAGCACACGCCGGGCTTTCTCTCTTTCAATCTGGATGCCCTCTCTGCCGAAGGGCGCGCGAGCGTCATGTCTGGTTTGAAAGAAATGATGCTGCCGCAAGGACGTGTGCGCCTGCTTTTCCATTCCATCGCCTTCGGCAATCTGAAGCCCATCGCCCCGGTAATGCCTAACACCTCGCGCGAAAACGCGGTCGCCAAATTATGTGCCGCCCTCGGCATAGAAAAAGACGTTTTCGAAAGCGCCGTCAACGCCTTGGCAGAAGCCGAAGTCGACGAAATCGCCCCATTCATCTCCACAGCCTATAGCGATCAGTTCATCGATGATGAGGATATGCACCGGACCGTATACAGCATGGGCACAAGCCTGCTGACCTGGACCCAAGACCTGTTTACAAACAACCTATTCTGCGATGACGCCCGCGTCTTGGCGATGACCAGCGAAGGCAATGAAGTCGCCTGGCGCGGCTATGCCGCCGTCTCAGCCGCCAAAGTCGCGCTGGAAGCCGTCGTCCGCTCCATCGCCGCCGAATTCGGCCCCCATGGCGTCCGTGCCAACACCATCCAGGCCGGCGTCACCGACACCCCGGCCTTGCGGGCCATTCCGGGCAGCCACAAGATGAAGGCCGCCGCCCGCATGCGGAATCCTTTTAAACGCCTCACTGAACCTGAAGACGTCGCCGATTTTATCAGCCTGATGTGCACCGATGAGGCGCACTGGGTCAATGGCTCTATTTTGCGTGTCGATGGTGGAGAACACATTTCGGGGTGATTTCACCCCTTTTTAAAGGATATTCATGGTAGCTATTTTAGGCGTGGGTCAGGCCCATCCGGATACAATTATTGATAATGCGTTTTTGGAATCCCTCGATATCGGCACATCGAACGAGTGGATCATGGAACGCGTGGGCATCGAGACGCGCTGCAGCGTGCTGCCTTTAGATTATATCCGTCAAACCCGCAATAGCAACACTAGCGCAGCCGTGGAAGCCGCCCAGACAACACTAATCGAGCTGGGAGCCAAAGCCGCCCAAATGGCTATGCAACGGGCCGGTATCAAAGCCGAAGATGTCGGACTTGTGATCGCGGGCACATGTACGCCGCAGCTGGCCCTGCCAGCCCATGCCTGTCTCATGGCCGCCCAATTGGGCATCACGGCACCGGCCTTTGATCTCAACTCCGCCTGCTCGACAGTCTCTGCCCAATTCCATTTCATCAACAGCATGCGTTTGGAGCAGCTGCCCGACTACATCCTGTTGATTCAAGCCGACCTGCTCACCACAACCACCAATTATAATGACCGCAATACGGCCGTGCTCTTTGGCGATGCCGCGGCCGCGCAAATCCTATCCCCCCGCCACAAAGGCAAAGCCGAAATTTTGACCTCCATCTTCGATTCCGATCCTGCCAATTTTGCCAAGGTCATTACGCCGGTGCATGGCCATTTCTATCAGGAAGGCAGTGCCGTGCAACGCTTCGCCATCACCGAAACGGTGCAGTCGTTTCTGAAACTACAGCAGAAAGTGCCATTTGCTAAAGAGCCCTATTTCATCGGACATCAAGCCAACCTCAGGATGCTGGAAAGCTCCTGCCAACGCATGGGTATTCCGAAAGATAAGCATTTTTACAATGTCAATGCCTATGGCAATTGCGGCGGTTCAGGCGGCCCTACTGTCTTAGCGGAGTCTTGGGAGCGCTTTGAAAGTGGCGACTTATTGGCCATGGTGACCGTCGGGGCCGGCTTGAGTTGGGGCGGCACGGTATTACGCTTTGGAGAAACAACATGAACTATCAAGAATTTTTAAAAAAAACCGCCTACTCACAAGTCGAGCTGCTGGGGCTTGCGCATGGGACGTTGCAGGATGAAAGCTTCCCTAAAGACCTAGGACGCCCCCCGCTGCCGCCGATGCTGATGATCGACCGTATCCTGGAATTTTCACGCGAGCCTACTGCCCGCCGCATCATCGCCGAACAAGATATCAGACTCGATGCCTGGTTTTTCCAATGCCACTTTTTAGGCGATCCGGTACAGCCTGGCTGCCTTGGCCTGGATGCCGTCTGGCAGCTGCTCGGCCTCTATTGCGTCGCCTCCGGCGCCTTGGGCTCCGGCAGGGCGCTCGGCTGCAAAGATATTAATTTCTTCGGTCAAATCCGCCCACATAACCGTGTGGTGCGCTATGAAATCGACATCCGGAAATATCAATGCTTGCCAAGCACAGGCACAGCCTTTATCATAGGTTCTGCCAAAGTGCTGGTCGATGGCGAACATATCTATGACATCCGCGATGCCAAAGTCGGCACCTTCCCGGGCATCCGCTATGAAAATTACCCCTTCCCGGGACCTAACTCAATCGGCAAAGCCACAAGTACAGGTTAAAAGAATATAACATGCCAAAAACACTCTCAAGGCAGGAAGTCTTAGCCCTGATCCCTCAACAGCACCCTTTCCGCTTTGTGGACGAAATCCTGGCCGTCGATGATGAACACATCATCGGACAATATCGCTTCCGTCCTGATGAATTCTTTTACGCCGGCCATTTCCCCGGCAATCCCATCACCCCCGGCGTCATCCTGATCGAGGCCATGGCCCAAGTCGGCGTAGTGGCATGGGGCATCTACCTCCTCTCAAAAGAGATCGAGGCCGAAGAGCTTGAAAAGTACCTGACGATTTTTTCTGATGCACAGGCCGAATTTTTCCTGCCCGTGCTACCCGGCGATACCATCACCTGCCGGGCTGAAAAAGTCTTCTGGCGCAAAAAAAAGCTGCGCTGCAAAGTAGAAGCGCAAAATTCCGCAGGTAAAATCGTTGCCAGCTGTATCATCTCTGGCGTAGGGGTATATAAATGAAACGTGTTGTCATCACAGGCCTTGGCGTGATCGCCCCCAATGGAAACGGCCTAAAAGCATTTACAGACGGTCTGCGGCAATGCCGCTCGGGCATCCGCTTCTTTGAAAAATTGAAGGAGCTTAATTTCGGCTGCCAAATCGGCGGCGCGCCGCAAAATGTGGATGAGCTGCGCCAGCGCACCTTCAACGAGGAAGACCAGCGCACCATGAACGAAGCGCTAGGCTACACTTGCCTTGTCGGCGCCGAATGCTGGCAGGATGCCGGCATGCCGGATTACAATAGCGACCCCACCCGTCTCTTTGAAGATACCGGCGCCATGGTAGGCGTTGGCATCGGCGGTATGGACACCCTGGCCAACATCCTGGTGCCTATGGTCAATGCCGGCAAATCACGCCGTATGGGCAGCACGGTAGTTGAGAACATCATGGCCAGTGGCCCAAGCGCCCGCTTGGGGGGCTTCTTAGGGCTCGGCGGACAAGTCACCACCAATTCCAGCGCCTGCACTACAGGCACTGAAGCTATCTTGGAAGCCTACTATAAAGTCAAGGAAGGGCGCCTCAAGCGCATGCTGGCAGGCGGCGTCGAAGGTTCTTCCCCCTATACTTGGGGAGGCTTTGATGGTATGCGCGTACTGCCGACAAGTTTTAATCAAGATCCCGAAAGGGGTTCCCGTCCGCTTAGCGGTTTGAGCCACGGCTTTGTGCCCGGTTCCGGCGCCGGCCTGCTGATGGTCGAAGAGCTGGAATCGGCCCTTTCGCGCGGCGCGACGATCTATGCTGAAATTCTGGGCGGCGAAGTCAATTCCGGTGGCCAGCGCAATGGCGGCAGCATGACGGCGCCCTCCCCTCAAGGGGTGGTGCGCTGCATCCAGACCGCCCTGGCACGCGCCGGCATCAGGCCGGAAGAAATAGACCTTATCAACGGCCACCTGACCGGCACCTTTGCCGATCCGCAAGAAATCGGCAACTGGCAGAAGGCCTTAGGGCTCAGTCCCAAAGACTTTCCGCTGATCCAAGCCACCAAGTCGTTGATCGGCCACGCCCTTGGCGCTGCCGGCGGCATCGAATGTGTGGCGGCGGCATTGCAGTTGAAGCATGGTTTTGTGCATGGTTCTGTCAACTGCGAGGATCTGCACCCTGCCCTTACAGACTATCGGGATAAGATTCCGCAGCAGACAATAAGCAAAGATATTAAAATTGTGGCAAAGTCCAGTTTTGGCTTTGGCGACGTAAACGGTTGTATTATTTTAAAGAAATGGGAGTAGTTTAACATGGCCCGTAATGAAGTTTTCCAAAAAGTATTGCACATTGTAAAGCCTTTCGTAAAAAATCAAGAAGCTTTCAATAGCGCCACCGATGCGACACGTTTCATTGAAGATCTCAAGATCAATTCAGCGCGTCTGGTCGATATCGTCTTAGCCTTCGAAGATGAATTCCAATTCCCTATCAGCGATGATGAAGCGGAAGAAATTCAGACTGTCGGCAGCGCGGTGGAGCTGATCTTACAAAAAACTGGTAAGAAATAACGGCACATCTTATCAATTAATATAGTTGATTGATCACAACAAACCCTCTCTGTGATCTCTATGAGCCCTGTGATGGCGGATTTATACAACCACAGGGCTCACAGAGATCACAGAGAGCGGAACTTATCCTTATCGAATATTTTCTTGTAAATTCAACCAGAGCAAATTCACAGCACGCCGGCATGCAGCAGCAGGGCGGCGGCCACAAAACGGCCGTCATGCGACAGGCTGATATCGCAACTTTGCAAAGGCTGGTCTGCCAAGAACACCTGCGGTGGCAGCTGCCGCCCATTTTTCCAGGCACGTGTGATGTTGCAACCGGGATGCCCTTTTGCTGTCAAAAGCCCCAAGGCTAGTTGCCGCACGGCTTGCGAAGCATCGCTGCCAACCGGCAGATCCGACAGCTGGCTGCACACACTATTCCATGAAGCTTCTTTCACAACCAGCACTGCCACCGCATGCACAAAAGCACCAGAAACTGTTACCTTTGCCTCACACTGCAAATCCTTATGGCAGCAGCGCCAGACATCAACCTGACTCTGCATCCGGTGACATACAAAGGTGTTGGGGATAAAACGCACTTCTGTGGCGGCCTTTTGCATAGCTTTGTAGCTGGCCTCTTTAATGGCCCAAATGGTCCAAAGCATCAGATGCTGATCGTCCGCCTGCAAGATAAGCATCTGCTCTTCGCTTGCGGCGATGCGCTCTATAAAACGGCGCTGGCTGTGCTTGTGCTGCGCAGCTGGCGCTTTTAAATCCACCACATCATTGCCGATCCATTGTCTGTTTAGCATAATACTTTCTCTTCCTTTGGACACTGGCAGCGTCAACCATCCTAAGACACGGTTATTCTGCCAGTCCTCTATCTAACAAATCTCTATCTAACCAACTTAGCGGTGCTGCCGGTTTTATATATTTCAGCTGGATTTCATCCATTTTTGAATGAAGAGCCTTATTTCCATCAAGTTGGGAAGCTGCGATTTTATCCGCCAATTCCCGTATGTGGACATTTTGCTGGATTTCTTTTACATATCCTTTAAGCTTTATTGGAAAAGTCTGTGAGGGTTCAATTATATCAAAGGTTTTTAAAATCAAGGCATTGACCCGTTCACTTCGCTCCCCGCCACTTACCTTATCTTTAACCCACTCAATAAATCTACCGATGAAATTATATTGGGAAATGGTCATTAATTGTCCGTTTTTCCCAGACTTAAATATGGCATTAGGATGGTCATAAAGGACAGCTGCATTTTGTTGGGCAGTCGCCACATCCATGAAACCATTATAAATCGAACGATCAGAAATATTCATACAACCTCCATACATAAAGCAAATAAATCGTTAACACCAATGCCTGCATCTAATTCAAATTCCCCATATGGACTGTGCCGTAATTCCCGCGCTTGAACGATCGAAAATGACCCATATTAGATAAATATGGGGTCCACCCCCGGGGCTTTGACTTTGTGCATATGGGAAATTTCAACTAGATACTGGCACAACTAAACAAACAAAGACTATAAACAACATTGATATATTACCAACCATATCTTTATTTAACAATTGAATAAAACATCATATTCACCTTCGCCCGGCCACCACAGCAATTTCTCAAACACGACGTTTTCCAGCTTGACCAAACAATAAAATCAAGTTAAGATAAAATTTAAAGTAACAATTATTCTGAGAGATGATGCCCTGTTATACAGACGTGCTAGCTTTACCCAATCGACCAAAAATCGACGTGGTGCTTAGCTCCGGCGGCATCAAGTCTTGTGCCGCCATTGAACTTTTCGACTTTCTTGAACAAGCTGCCATCCCCATTGATTTGCTGGTCGGATGCAGTGGCGGCGCCATGCTGGCTGCCTATAAAGCCATCAGCATGACGATAGAGGAGATGCGTCAGAATCTGCAGCGTTTTGCAAGTTATAAAAGTGAAATCCTCAAAATCGATTATCAGACCATTGGCGCCCTGTTAAATATCCCTTTAACGCACTTTACCAAAGGACAGGGCATCCTTAAAGGCGAAGCCTTTCAGAAAGTCATGTATGAAATGCTAGGAGACCGCCGCATCGAGGATCTGCCAATCAAAACGGTGATTCAGGTCACCGATATGGAAACTGGACTTGGCAAGGCCTTGACCTATGGGGACCTGGCCAAAACTGTAGCGGCCTCCTCCTCGCTCGTGCCACTCCTTCCACCTGTCTTCTTGGACGGCCATTGGTTTGTTGATGGGGGTTATAGTACAGCTCTGCCTATTCTTCAGGCGGTGTCGCGAGGCATCGATATTATCATTGCGATAGATTTTCAGTCGGGAGTCAAAAATCAAAACCCAACAAATTATGCCGACTATTTTTATAACTTCACCTTGATGAGTCTCCGGAATGCCGTGCATTTTCAGAACTCTTGCGCCGTTGACCTTCATCATTATGAAATTATTTTCATCGAAGTAGCCTTCGAAAAAGACATTGCTTTATGGGCGGCAGAGTCCATTCCACAAATTTTCGAACAAGGAAAGCTGGCGGTGGAAAATGCCAAAAAACAGATCATTGAAGCCATCGAACTCTATCCGCTACATCTCAACACCGATGGTCAAGATGATGAACCGAAAACATAAATGTCTATGAACTAAAGAAAAATCAACCATCGATATTTTGTGTGCTTATTTATGCCTAGCTATACTGAAATATTAGCCCTGCCAAATCGGCCAAAAATCGGCGTCGTACTAAGCTCTGGCGGCGCTAAAGCCTGCGCCGCAATTGAGCTGCTTGATTTTCTTGAACAGGCCAAAATCCCCATCGACTTACTGGTGGGCTGCAGCGGCGGCAGCATGTATTCTGCTTATAAAGCCATCGGCATGACGATCGCCGAAATGCGTCAGGCAGGACAGCGCTTTGCTAAGCGTAAACGTGAGCTGATGAAAATCGATTTTCAGACCCTGGGATCTCTCATGCATCTGCCGCTCAGCCGATATGAAAAAGGTCGAGCCATTGTCAATGGCGAAGGGCTGCAGAAAATCCTGTATGATATCATAGGACAACGCCGCATTGAAGATCTACCCATTGAAACTGTTATACAAGTAACAGACCTGGAAACAGGACTAGGAAAGACTTTGACCGAAGGGGACCTTGCCAAAGCAGTTTGTGCATCATCATCTCTCATTCCTATCTTACCCGCTGTTACAATTGACGGTCATCTATATGTTGATGGAGGGTATAGCGCCGCTCTGCCCATTCTACAGGCTGTGTCTAGGGGAATAGATATCATCATTGCCATGGACTTCCAATCCGGCGTGCAGCATAAACATCCCACGGGTTATTTTGATTATTTCCTTAGCTTTATTGACAGTAGCGTACAAAATGCCGTGCATTTTCAGAATTCTTTTGCCATCGACATGCACCATTACGAAATTATTTTTATTGAAGTGCCCTTTGAAAGGGATATCGCATTATGGGAAGACAATATGATCCCCTATATTTTCCAACAAGGAAAGCTGGCTGTTGAAAATGTCAAAGAGCAAATCATACAAGCCATTGCCCTCTTTCCCACCACGAAGACAGAAAGTTAAACATTACTGCGCAACTTCCAGGAGAAATTGCCATGCATACGACACCAGAACTTCCCCTAGAAACTAAACCACGTCCGAAAGTCGCTGTCGTGCTTGGCAGCGGCGGCATCCGCTCACTTGCCGCCTTGCCCGTCTTGGAATTCTTACAAACTAATAAGGTGCCTATCGATTTGATTGTCGGCTCGGGCGGTGGGGCGACACTGGCCAGTTTATTCGCCGCCGGATATTCCACCCATGAAATTCCCCAACTGATGGCCCAGCTTTTCGATCACAAGCTATTCGACCAGATGGACTACGCCACTTCATTGAAAATTTTAGGACTGCGCTCTGCGCCTTTCACCTCTGCCCCTGCCCCTTATCAAACGCATGCACTTAAAAAACAACTGGCAGAATTATTTAGTGACAAACGGATAGAAGACCTGCCTTATCGTTTAATCATTCAAGCCACCGATATGGCTACCGGCCGCGAAGTGGCGCTTAGCAAAGGGTTATTGACCGATTGCGTCTATGCTTCGAATGTGATTTATCCTTTTTTTCCTCCCATTGAGATCGACAACCAGTGGCTGGCCGGGGGCATGTTCTCGGCCGCACTACCTGTCATCACCGCTGTCTTCCAGCAGATGGATATTATTTTTGTGGTAAATGCCAATGACGAATTGAAGATGAATGCCGATGGCCTGACTGAATTTGTGAGCAACTTCCTAAACCGCGCCTTCACCAATACCCAAGGGCGGCAAACGACGTTGGCAATTAGCATGCATAATGGCGAAATGGTCATGCTCAATGTGGCATTTGAAAAGACGATCAACCTATGGGATACGCATGCAGTACCCGAGATATTGGCAGCCGGTAGAAAGACTTTTGAAAAATATGCCGAAGAAATCAAAGACCTTATCGCAAATCTGAAAACTGCCTTATAAGATTCTATTTTACCACTGTAGAATGGGCTGCAAAGTGTTTTTTCTCCATAGCATCGAGCGTAAAGACAATTTGACTGGCGAGATCGCGCGAGGCGCGCAAGCCTTCTAAAGCCGTTGCCGGCCTGATCATTTCCAAGGAAATATCTATCAATGAACCCTGCGGCGGAATATGCCCCTTAGCCTGCTGCTTATCGCCGCGCAGGTAGACACACAGGACCTGTGCATGGGGCAAATCGCGTAAAATATCCCCCACGCCATATTGAAAGCCTTCGAGGTCGATACGACCACTTTTTGAACGGGTGCCTTCGGGAAAAATAACGACCAGATCGCCTCGGCTTAGCAGATAAATTACTTTATCGCGCATCAGGCGGATTTTGCTGCGATCCCCCATGCGTTCAAAAGGGATCGTTTTTAATAGCGGACATAGCAAGGGCAGGTTTGCCCCATCCAGCACATGCCAAGGGAAAAGGGCATATCGATAAGAAAATTTCCAAAAAGGGATCAGCGCCCAGGTTAAAATCACTGAATCGATGCGTGTCAGGTGATTGAGGCAAATCAGCGTCGGCCGCCCCTCCCTTTCCTGCATGAGCTTGGCAAAAGATGCGCGCACCTGCTGTAGCCGGGAAATCCGATAGCGCATGATAAATGTGAATGCTAGAAAAACAGGGATCACAAATATAGGAAAAAAAATATATGTGACCACAGTTTTCAAATTCAACTTGAAACGTTCCCAAGCAGAAAGGCTCATCTCAATACTCCACGCTGTTAGATTTAGACAGGTAGCGTCGCCTTGATCGTTTTCATCAGACGCAGCATATCTTTTGGAATTTCAGCCTCAAACGCCACTTCCTTACCCGAAGTCGGATGCTCCAGCCGCAGACGGTAAGCATGCAACATCTGCCTGTCTAGCCCATATTTTGTATTAAAAGAGGCCACGCCATAGATCGGATCACCCAGCACCGGCGTGCCATGGTGCCGCATATGCACGCGAATTTGGTGGGTTCTGCCGGTGGCCAGTACGACACTGACCAGGCTGAGCTTGCCATCGAACGATAACACGCGAAAATGTGTCAGAGCCTGCCTGCCCCCTTCCTTAAGTACCGCCATCTGCTTGCGTTGCGTCGGATGGCGCCCGAGCGGCGCATCAATGCTGCCGGTGCCTGGATTGCCCACACAAATTGCCAAATATTCCTTATAAACCCGCCGGCCGGCAAACATTTCTAGCAAACGCTGCTGAGCCTTGGCCGTTTTGGCTGCCAACAGCAATCCCGACGTGCCTTTATCCAAGCGATGCACAATGCCCGGCCTGAGCGCAGAAGCCGGCGTCTCCTGTTGCAGATGCTCAATATCCTGGCGGCAGCGGAAAAGCAAAGCATTGACGAAGGTGCCTGACCAATGTCCTGCCGCAGGATGGATGACCATGCCGGCGGCTTTGTTGACCACCAGCATGGCGTCATCTTCATAAATCACATCCAAGGGGATATCTTCGGCTTTAAGCGTAAGCTCGGGCGTAAGCACATATTCAATTTCAATTTCATCACCGCATTTCGGTATGATGCGCTTCTTTACCGGTGCTCCATTCAGCAGCACTTTACCCTCATCGATGAGAAATTGAAAGTAGGTGCGGGAACCGGCCTTGCTGAAGCGTTTTGCCAAGACTTTGTCTAAGCGCTCGCCATTGTCCTCTTCTGTAATAAAAAATGTGTCATTGTCTTCTTCGTGCATGGGAAAAACTTTTACTCTAGTGGTTAGGGACAGGGGTTAGGGACAAATGTCGTTTAGGGATTTTTATTAAAAGTAGACATTGACACAGGAAACAGCTGTAAAGGCACGCCTTCACATGGATAACCCGGTACAATTTTTTTCAGTAAGCTATAAATGTTTACTTCCAACAAGCGCAGGTGATGGCAATCACTGACTTCGCCGGCGAATTTACCTAGATAATGACAGTCTTGATGAATAATTTCGCGCAGATAATCCTCTGTGTCGTTACGTATGAACAGCGCTGCTAACTTGGCATCAACTCTTTTAAGAGCCATGCCAAAGGCTCCTTCGACAGGGAATCCTAAAAAAATCTCCACTTCAAACATATCCAACTTTATTTAATATCACCAAGCACAGTTTAACAGAACCCCTGTTCAATCTCAACACCTTTAGTGGGTTCGGTTGGCTTCGCGCATCAATTCTTTCAAATGATCCTGATGGTGCTTCATATCATTGCAAATATTCATAGCAATCCCTTCCATCATCTTCTGATATAGCTTTGGCGCCTTCTTCTTAAGATCTTCCATCGACCCTATTTTCGTACTGCTGGAAGGCTCGCCCGAACCGCTCGATGAAGCGATCGCGCCAGCCGTCGTCACATCGCTTGCCGTAGGAGCTGTGGTCGTCACATTGGGTACTGGTGGTATTTCACTGCTCATAAAAACCTCTGAAATCAAATGGGTTAAATCACCAACATTTTCCTAACTTCTTATTATTATAATAACATAACAGGATTTATTATTCAAATCTTCACTTGATTGCGGGGTGATCATCTTAAGGTTACATGGTCAAGGTGGGATTGAAATACAGTGGCACTGCCGATACCCTTGTCGTTACCCAAAACTATCAAGCGAATATTTTTAAGTCATTTTTTTGACCATGATCGCTTATTCGGTCAAGAAAGCAAAAAGAGAGGAACTCCTACGGAGTTAAATGCAATTATACGTGTTCCCGTAGTTGCGGCTGTCTTCGCTTGCGCTCGCGAGCCTTAACTACGGGCTACAAAGAGATCGATCTGCAAGACCTCAAAAGAACTCATGGCCTATGTAGCGGCAGAGAAGGTAGATTACTAAATCTCATTGTGAATATATTTCAAAGTTTTTTTTATTGGCGGAGCTTATCTCTTTGTAGCGCGTGGCTAAGGCGCACCGATCGCAAGCGAAGACTGCCGCTGCTACGGGAAAACGCATATTCTTGTTTAACTCCGTAGGAATTCTTCTCTTTTTGCTTTGGTGACCGAATATTTTCCCTACGAAGATGATAATGGCCAAAAAAAACTTAAAATATTCGATTGATAGCTGTGGGTAACGACAAGGCCGACACCTTTGACAAGGTATATCAGGAGCCTAAATTTGGATTCGTCTATACCATGGTGTAAGTCGAATTTGGAGTACGGAGACATCGTCTCCGCATCCATTTTTTTATTTAATGCTTGGAATTTTGATTAAACATCATTTCTTTCAGGCGCTCTTCAAAATCCAGCTCTCCTTTTCTTTCGCTAAGTTTCTCGGTCCAGCGCTTATGGTTGGCTTGAGAGACAAGTTTAGCCAGCTTGGTCAGGTGGTCGCCGGAATGCTGGCGGATTTCCTCTTTAATTTTTTCCTTGATTACTTCCATCCAGGCTTCATCAGCGACATGCAGCAACTGGTCGGCATATTTGCCGCTATGCTGATGGCAGGGGCAATGACAGTGTTGGTGGCAGCAGCAATGGCATGACTGCTCGTCGGCATGGGAGTGGCCTTCATGGGAGCAAGACGTAGAGTTGCATAAATGGGACATGATAACCTCCTTGTGGTGATTTCCTAATATATTTCAAATAATTCATTTAACTTCAATCGAAAAGGAACAGTGCCGCTCCAGCCAAGTCAGGCATAGGTTAAATTGAAATTAAATATTAATAAACACTTGATTTTAAATACAATTTAAATATAAAATATTAGTACTGATTAATAAAAAAAGGAAGCGCCAATGCTTAAAATAAAAATAATTATCGCGATCATTGTTTTTTCTTTCTTGGTTATCTCTAGCCAACAAGTTAGTAGCGAAAACGTGAGCAAATTTGAACAGGCATTGGGTAACGAGGTGGTAAAAATCTTAAACAATCCTGATGTAGTCACTGTTTTCCGCGTGAAGCCAACGCTGCAGATCAAAAAAGGGCAGCAACCAGAAACTATCGGTTTGCCGATCATCCTATCCAATCAGCAGAAAGAGAATCTCTTAGTACTTATATTAAATGATAAAAGTTATCTTTTCGGGGTGGCAAAGACGAACATTTTCATTACGCAAATGATCATAAAATTTGAATCCGATTTAGGCGAGATCTTACTGCTAGTAAACCTATCTGACAGTCAATTCAAATTCATGTCGGCAAACTCCACCTTACTCACCGATTATACGCCGGTCAAAGAAGAATTAAACAGCTTTCTAAACGCTCTTTATATTGAAGATCACAATTAATTATATTAATAAAACATCTTAGCAGGAGACGACATGAAGAATAAAGTTAGCACCACAATCTGGACCTTCGCCGCATTTCTATGCGCCATGACGGCGATGATGCCGGAATCCTTGCAAGCCGCCAAACTGCATGTCCTGCTGGTCGGAGACACCTTAGATGACAGCTTGGGCATCGCCTTCAACAGCGACCTCGATATGATGCAAGGTAAGATGAAAGAGGTGGCCGAGCATACAGATTTAGAATTAAATCTGACGATCATCACCGACGACAGCGTTAAAACAGAAAACATCTTGAACTACCTGACTGCGCTTGAAGTCGACAGCGACGATGTGATGGTTATGTATTTCACCATGCATGGCTATCGCACTGCCTCAAAGGAGAGCCAGTGGCCGAATCTCTATTTCGGCGTAGAGCATATGGGCATGGATTTTGCTTATATCAATCAGCTGGCCAAAGAAAAATCCCCCCGTTTCCTGCTATCTTTGGCTGACAGCTGCAATAATGAGATCCCCGAAGATATGGTCCCTACCATCAGCCAAAAAGCGTACAAAGCTTTGGATATGACGGCTGCTGAGCGTCTCAAGCAAAACTATCGGAAACTCTTTCTGGAAAGCTACGGTTCGGTCGTCATTTCAAGCTCTATCCCCGGCCAATACTCATGGGCGTATGTCTTCTTAGGCGGCATCTACTCGCTCTCATTTCTCGATGTGATGGAACAATCGATGTTAAAAGCCGAAGTGCCTGATTGGCATAGTCTGTTGGCTGATGTTTCGCACAAAGTGCTGCTGGAAACTGCGACATTTAATGAACAGCAGGATCCTCAATATGAAGTCCTTTTCACCGATTCCGCTGAATAAACGATTCTACTCTGGCAGGCTTCCATGCCTGCCAGAAAGCTAGACCACGCACCATACACCTACACATAGCTATACCACGCGCGGTTAGGTTGTTCATATTTTGGCTGCGCCAAAGCACCGCAGTTAAACGATCGAAAGTGACCCAATATTCCAATATGGGGTCACTTTCGATCGTTTAACTGCGGTGCTTTGGCGCAGCCAAAATGTAAACAAACTAACCGCGCGTGGTATATTATTTTAATTTCGTCCGTCGAAATATCCCGCACAAAATCTTGATTAGTCGTAACTACGGCGGAAGCGTGTAGGCCTCTACTCAACTAACTTTTACGTCACAGTATTGCATTCCATGTTATTTTCCAATAGGGGGGGCCGAAGGATCTGTCATGCTATGTCTTGAAACGGATTCACGGGCTATTTACCAATGACAATGGTTCAATATTTTGGAATAATATATTCAAAAAATTCAACGCCGAGGCGCGAAAGAGACCTTGAGACGCATTGAAAATCGAAAGCTGTGATTGATAGACCCGCCAGCATCGCTAATATATAATATTTATTATTTGGCATTACCTTTTTTTGCTTCACCATGCTAACATCCGTTTTTTAAAGTATAAATTCCGCCGGAGCTACATATGAATGCCATCTGCCGTTTAGCCGTATATTATATCCTGAGTCTAGCCCTTATGCCTGCGTCATGGCTGCAGAGCCTTGAAGCATCTCCATCCGAGGCATCTCTCGCCTGGAGTCAAGGCGGGAAGGACTTCACCGCGGCCTTCTATCCCTATGCAAAAAAACCAAATCAGAATCTAATCTTCTCGCCCTTAAGCCTGCAGCTGGCCATGTCCATGGTCGGCGAAATAGCCTTTGGAGAGACTCAAAAGGAGATTTTCTCTGTGGCATGCCTACCGGCAGATGATAATCTGCGCCAAAGGGGTGCCCAACGCATGCTAAACCAGTTTAATACCGATAGCAAAGTTATCGATCTGGCATTATGCAATGCCGCCTGGTATTCAACGGAATTTAACTTGCCATATAGCCTTGACAGCCTATTGACAGAGTATTATCGACTGGGCCTTTTTGCTACCGATTTCCAGACGTCTGCGGAAGGCACACGCCGTAAGATCAATAATTGGGTGTCGAAAAATACAAATTCCCTCATTCAAAACTTAATGCCGGCAGGCTCTGTCATTCCCGAAACGAAATTCTTACTGGTGAATACCCTCTATATGCATGCGTCGTGGGCAAATCCTTTTGATGTAAGGCAGACCTATACGGCGCCTTTTAATGGACCGGATGAATTGCTTACCCAGACCCCTTACATGCACAAGACCGCCTATATGCCTTTGCTGCAGGAGGCCAGCTATAGCGTGGTGGAGCTGCGATTTGCCAAAGATCCAGCCAACGATACAGCGCTGGCGCTTTATGTCGTGCTGCCGGCAGAAAACACCCTGTTAGAAGATATCGAAGAGAACATGAGCACCCAGATGCTTGAGTATTGGCAGACAGCCCTTACATCGCAATATGTAGAGCTCTCCTTGCCCAAGTTTAAAATCTCCTCTGCCATCAATGCTAAAAAGGTTCTGTCAAATATGGGACTGAGCCTGCCATTCTCGGCTGATAGTGCTGAATTTCAGCTTAATAATTGCGATGCGAGGCTCGTGATCTCAAACATTATCCATCAGGCCGTCTTTGAAATCGACGAACTGGGCGGTACCGGCGCTGCCGCCACCGGAGTAGGTATGACAACCACATCGCTCAAGCCCAAGCCGCAAGCCATCAGGGTCAATCGTCCCTTTTTGGTCTTTATCGCCGACAAAACAAGCGGCCAGATCCTCTTTGCCGGTCGCGTCATGCAACCGGTACAGTAGGCCAAAAAGTAAAGCGCGCAGACATACTAGGTATGCCTGCGCTTCTTGCTTCCATTAAAAGGCTTTTATTTGCTAATGTGCACACGAATTTCAAATCGGGATGACTACCTTGACAAAGATCACTGCAAGATTATGCCGCATCCTGCTGGGCATCATCTGCCTGAATACGCCATGCGGCTGGACTGATGAATGCCGGCCAGCATCCCTCTTGACACTTGGCGGCGGCATGTTCAACATCTTCCGCGCACATCCCAACGCCCAATTCCAAGTAGAATATCGCTCTGGCTGCAGGTTCTACCAAGCCATACTGCCGATAGCAGGCTTCCTAATCACCTCGCGCGGCACTTCCTATCTTTATGGAGGCTTTGGCGTAGACCTACGCATCAAAGAGCAGTTTTCCCTTATGGCAACCATCGCCGCCGGCCTTTATGCCAAAGGCGGGGGCAAAAACCTGCACTACCCCCTGGAGTTCCGCAGCTCAATCGAATGCGCCTATATCTTCGATGATGAATCGCGCTTAGGACTGCAGCTATCCCATATTTCAAATGCCAGCATTGCCCGGCGCAATCCCGGCGTGGAATCGATTGTCGTCATCTATTCCTTTCCGCTGCCCGAATAGACCGCGTGCCCGAATTCACAGCCCCTGCCGAGCCCCGAAAGCCAATACTAACTTTGCGAGCCCGTCCCCATGCCCGAATTCCAAAACGCTTAGGCCAGTTAATTTCAGGATCAAAATCTGATATCACACATTGTGATGTCATCAGCATTCTAAAATTCGGGCTCGGGCATGGGCACAGGCTCGTAATTTTCGATTGGATTCCGGCATATAGGCATTTAGGCCTATGCTTTATGCGCCGCGATCCGCAGGCGGGAGATTTTGTAGATATTCGAGACGATGACTTTAAGGATGGCATAGGTCGGCGTCACTAGCAACAGGCCGAGCAGTCCATACAAACTGCCGGCGGCCAAAAGTAGTAGAATGATTGTCAGGGGGTGGATTTGCAAACGCTGCGACATGATGCGCGGCGTCAGCAGATTGGCTTCCAAGAAATGTGCCAGAAACATCACAATCAATATTTTCAAGGCCATGCCAAAGCTGATTGATAGACCTATGATCAATGCCGGAATCAGCGCGATAAACGTCCCTAGAATAGGAATAACATAAAAGACCATCGCAAACAGGGACAGACCAACGGCTTGAGGCAGCCCGATCAACGAATAGCCACATAGCAGGAAAAAACCCACCATCAAGGCAATGGTCAGCTGGGCCAAAATAAACCCCGATAAGGTTTCGTCGATATCCCGAAAGATATTTTGCGTTTCCTCCTGATATTGCAGGGGCACAAATCGCAAAATCGAATGGGCAAATAAATCGCCGTCCCTTAGAAAATAAAACAACACAAATGGCGTCAGGGCTAAAGCGATAGCGATATTTGCCAACGTCGATATGGTGTTGTAAGCCAATTGGTAGATGAAAGCATTGGCCTTTTGCAGATAGCTATAAAGCACCTGCTCAAGCGCTGGCAGCTCTGTTTCGGGGATATAACTTTTCAATCTCTCAACGAGTTCTTTCGTCTGCGTCTTCAACGATTCGATTTTTCCCGGCTGGATATCACTCATGAATCTGATGTCTTCCACGAATTTGGGAGCCACGACAAGCACCACAAAGGCTGTCACAGCAGCGATTCCCATATACACGATCAGAATGGCCAGATAGCGGGGGATTTTCCCCATAGCTAACAAATTCACAAGTGGACGCAAAATGTAAAAAAGCAGGACCGCAAAAAGAATCGGCAGCAGCACGGCCGTGATAAACCAAAGGATAGGCGCAAAGACTGGAGCCGTCTGGTAGAGCAGCAAAATGATGATCAAAACAAGAATGATACCTACGGTATATTTATAGAAATTCTCATAAAACCACATCAGGGCACCCTCTTCACTTTGAAATCGCCTTCATTTTGCACCAAACTCCCCATGCGCCTGCTGCAACAGCGCCAGCACCTCTTCATCCTCTGTTTGCTCAAAATCCTGATAAAACTGACCCACAGCCTGGAAATAGGCGGGCGTTGCCAGGCAGACGACATCGTCAGCCATCTGTTTGATTTCATGGATGGTGTCGATCGGCGATACAGGCACTGCCACGACAATCTTTGCCGCCCTTTCCTGCTTCACCGATTCAATGGCGGCTTTCATGGTAGCTCCGGTAGCAAGACCGTCGTCAACGATAATAACGACTTTGCCAGCCAGCATCCTCGGCGGTAGGTTTTTCCTAAAAAGAGCCAGCCGCTGCTTTGCACTGTGCGTTTGCCGTTCGACTTCCTCTTTGAGATAGCTTTCGGAGACGCCGATTTGCGCTATAAGCGAAGTGTTGAAAATGGCAGAACCTGTTTCGGTAACGGCGCCGATGGCCAATTCAGGATTATAGGGGGCTCTGAGTTTTCTTGGACATGTGATATCGAGCGGCAGATGCAGCTTTTTAGCAATGGCATAGGCGGTGACCACCCCTCCCCTTGGCAATCCCAGGATGATGACATCTTTACCGTCTTGATATGCTGTCAAGAGCTTGGCGAGCATTTCACCGCCGTCCATACGATTTTTAAAAATCATAGCCCCCATAAAATTGGCATTATTGGATACTTTTGCTTAACTATATTAAATTAATATTTTACAGCAAACTAATCCTGCCGCCTTTCTTTTTGCTGCTTGCTCCCCTTGCTCCCAAATGACAATTTCTGCGGCATTTCATGCTATTTCCCGATATGGGAGAGTTCCCCGCCGCTCCGCGTGGCATTAAAATTTTTGTATATAAAAAAACTGAATTCATTAAAATGCGTTATCACCAAACTAAAGAGAGGATGATGATGAAAAAATATATATTCCTTTTAGGTTTATCGGCAGCACTTGTCGGCACTCAGACATGCCCTGCCATAGATACTAAACCGGCCCAATCCCAGCCTACACTGCAGAAGTACGAACCTAAAAATTTCGATTCTCTGCTGGGAAATGTTCAAGGCTTGGATGACGCGCTGCTAGAGATGCACTTTAAACTCTATAAAGGCTATGTCAACAACACCAATCTCCTTGTAGAAAAGATCCAGGAGCTCAATGCCGCCGGCAAAAACCGCACGCCCGATTTTGCCGGTCTCAAACGCATGTTCGGTTGGGAATATGACGGCATGGTGCTGCATGAATACTACTTTGAAAACCTCGGCGCGAGCACAGTCCTCGATCAGAACGGGCCGCTATATGCCAAGATAAAAGCCGATTTCGGCAGTTTCGATCAATGGAAGGCCGATTTTGTGGCGACAGGTTCCATCCGCGGCATCGGCTGGGTTGTCAGCTATATCGAGCCAAGACAAGGACGTCTGATCAACGAATGGATTAATGAGCACGATCTGGGGCATCTGGCCGGCGCTACGCCTTTATTGGTGATGGACGTCTTTGAACATGCCTACATCACCCAATATGGGATAGATCGCGCCAAATATATCGAGGTGTTCTTCAACAATATCAATTGGGATGCCGTCTCCAAACGCTTCAAACCAAATCATATCAATGGCGATGCCGTCTCTGAAAGCATAAAAGCAAAAAGCAACTAGCCTTCTGCGCCGATGGCTTTAAGCCATGCCGGCGTGGGGGAAACGAGCTTGCGTTCTATAAGGCTGAAAAGGCCAAAGGTGAATTCCCCGGTGCAGCACACTTCGCCATCCCGAAGCATGTGTTGCACCACTTTGCTGATTCTTCTGGCATGAGAGACGAATTCAGTTTCAATGACAATTTCATCCCTTAAGCGCAGCTCTTTTAAAAAGCTCATCTTAACCTCAAGGATAACGGGTCCTAAACCCGTTTCCATGATCTGCTCAAGGCCATAGCCATTATTGGTAATCAGATCCCAGCGGGCCTCTTCAAAGAGCGTCAGGTACATGGCATTATTCACATGCATAAAGGCATCCAGATAGCTTTCCTTGATGGTGATGGTATATAAAGATTTCTTACCCATTCAAATTGCCTCTATAAGCTGGTATACAGGTTCACGCGCTTGAGCCAACCTTTCAGCCAGCGCTCTTCATTCCTCTCCGGCGGTGAATGGCGCACCCTCTCGGTAAGGGTCTTTTTAGCAGACTCGACAAAATCCAATACGATATCCTTAGCTGTCGGCGACACCCCCAACAGCACTTGCCTAAGGCCCCAGGCCTTGCCCTGATAACTCTCCTTAGGGGAAATACCGAGTCCCTTGAAATTGATATAGTCCATCAGCGCATATAACCCTCTGGCATCGTCTGCCAGGCGGTGGAAAGCCACCGTCACGCATTCCTTTTCCCTGAAGGTGAGGTTTTCCAGCATTTGCGGCAGTGCTTTTTCCAGGCGTTTGGCGATGAAGATGGCTTGCAAATGTTTGGTGTCAAAAAGGAACTGGCGCAGGGCTGTCATTTTAGGACTTTGCATATGACGATGAAATTCCTCCCTAGACTTCCATGGGCAGGTTTGGGAGGTTTTTAGCCAGTCAGGTATCTCGGCGCCCTCGCTGTGCATGAATTTTAAAAGCTCGGGAAAAGTTTCCTGGAAAGGGGCATCGCATGCGGCCGGATACCAGATGAAATGGCCTATACCCAAGGAAGCAAAGCTCTCGCCCTGATTCCAAGAGGTCAACCCTTCCACCGTGCCTGCACATTCGTTATGCCAGATTTTATCGGCAATTTTATTTGCATCCTGGCGGCATACGGAAACAGCACAGCCAAAGCTTGCGCAGCACATATGCAGGGAAATAAGCCCAAAAACATAGCTTCTCATGGTTTTTCCTTCGTTAATTGGTCGCACGCGGCTTGGATGGATGGATAGGTGGGACTAAACGTCGTCATGCAAAGCTGTATATCTGGAAAGAGCGCGGCATCAAGGGAATCCCTCAATACCATCATGATCACGGGTTTCCCAGCCTTTACCAGGGATGCAATCAGGGCAGCTTGGTCAGGATTTTTCCAGGCATTATAAGAGCAGAAAATGATCACATCGGCGTGATTGGCTTGTGCATTTGCCTCAGCCATTTCTTTAAGAGAAGGATTGAGTTCCTTGAAAAATAATGATGACGTAATTTGTCCCAACTGCAGCAGGGATGTGTGGTTGATTTCAGCGTGCATGATTTCTGGAGCGATGACGAGTAAGCGTTTTTGGTGCAGCGCCTCAGGCGGCTGCATCTGTGCCGCATTGGCTTTTGGACCATACCTAAGTGCAAGCGATGCGATTTTTTCGGCCAGCCGGCGGTGCGCCGGTGTATTGACCACGCCTTCAACGCCACTGTCAGCATGCGCTGAAAATTGATCCAGGCGATAGCGCGCCTTTAGCGTTAAAATCCTTTCCACTGCCTGGTTTAAACGGGCTTCAGAGATGCGTCCGCTTTTGACGGCAGCGACCAGGCACTTATGAATGCGCAGCACATCATCGGCAGCGAGCTCCAGGTGGGCTGCTGAACCGATAAGGGCTTTCCCGCCCAACAGCAGGATGTCGCAGCCGGCATTGAAAGCCCGGATGGCGGCTTCCTCGACCGAAGGGCAGCTTTTAAGCACCCCTTCCATCACCAGCGAATCAGTGATCACTACCCCCTGATAGCCTATTTTATCCCTCAGAAAATCAAGGCTCTTGCGAGACAATGTGGTGCAATTGTCCGGATCCAAGGCGTTAACCACGATATGCGCTGTCATCATCGTGTCGGCATGCCCTGCCAGCCTGGAAAATGGCACCAGTTCGGACTTCTCCAACTCGGCCAAGGACTTGTTGACAAACGGCAGATCCTCATGCGAATCAATCTCGACATCGCCATGACCGGGAAAATGCTTTAACGTAGTGATGATCCCGCCTTCATGATATCCTTGCAAGGACTTTTCGCCATAAAGGCAGACGATCTCGGGCGTCTCGCCGAAAGAGCGAATGCCGATAATCGGATTGCGGGGGTTGCTGTTTATATCCACAACAGGGGCTAAATTCATATTCACCCCCACGGCCTGCATTTCCTCTGCCATGGCCAAGGCACACTGGCTGGCAAGTTCGGGATCTGCTGTCATGGCCAAAGCCTTATTGCCGGGGAATATCGTGAATCCTTGGGTCAGACGTGCCACCACTCCCCCTTCCTGATCTGCTGCAATCAGCAGCGGTAACGGCGTGCGGTTGGCGGCGGCCATTTCCTGTAAGCCACGGCTCAAAGCCTGCACTTGCCTTGCAGAGGTGAGTCCATTGGACCAGTTATAGTAGATGATCCCGCCGACATAGGCCTTTTGAATTAACACCTTGGCTTCAGCATTAGCTGCCTCGCCGCGAAAATGCACCATCAACAGCTGACCGACCTTCTCCTCCAGCATGAGTGTGGAAAGCTGCTCATCTTGCCGACCATGGCAGCAGGATGCGCAGCAGATGAAAAATATGGCCAGTGTATTTAGCAGCATAACAGCACTCTGCATAAAATTTCAGGTCAACGACTATAGACAATATGGGCTATAGCGACGACCAGACTATAGCTCATGAGAAATAACGATACCAATACAAATGGCTGATTATGTTACAATAAACATCTACGCTCATAATTTTAAACTTATTCTTACTAAAAAAACCCGAACTAACAACTAAAAACTATATAGACAATGTCGATTTTTTACTGAGGACTCCATTATGCCCTGCTGCATCGCCAACGTCTTACCTCGCTCTATCGACCTTGCCACAAGCTATGTAGGAACTACAGTTGTGAAGCAAGAAGGGCGTGAAAAATTTCTGCTATACAGGAATACCACCATTTCGGTGGCCGACCGCACTCACCCCCAAACCATCAACGTCAACATGCGGCCGTGGCTGCCACCTTCAAATCCCCAGTAGCTCTCGTCAAATCCTATGCCGACATGATCGAAGACCACATCGAGCGGCGCGTGGCGATCTTTTTCCAACAGCTGGTGCTGTGCTATGGCACCAAACTGCACTTTGAAATCGGCGACACGCTGCATCAGGGAAAATCGGCCACAGCTCTTTATCTTAAAGATCAAAACGGCAAATGTGAAAAGTTGAGCGTGCGCAATGCCGCCCACAGCAGCACTATCCCCTGTCTGATCGCCTCTGATTTGAAAGCGTGGACACAACATAAGCAGCACGGGCAAAAAGAGCCGCAAGGCTTTGTCTACATCAAAAATTCAGGGATTTACAATAACGCCACTGCCACCATGGAGATGAGCCGGAATATCAACGAAGCCGAAATCAAGAAGATTTTTGCAAACACACCTTCCAGCCAATCAACCATCTCGCGCTTAGAAAACGGCGGCAAATGCATCGAGCCGGCTTATGCCGCCGAACTTAGCGCCGTCTTTAAAGTGGATCCCGCCCTATTCATGCCGGCCTTTTTCCACTCATAGATGGAGCCCATGCGTGGTTAGATTGTGAACTTTCTGGCCGTGCCAAACGTGCACAACATGAAACCCTGCTGGCAACCACCACAGAACCCTTTGGGGTTCTGTGGTGCATCCTAGCCGTGAAATCACTTCAGATCGGCTGTGACATCGATTACCGTCTGCTTGGCTGCCGTGTTAAAGCGTTTCACCGTTTTGGCATCAAGGTCGAATTTCTTCAGATCGACCATTTTGATGGTCTGGTCCTCAAAGGTCTTATAGTAATACTTCAACGCCTGCGGATCTCTCACACAGGTGATCAGAGTGTAGTCGGAATGGACCACGCCATTAACTTTGGCGCGTGCCACCCCGACAGGGATATCAAACTGATTCAGAATATGGAAGGCTTGGAAAACACTATCCGCGGCCGTGGCTGAAGGATTGGCCGTAATGCTATAAATGGCGGCCCGAACAAAACGCGATGGTGGTGTAAAATCGCCCGGCATCCCGACCATGCCAGAGCCCTGGCCAAAAGCAGTCAGCTTGAGTCCATCGACTTCTAAAGGTTTGGCATTAAAAGGCGTCAGATTGATATAGTTGCGCAGATTGGTCATATGCCAATCAAAGCCCGGAGAATTGGTAAATACGCCAAGCTTATTGTCATAGGTCTCCAATTTGCCATTGACGGGCTCGATCACCAAACTCTGGCCGCTTTTATCATAAACGATGTAATGGAATGGGGGCACCTGGTTGCCCCACGGTTTCGATACCGTCGGCGCAATCACCACATTTGCCAACCCGGCCTTTACTTCACCTATCGTCTCGAACTGCGTCAAGATCCAGTTGCTGAATTCAATCGGCGATAAAGCCTTGGTTTGATTTTCTGCCGTGATCGGTGTATAGCCGGCAAAACCCGGGAAATAAAACACCCCGACTGCCAGGCCCTTCTCATTCAATCCGTCCATGATGGCAAGCTCATTGAACGCAATCGCCCCCAGCGCGGCATATTTCGCTTTGTAATGCAAACCGGCCCCTTGGGGGGTGGTACCGACAAATTCATAGCCCCGCGGAATCACGGTGATGGCAGTCTCCACTTCGATACCGAACTCCAAAGTGCGCCCGTGGACGATTGAGGCATCTTTAGCTTTCAGCTTAATGCCCGTGCAGGCATCAAGCGTGGCGATCGATGCCAAGCCGCTTAAAGCCACGCCTAATGCTATGGAACCTAGCCGATATAAAGCGATCATCTTAACCCCCTCAATATAAAATGTGATGGTAAAAAAAACATAATAGAATTAATTTCTGTATAACATTGAATAGAATAAAAGAGCTATATAATATCTTTTCCATATAGGACTCATCATGTGCTTTGCTTGCTGTTTTTCCAGTCTTTCACTAGGCGTTCCAACATGCTTAGGCTCTAACACCTCCATATGCTCTCAAAAAAGCAGAATCTCGCTAACGCCAAACTCTACTCCCATTGATATCCGCACAAACGCATTTGCCATGCAGACGCTTCCGCAAAATCGGGCCACTCATTATCGCCGGGCATCGCAAAGAAACGTTTGTTACCTTATGTTTTATGAACAAAACATACAAGCAAGACGCAACTCACTAAAAAACAATAAACCGCGCATAATTTATGATATCCCATTGTCCTCAGACGACGCATGCAGGGAACTCAATGGGCCTTTATATTTCCCGCTACCCCAAAGCCGAATACCCTATCAAGAGCCTGACCCAGATCAGATCTGCAGCCTGGATGAAGTCATTACAGTACCGCTTTTTAATGTCCAACCGGACAATCCTCAATCTTCAGCACCTAACCTCGCACAGCACAACCTAAAATCACAGACTGTTACGCCAAGCTGCATGGACTACAGTCCGACGTTAACAAGAACACATAGCGATGCGGCCGAAGGTCCGGAAGGGTTTTTAGCAACGCCCAGCGACACCGCCCAAGGCCCTGAAGCCGAGCCGATGACGCCAAGTCGCTTAGATTTAGACCAAGCCCTGCCTGAAATATCAAATTCATAGAAATTTAAGGCTGG
>CAWHMU010000010.1:0-68357 GCA_963830365.1 uncultured Chlamydiae bacterium
ATCACCTACTTGGGTGCAACTTTTACGTATTGCTTTATTAATCCATTCACCTACGCATGCCTTTTTGCTCAAACCGGGGCTTAGTCCATTCAAAGAAGCATGGCAGAACGATGCGCTTACCTATATATGGGTGAGAGATAACATTGTGGCGCCATGGAAGAATTTTGTAGACCGTCTTTGGTTGGATGAGGATATGATGCATTACCTTGTGCAACAGCTGCTTCAATTCATTCCCCAAGATCACCATCATTATTTTTCAAAAGTCTTTAGCAACATGTCCGGCAATATGCGGCCGCGGGAATTTCGGGACCATATCCTCAACGACATCCAACGCGAACGCGGCCTTAGGAGCGTTAACGGCATGCTAACGGCGGATGAAATCGATCAAATGCTGTATGCCCTGCTGCCGCTATTTCCAAGAAGCCAGCTAAGGGAGCGCCTAGAAAATATTTATAGCAGACTCCCCTGGCTAACGGTGGAAAAGCGGGAGACTCTTTTGCGGGTGTTTGATAGGGCTTCGCACTTAGGCCAGCAACGATCCCTTGTAGATGCTTCGCTATTGCAATCTATTTGCAAGGGGCTCATATGCCTGAGTTTTGAGGAAACTTCGGCCGACGTCGATTATCACGCCGCCATCAGCCGGGCGGCGCAGCAATTGGGATATGCGATGCCAGCCCCGATTATTTTTGGCGATACAAACTGGGTAAAGGAGGAGTTCGGTTTTGTGCTCAATCCCGGCTCTAACAATTTTGAACTGTGGCGCATTGATGTGACTGGCCGCGAAGGCAGCCCGATGTCGGCTTGGGAACAATGGCTTAATGGCAGCCGTCGGGATCGTACATGGGGTGTATACGCCAAACCATATGAATATGGCAACTAGCCAAAACGCGGATATGTTGTTGACATAAACCCCTTAAATGCATACATTCTTCAGCTTATTTTACATGTTAAATCTCAGATCGAAACAACACGTCATTATAAAAAACATAATCTTGTCAAATATAATACGTAAAATTTTTGTAAAGACACACGGAGAATGAAATGAAATTTTATAGAGGTTTGTTAGTATTAGCAGCGATGTTAGGGCTTTGCTCGGCAGGCGGCTTGTTTGCAGTGGCAGGAGATGATCATACACGCTTTGAAGAAGAACTCAACGAAAGGGATTTTGATGCCTTGAGATCGTTTCTAACGACTCGCAAAGTAGCTGACGTGGCCGAAAAAAACAGCAATTTTGTGATTAATGGGGACATCCGCACCGAATGGCGCCACATGAACGAGACGTGCAAGGGGCAAAAACTGCGCGGTCCCGGCGTTATCATCGCAGGGCGTCCTGTGTCGAAAAACGACTTCGATATCGAATTCAACCTTTATTTGAACTATGTCTTTAACAACTATACTTGGGCAGTGGCGCAAGTCAGGTATGACAATTCAGCCGGTGTGGACGACAATGGCCATCCTTGCTTTTTCAATGACGATTATGACGAAGATTGTGACTGCTGCATCCAGCAAGCCAAGAAATGTATTGGCGATCCTAGCGGCTATCATGGCAGTGGACATTGCGACGATCTGTGCCTGAAGAAAGCCTATATGGGTGTTAACATCTATCATTGCGGTGATACGCGTTTTGATGTGGAGCTTGGCCGCCGCGGCAATCTATATAATGTTTTTGATTCCAATGTGCAGTTCTTAAGCCGCTTTGACGGTGTATTATTCAAATATGACAGCAGCTGGGATTGCGTAACCGACTGGTATGTGCATGCGGCAGGGTTTGTCGTGGATGAAAAGGTCAACCACTTTGCCTGGATTGCTGAAATCGGTTTCATGGATATTGCCGATCTCGACATCGATTTTAAATATTCGTTTATTGACTGGCAGAAAAATGGCATCAACCGCTGTTTAGTGCGCAATCCGGCAGGTTTCAGATTCCAGAACTCCCAATTCCTGACAGCCTATCATTTGAATCCGGCTATATTGGGTGTTGAAGCCAAGTTTTATGCGGCTTTTCTGTTGAACCATGCGGCACATCAGTTGCGAATCCGCGGGCGTAATTGCGGCAGGCAAAACATGGCCTGGTATGCCGGTGTCTTGGTTGGCAAGGTCAAAAAAGAAGGCGACTGGGCATTTGAAGTGCAATATCAGTATGTGGAAGCGCAGGCCATGCCCGATGATGACACTTCAGGCATCAGCCGTGGCAACATCCTTGACGAGAGCTTCACCAGCTGCTCACGCCGCGGTAACACCAACTACAAGGGTTGGAAATTGGAAGGCCTGTACGCCATTACGGACAACATGACCCTTGATACAATTGTTGAGTGGACAAAAGCTGCCGATAACAAGGTGGGTGGCCGTCATACCTATTCCAAATTGGAAATGGAAGCGATTTACGCCTTCTAAAGAAATCCCTAAATGTTAAGGGCTTTTACGACCCGGGCTTTAGCCGTCAGCGATGACGGCCGAGGCCCGGGTTTTTGTTTTTAGCCAGCTTTGTTTCCGACACACATTTACAAAAATATAATTTACCTGTAAGTTTCAATTTTTGTTTTAATGTGGGACGAACGGGAACAATGCAAAACATAGCGTTTCTCTTTTTTATCGGCGTTCTGGCTGTGACAGGCTTCTTGGCAGCTCAAGAAGACGCCGTATCCGCCTCTTCCGCTGCTACAAATGCAGTAGAAAATGAATCAAAGCCGCCGGATGGATCTTCAGAGGCGTCAGCTAAAAAAATCGACAGTAGCGCTGCCGATAATAAGAATTCCGAAAAGGACACCCCAAAGTCCCCGCATACATTTGGCGGCTATGTCACTTTTATTTCAGACTATCGCTTCAGGGGTGTTTCACAAACGATGTGCGGTCCGGCTGTACAGGCGGAATTTGATTATTCGTATAAAAACGGCCTTTACCTAAGTCTTTTTGGATCCAACATCAGCGGTCTTATCTACAATAATGCCAATGTTGAGCTGGATTTTTATGCAGGCTATAAAGGCAAGGCATTGGCGTGTGCATTGCCTGACTTAAAATATAATGTGGGTATTGTTTACTACTACTACTATCGCGGCGAGGCCGCCATACCATCTAGAAATCGTTTCAATACTGCCGAGATTTATTTTGAAATCAGTTACAAATGGTTTGCATTAAAATTCTGGGAGACGGTTACAGACTATTTCGGTGTCAACTCGCAGCAGCCGGCTTATAACTACCATACTGGTGCCTATGTGCATGCTAATGGTACTTCCAGGGGTTCATTTTACATTGAAACCAATTGGAATTTTGATTTAAGCAAGAAATATAAGGTCAGTTTGCTTATGCATGGCGGATGTCAAACAGTACGCAACTACCATCAATTAAGTACGCTGGACTGGCTATTGACGCTTAATAAGAGTTTTGATTGGTTTGACTTTTCGGTCTCGTATGTGGGAAGCAATGCAAATCCGGATTATTTCGATGTGCCTGATCAAGCCTACCACCCCAAAAAGCATGCTGTGGGGGCACAAGCTTGTGTCATAGGGGTAACAAAACTATTTTAGAGCAATGCAGAGCATATGGAAGATAGATCGGGTAACTTGTTTAGCGGTATGGTTATATGGGATTGCCTGAAAAGGGTGTTCAGCATGTTGACTCCCCGCATTCAGATCAAAAATCCTGTCATATTTTCCACTTATATTACAGCCATTGTGACGACGATTTATATCTGCATGCAAATTGTTCAGGGGGATGTTTCGCTGTTCAATATGCAACTTGGCATCTGGATATGGCTGACGGTTATATTTGCCAATTTTTCTGAAGTTGTCGCCGAAAGCCGGGGTAAAGTGCGGGCGGCAGCCTTGGAGAAAGCACAGCTGGAAATTATGACCAAGCGTTTAAAGCATGGCATCATAAGTCTTGCCACTTCCAGAGAGCTGCGGGTGGGAGACGTCATCATTTGCGAGGCCGGAGATATCATTCCTGTGGACGGCGAAGTGATCGAAGGTGTAGCGATGGTGGATGAAGCCGCCATTACGGGTGAATCGGCGCCGGTAATTCGCGAAGCTACTGATGGTTGCAGTGCTATTATAGCAGGCACGACGGTGCTCAGCGATCGCTTAAAGATTCGCGTGACTTCAGAAAAAGGCCATAGTTTTTTGGATTATATGATTAACCTGTTTGAAGGTGAGGATCGTAAAATGACACCGGGCGAGATATCCTTGCAGATCTTGCTTGTCAGATTTACGATCATTTCATTTCTCGTAGTATGCGCGATGAGATCTTTTTTCTATTATAGCATGCCTGAGGGGGGGGGATTTAAGCGGCATGGTGGCAATGCCTGTGTTGGCAGCTTTATTTGTTTGCCTTACGCCAACTACGGTAAGTAGTCTTTTGAATGCCATCAGCATTGCTGGTAAGGATAGGTTGGTGAAGTGCAATGTCATCGCCAAGAACGGTCATGTCATAGAGCTGGCGGCTGATATTGATGTATGGATTTTGGATAAGACTGGCACGCTTACCTATGGAAATCGCCAGGCTCAAGCATTTATGCCTTTGCTAGGAAGGGATGAAAAGGAGTTGGCTAGACTCTCGCAACTAGCATCTTTGTCAGATGATACAGCGGAAGGTAGATCAATTATAATGCTTGCCAAGACTAGATTTGGCATTAAGGCAGAAGCTCAGGATGAGCAGAATGCAAAAGCGATTCCATTTTCAGAAGAGACGCGCATGAGCGGCCTCGATTATTTAGATGAGGATGGAAAAGTTGTGCGGCAGATCCGTAAAGGAGCTGTTGATGTCATGAAAAAGCATATTGAATCATTAGGAGGCGTGTATTGGGCCCAAATAGAGGGGTTGGTACAGTCGATTGCACAACGCGGTGGCACTCCTCTTTTGGTGAGCGATGAGGAAAATATCATCGGCATCATCCATTTGGAAGATATTGTCAAAATAGATGCGAAAGCCTGTTGTAAAAAGATGCGAAATATGGGAATCCGTACAATTCTGATTACCGGCGACAATGCCCTAACGGCAGCGGCGATTGCGGCGGAATGTGGGGTGGATGATTTCGTGGCCGAGGCTACACCTGAGATAAAGCTGGCGGTTGTCAAGCGTGAGCAGCTGGCTGGTCGCTGTGTAGGTATGGTTGGCGATGGCGCAAGCGATGCTCCATCGCTTGCTCAAGCTGATGTTGGCATATCAATGAATATCGGCGCGCCAGCTGCGCGCCGGGCTGCAAATATAATCGATTTAGACAGCAGTCCTACAAATTTGGTGGATATTGTAAAAGTTGGTAAACAAATCCTGATGACTCGAGGGATTTTGACGCTATTTGGTCTTTCCAGCGGCATCGTTAAAATTTTTGCCATCCTGCCTGTCATGTTGGGCGGTTTGTATGCCACTCAGATAGGCGGAGATGGTCCATTGTCACTATTCAACATTATGGGGTTGAATTCTGGTAAAAGTGCAATTTTAAGCACCGTAATTTTCAATGCACTGGTGATTTTAGGGATGCTTCCTGTAGCGCTGCGAGGAGTGAATTACCATGGTCAATCAGCTTATGCGATCTTGCGAAGTCATGCGTTGATATATGGACTAGGTGGCCTATTGGTCACCTTTGCAGGGATTAAATTAATTGATATGGTTTTAGTGACATTTCATGCTGTATAGCACCGCCACTTCTCAATAAGTCATGGTAGGATAGAAATTATTGAGAAGTTGCGTAACACCTTCTGAACCCAATAGAGCTCTAGAGGAGCTAAAGACTGAGCTTATGAAAGATGAAGAACGCCCGAATCCGGAAGAATTGTTAGAAATAGTCAAACGCGAGGAGTTGCTGAGCCAGAAAGGAAAACTTAAGATATTTCTAGGCATGGCGGCAGGCGTAGGCAAGACATATCTCATGCTTGAAGCGGCTCAGAAGTTGAAAGAGAAAGGCATAGACATTGTCGTTGGTGTTGTCGACACGCATGGCAGGAAGGAAACGGCTGAGCTGCTGGAGAACCTGCCGATTATTCCTGAAAAAATTATAAAATATAAGGGTTCGATATTTAGCGAATTGGATATCGATGCAATTCTCGCGCGCAAGCCCGCCATAGTAATTATCGATGAATTGGCCCACAGTAATGTGGCGGGCTCAAGGCATCCTAAGCGTTGGCAGGATGTTATGGAGATTTTAGATAATGGCATTGATGTCTATACAACGTTGAATGTGCAGCATATTGAAAGTTGCATGGATGTTGTCGAAAGTATTGCCGGAATCAAGATAAGGGAGACTGTCCCCGATCTTGTCATAGATAGGGCCGCTTTTATCGCTTTAGTGGACATTACACCAGACGAGCTGCTGCAGCGGCTTAAAGAAGGCAAGGTTTATCTGGGAGATCAATCTGTCATTGCCGCCCGTCATTTCTTTCAGGAAGACCGTTTGACCGCGTTGCGGGAAATTGTGATGCGTTATGCGGCGGAAAAGGTCGATCATGATTTGCACGGCATGTTTGCAACGAGTGAGCGTATAGGTGTTTGGAAGCCGCGTGAGCGTCTTTTAGTCGCTGTCAGCCACAGTCCCCATTCGCAAAAAATCATCCGCATAACACGGCGTTTGGCATTTAATCTTAATGCTCCATGGATAGCTCTGCATGTAGATGATAGCAAAGTCCTCGATGAGAATGATAAAAAGACACTGGTGAATAATTTGGTTTTAGCGCGCGATCTGGGAGCCGAAGTGATCACAACTTTTGGAGACGATATAGCTCAATCGATACAACGCATCGCGAGGCAAAAGAGTGTGACGCAGATCATTATCGGGCGATCTCCCGATCTTTGGCAAGGGATGCTGAGTGTTTTTCAAAGGGACAGCCTGTTGGATCGTTTGGCGCGGGAATGCAGTGATATTGATTTGCATGTCATCAGGAAGTCGCTTTTTACCAGGTCTGCCACAAGGAAATGGCAGTGGCCGAGTTTTTCTGAGTATTTTTACTCCTATCTCTTAGTGTTGTTTTTTGTCCTGGGATTAACGGCCATCAATGTTGTTTTTCTTCCCACTCTTGGTTACCAGGTGGCAGGATTTACATTTTTGGCGGGGATCTTGTTTTCAAGTCTTTTTTTAAAGAAGGGGGCGGTCTTTTTTGCCTCATTTCTTTCTGGGTTAATTTGGTATTTTTATTTTATTCCTGCCGACAATTTGACGCCTGAGGATCTGAGAGAAAACATGTTTTTGCTGGTGTTGTATTTCCTGCTGGCGATCTGCACCGGAATTTTGACAGATAGAACGAAATTGAATAGGGAGATGTTGGTAAAGCGGGAAAAGTCTATAGAGGCTTTGTATGAAATAGTGCAGGGGATTGCGAGCGCAGCCTCATTAGCTGAAATATTGGCAGCGGTAAAAAATAAGTTGAATTATGTTTTTGATGCCGACTCTGAAGTCATTCTGAAAAGGCCTGATGATGGACTTATTTTTGAAGAAACGAGTCCTTTATTCCATCATGAAAAGGAGCAAGCTGCGGCCAATTGGGTGCTGCAAAATAAAAAAGAAGCGGGGTGGTCGACTTCGACACTGCCATTTGCGCAAAATCTTTATATCCCTCTCAAGGGGGGGAAGGATGTGGTGGGAGTTTTAGCCTACCGCTCAAAGACCGATAAGGAGCTTTCCGTTGAAGATAGGAATTTTCTTTATACCGTTTGCCAACATCTGGCGAACTATTTAGAGAGGTCTCATGACGAAGAGAGGGCGCGCATCCTTGAGCATCACAGGCAAGTGGAGAAGATTTATCAGGCGATCCTCAACTTGATCTCGAATCTTTTTGAAGGCCCTCTTTTAACTATTCAGGATGCTGTTAAAGAGCTTAAAACTGAATTTGTCGATAGGCAGAATATTGAGATTGCGCCGCTTGAACGCATCGATATGTCATCTGAAAGCCTGGCGCGTATTCTGGAAAATATTTCCGCGATGGTCAATTTGAGCGCCGGCTTGACGCCGGTGCATCGCGAAAGGCATAACATTAAAAAACTCATCAGCAGGTGCTATGAAAGGATAATTAAGCTCAAATCTTCCTACAATTGGGAAATAAATATCGAAGAGAAATTGCCTGACATCCTTTTCGATTATGATTTGATAGAGCTGCTTTTTTTCAACCTGGCATTCCATGCCATGGAATTTGCCTTGCCGGAATCCACCATTGTCATAGAGGCCAAGAGAAGAGAGGGCAACATAGTCATTTCGATTGCCGGCGAAGGTCAGACTATCCCGGCTGAAATATTGGAGGTGGCCTTTGAGAAACTTCTATCGCTTGCCTAGGTTATCTTCCTCGGGTCTTGGCTTGGGACTTGCCATAGGCAAGACCATCGCGAAGGTGCACCGTGGACAACTTATCGTGGAGAATAATCCCAAGGGCGGGATGATATTTGCGCTTTTACTCCCCATCGAGTGATTCGTCGATGATGCGAAAGCTTTCATAGCTGTGTTGGTGGGTTATTTGCCGGAGTGAGATGTTGGTTACGATGGCAGGGCCTGAAGTTTCATGCAGGCGTGTAATGAATGCATCCAATGATGGTTTATGGCCGGCGGCATAGATTTTCACACTGCCGTCTGACAGATTGCAAACAGTCCCTACCAGGTTTAAGCTTAGCGCCAGCCGTTTGACGGTGGCCCGGAAACCGACGCCTTGCACGCGGCCGTATACGATGGCCTCAACCGTAATATGGTGGTTAATTTCAGATGGTGGCTGCATCTGGTTGTCTGCTAACATTCCTGATCACAATTGTCTTCATCTTGTTCTTCATGACTTGTGCATGTGTCGATGGGGAAGTTGAGGATCAGTTCCTTGACTACATCGGGGCTTTCGGCCCTGCTGATGGCATCGCGGAAGCTTCGGCTGGCGGAGGATTTTTTAAAATACCAGCAACCGACGCGACGCATATCGACGGCAACACGGCGGGGGTGGTGGTAGTCGAGTGTGTGCAGGAAATGCTCCATTAGGCCTTGGCGCCGATCTTCGGCGGAGCGTATGGTTATTTCATCTTTGAGCAGATAACGGATAATATCTTCTATCACCCATGGCTGACCCATTGTTCCTCGAGCAACTAAGACGGCATCACAGCCGGTATATTCAAACATACGTTTGGCTGAAGGGCCATCGATGACATCGCCATTGCCGATGATTTTTATTGTTTTTGCCACCTGCACGCATTCTTTGATGTAGTCCCAGTTGGCGGGGCCTTTGTAAGCCTGTTTGCGTGTGCGGGCGTGGATGCAGATGGCTGCGGCGCCGGCTTGTTCGGCAATTTGGGTGATCAGTGGGGCAACAATCTGCGTCTCATCCCAGCCGGCGCGGATTTTCACGGTAACGGGGATGCGTACGGCAGCGACCATGTTGGCTAGCACTTCACCGATGAGTTGTGGGTGTTTGAGCATGCCTGAACCGCTACCATCTTTGGTGACTTTGTCGACGGGGCAGCCGCAATTTAAATCTACGGTGTCGAAGCCTAGATCTTCGATGATGCGGGCGGCCTGGCCGGCGATTTGCGGTTTGCTTCCGCAGAGCTGGCCTGCGATGGGGTGCATGTCTTTATCATAGTCGAGCATGTGGAAGGTGTTTTGATCATGGCGGACCAAGGCGTCCATTTTGACCATTTCACAGAACATTAGGCCTGGGCGATATTTGGCAGACATTTTTCGGAAGGGGAAATCGGAGCAGCCGGCAAGGGGTGCGTAGAGTATATTGTTGGGTAACTGGCAATGTCCGATTTGGAAGGGGGCGGTAAAAAAGCGTTTCATGACACCACAGCGAAAAGTAAGGTTTGCACGCCCTGTTGCAGGAAGCTTAAGCAAAGAAAGGCGATGATAGGACTGATATCGAGCATGCCTAAGGGGGGGATAAAGCGGCGGAAGAAGTTGAGATAGGGGTCGGTATAGAAGGCGACGAATTGCATAAAGCGAGTGTCTTGCAGTTCAGGCAGCCACGACCCTAAAATGCGTACAAAGAGCATGATAGTGTAAAGGAGGAATGTTTTGTCGATAAGATAAATAAGCATTTAAGATAAAGGGGATTAAGTTTTTTTGTAATACAATGATAATACATATAAAGTTGATTTTTGTCTTTAACTAAATTAATGACCATCACCACAGAGGCACCGAGACACAGAGAAAAGTTAAAGGATAAACATGATCGTCGCTAAGGCTCCGGCAGGATATGCTGGCGATCATGTTTATCCTTTAACTTTTCTCTGTGTCTCGGTGCCTCTGTGGTAAAAAATTAGCCTGAGTTTGGATAATGATTTTTGGCTTTGATTTCGCGCCACTTCTTGGCCAATTGGGCGGCGACTGGCCCGCCTTCTTTGCCGTAACCGCCATAGCGCAGGTAAACGACAACGATGAGTTCCGGCGTGCCGAAGGAATTTCTGAACAGGAAGCGCTGTTCTTTTTGATCCAGGATGTCTTGTTCGTAGACGATGCCGCCGAACCAGACATGGGTATAGATATTAGTGCCTTTTTTCAGATCCAGATCGATATTTTCAATGGATTCTGCCGAGCTTGTTTTACCCATGAGTTGATATTTGAATTCGACGTAATCGCTGATGGCATCTGGGTGATTTTTATAGAGCTTTGACAGGCTTTTCAAGCTTTCGCCGTGTGTTCTGGCGACAACCTTGCACATGCTATCCAGCAGGATTCTGCGGATAGCATCGGGCAGGAAAATATGTTGTTGAATGACGGTTGGTACAGGTTTAAGCAGGCTTTTTTGCTGTTCGGCATCTGCGGCGATGAATAGTGGAAAGTCCAGATCAACTAACTGAAGACTATCTTGAAAAGGAAAATACTGATTTCCTGCCAGCAGCTCGTGGCCGCGCTGCGGCTCTTTGCCGATCATCATTTCGACAATTTTTGGTTTAAGCACTTTGCCGCCATTTGCCAGGGTGGCAAGCATCACTGTCGTCTGCAATGGAGTGACCACCAGCGTGTGTTGGCCGATGGCTAGGGAATATAAGCCGGTGCGGTTAACTTCGACATCATTGGGCATGCTGCCGGCAATTTCGCCGGGCAGGTCGATACCCGTGCGCATACCGTATGAAAATTTTCTGGCGGCGCTTAGCAGGTCGCTGGGTGATTTTAAGATATCGCCGGCAAGCAAGGCGAAATATGGGTTGCTAGACATCTCAAGGGCTTTTAAGAGATCTGTTTTGCCGATATTGGCAGTCGCACTGCGCGGCAGGCGCCCTCCCTTGTAATTGCGCGGGATAGATTGTCCGGCGGTGTTATAGCCGACAAAAGCATCCTTGCCTTTAAAGTGGTTGGTGTCGACAATTTCCAGCGGGTTGAGATCGGATGTGCTTTTGCCTTCATCTTGTAATGTCTGGTAGCGTTGGGCAAGAGCCTCATAGGCGGTGATGAGTTTAAAGATCGACCCTTGCGTGGTGGCTTGTCTGTAGGCCTGGGAGCGGCCGTAGCTATAGCCTGATTTTGGATAAAAGGCGGCTGCTAAATGTTTTTCGAGCTGAGTATTATCAGCGTTTTTGCGCAGGGAGCGGTATTTGCCAAGCAGGGGGCGGTCGAGATCTTGAAAGCTGCGCAATGTTTGCAGGTATGCGCAGGCCAAATCGGCAGGCAGGGCTTCGATGGCATGCATCAGAAGCATATAGGCGGCGGCCCATTCTATTTCCTGGTGGGCGCCGCACATGATTTCATGCTGCCAGCTTTGAAAATATGAGAAGTAGGGTATTAAAGAGATATCTTCGGGGGGTAGTTGGGATGGCATCAGGAAAGCGGATAGAAAATGCCAGCGCTGCTTTTCCCAAAATTCTTTAAACATCTCGTTTTCTAGGGCGTCAACATAATCGATATATGGTTTGGCATAACGATGTGCAGCTTTTTCCTCTTCCCGTTTTATTTTAAGGAATTCTTTTTCATTGGTTTTGCGCCATTCCTTGAAATCCAATTCATGGAAAAGCTCTTTGGCCATTTTTTTGGCGACTTCGTGGATATGCACCATGGCGGCAGAGACTTCTTTGTAGCTGGCCAGGCTTTGTTTACCGACGGCTGTGAGTAGGTTGTCGGAAAAGCGTTCGGCCGGTACGGCGAGTCGCAACAGATCAACGGCTAGTACTTGATCATAGGAATGAGTGACATTTCCAAGATAACGATCCAGGAGGCGCTTTTGCAGATTTATATCGTCCTGCAGCGCGGTGAATTGTTTTTCCAGCTCATCGGCCTCGTTTATCGGTAATTTCTTGGCATGGGAGTGATGTTCTTCGGTTGGATATAGCAGATCAAATAGCATATATGGATCTGTTTTTGGGAGCAACTGCAGCAGCTTGTGGACGCTATTTTGGATGATGACGGCATCGTGTATGGTGCCGTATGCGAGCACGCCCTGGTGCAGCGGGCTATCTTTGGCAAGCACAAGCTCAAGGTAGTTGGGCCAGGTGATTTTCAGCTCTTCGGTATAAATTCCCCGGGCGGGATCAAAAGCTTCGCGATCCAAAGGGCGCAATTCATGCCAGATGTCTGCCAAATAAGCTTCGCTTTCGATCCATTTGTTGATATTGGAGTTCTTTTGTTTTGCTATATCGGCGTTGCCTGAACGGATGAAATCGTTTGGATCCAGGCGTGGATGGGAGGCCATGGCCAAGATTTCGCCGCTGTTGGGGTCCATGGCTACGATGGCGCCGCCTTTGATCCAAGGGGCTTTTTCGGCCAAGATGGTGCGTTTGGTGGGTCCTAAATGAGACAGGCGTGTTTGTCTGATGGATTCATTTTCGATCAGCAGCTCCTCGGCGTATTGCTGCAATTCGGCGGAGATGGTTAAAAGCAGGCGTTTGCCGGATAGCGGCTCGCGCGTACCCGGCAGTTCGCGCAGGAAGTTGCCGCGGGCATCGGAATAATAGCTTTTCTTGCCACGGAATCCCCTGAGGATTTTTTCGAAGCGTGCTTCGATGCCCATTTTGCCGATGGAGTCGTTTACCGAGTAGGAGAGTTCTTGCAGGTCTTTTAAGCGACGGCGGGCCTGTTCAGTGGAGAGCATGTCTTCGGGCAGAGGGACAATTTCGCCGGCATCGGTGGCTTCGAGATAGCTTTCGAGGGCTTTGACTTCGCGGATGATGGCCTCATATTCGCGATTGTTGATGGCGCCCATATAGCCTATAATATCGCCGCCGACCTTGCCTTGAGTGTAATTGCGCTTGGGGACATGCTGTACGCCTATGCCGAGCCAGTCTTTTTCAAACATTTTTAAGCGGTAGTATTGGCGCTCGGTGATGTCTTCTTTAAGCAGGAACGGAATTTGATTGAAGAAGGCGGCTTTGGCGTGGATCAAGTCTTCGACCCTATCGGGATCCAGGTTGAGTTCATTAGCAAGCAAGTTGGAGAGGGCGGTGATATACTCTTTGCGTTTATAGCGCTTTACCCTTTTGCCGGAAGGATCCGTTTCCCATGCTATGGAGGGAATTTGTTTTATCTGGGTGTAGTGGACGGCAACATTGTACTGCATTTTGTTGATGGCCAGAGGGATATTGAAGCGGTCGCGGATAGTGGCGCGTTTGGCGGCTTCAGTAACGATACGGCGCTGGGGTTTGCGCGATTCTTCGAGTTTTTCATTGTACTGAACGACGCCTAAATGCCAGATGCGGAAAACGATCAGGAGCATGGCCACTAGAATCACATTTAAAATGCGATTGGCTTTAGCAGGGATATTGGCTTCGTTATTGTTTTGACGATTTTTTCGCGCGCGCATGACACTCGTTGATTGCAAAACAAGAGGTTAGCGCATTTTGAATTCGGATGCCATAGTGTTCATCGATTGGTAAAAATAGCTTCGAAAACAGGGGTTAAGAATGGTCTTTGTTAGACAACCAAAGTCAAGCTTGCTTTGAGATAAGTTTCGGCGGGAATTCTATCCATCTGCTGAGCCATGTTTTGTAGATTGTCAATCTGCAGAGCTAAGGCTGTTAGATATGGAAAGATAAAAGGTAATGATATGCAAAATCCCTCAAATACAACTGATGCTGCACCAAAAATGATGGAAACGGCTAGCAGACGCCTGGACTGGTCGCAGTCTTCGATTTCATGCCACTGCCGCGCAGCTAATGCAGTAGGTTGTTCCCAAGGTAAGGAGGGAAAAGTCAATGATGAAAAAGCTAAAGAGGTTACTTTCTTTGTGATCTGGCAGACATTTGGGATCAGATAGCTGGCACTGAGAGATCCAAAAACAATTGAGAGAGTGCTCAAGATCTTTTTTGAGGTGGTAATTGATTGAATAAGCGATTCTTCAGCCTCCCTATAGGGATTAACTCTGGGAGCTTGTATCGGCATGGTATGGGCCATTAAGTTGTACCAGATTTTACTGATATTTTCTCTAATGATCTATGTCTAGCAGTGTGTATTTATGGATTTCATTGGCCACCAAGGCGGCGGCAAGATGTGCTAACGAGGTAATGAAAAGATGTTTAATCTGATCAGGGGTGTCAAGCTGATCCCACGACTTGTATTCGGGGGGGACGCGTTCCAGATTGCATTTGATGGCGCTGTTCCGAGGATTGTAAATCAGCCAAGCCAGTGAAGTTATTTTTTTTGCCACACTGGCAGCTTCAGCATGGGGTATCAAATGGGCAAAAGCAAGCATGCCGTTCAAAGCTGAGGTGGAAAACATGGTACGGGCGATAATGCCTAAAAATGAATAACTTGAATAATCTGCTTGAACTCTTCCCATCTGATTCATAGATAATACATAAGTTGTTTTGTTGAAAATGATGTTTTTTAAAGAAAGAATAGCTGCTTTTGAATTAATAGCCAAATCTTTTTCAGAATGAAGGGACCATGATTTTGAGGGATGCCGGCTGGATGGATACTTTTATTTCATCTTGGAAGATGATGGGTTCGCCGTCGATATGGGCCTCAATTTGGGGCTGTTTGATGATAATTTCTTTGCAGCGCAAGATGTCGACATAGTTGGAAAGGTGCAGCGTGCCGCCCTTGATGCGATAGATGAATTGTTGGATAGCATAAAAGGGAATATCTTTCACGATGACTAAATCGATATAGCCATCTTGTAGTCTGGCTTGAGGTGCGATGATAAAATCGTTGCCGTATTGAGAGCTGTTGGCAAAACTGATGATGAAGGCCATGCCGGAGATCTGACGTCCATCAACACACATTGAATACGGTCTAGGATGATAATTGGGGAATTCGCGTGCTACAGTGCGGAGGTAGGAAGAGAACCCGCGTCGCTTAGATTTGGCAAATTCTCTGGCGACGAGGGCGTCAAAGCCCATGCCGGCAACGCCTAAAAACACCTCATTATTGACTTTAGCGGTATCAATGGCAACTGGATGCGCTTGATTTAGCACCATGATGGCCTGCACTAAATCAATAGGAATCCTGAGGTGGCGGGCCAGGCCGTTGCCGGAGCCAAGGGGGAGGATAGAAAGGGGGACATCGGTATTAGTTAAAACTTTCCCTACCTCATTTACCGTACCGTCGCCGCCCACGGCCACGACGATATCAATCTGCTGTTTCAGTGCCGCCTGGGTTAATTCGGAGGCATGATTTGGATGTTGCGTAAAAACGATTGAATATTCGAATATCGATTCGTCCAGAGATTGCTTGATGATCTTTTTAAGATTGCGTCCTTTCAAGCCATGTGAAAGGGGATTGACGATGAAAAGCACCTGTTTTTTGCGGGCGTTTACATGGGCAGTTGCTATGGGCGGTGCCTGGATATAGTTTAGTATTATTTCTTCGTGCCGTTTATTCATTTTTAAAAGGACGATGGTATTTGTTGTGTGTTTAATTGAGGTTTTATTTAGTAAGCACACTATAACATAGTCTGCGGATTGCGTCTAGTACAAAGTCATTGCAAAAATATTCTCAAAAACAAGGAAAAACAAAAGATGGATATAGGAATACGCGCTTGTTCATCAACTGAAAGCTATGCTGAGTACGTCGCACTCAATATTTCGTCGTCACCGCGACGAGGAAGAGAAGTTGAAGAGCATCCTAGCATAGTTCATCGGCCAGCCAGCGGCTGTTGTACAGAGAAATGCTGCATGGTTGCATCAGCAATATTTGTTATTTTGAGCGGTGCGGCAGGGGGTGGTTTGTTCTACGGTGCTAGCCCTGCAGATTCAGAGCTCGCCGATACTGGATTAGGACTCATGTTTGCATCCGTGGTGTCGGCAGTCTCCTTATGTTCGTATGGCATATGCAGGCGCTGCGAATAATATACAATGTGTATGTTTAGCGGCCCCGCATTATAAAGACCTGCAAAGTGTTATTGATGCCAGCCCTGGCCTCAAGTGGTGAAAGGGGGCTTTTCTGGGGTAATATTTCAAAGGTATGAGGAATATTTTTGAACAATTAAAATTTAATGTCGTATTGAGGTTGAAATTAGCCTTTTCTTCTTTACATCTGCCATAAGCAGCCATGAGATTTTTACAAAGAAGCATTGAGTGTTTCCAAAATAGCTCTGAGGCTCTTATAAATATAAATGAGGATAACCACCATGTCTGCCAGCATCAGCCCATATCCTGCTATCAACGACCACCACCACCAACATCATCATCACATAGCACTCAACATATCTTCGTTGTCGCCGCTGCAAGAAGACGATGCGGGCGTGAATATGGATAATCAGCATGAGGCAAGCTGCTGTGTGACAGTGAAGTGTTGTAGAATCGCTTTAGTCATATTTGGCATTTCAAGTGGTGTTATGGGGGGGGCGGCGTTCATTAGCGGGCATTTTTCAGGCAATATAGAGCTTAAAGACACGGGCTTAGGCTTGATGTTTGCCGCTGCGCTGGCGGGGACTGGTATATGCATATATGATACTTGCAGATGTTGCTGCCGGTAGATTTGACAGTAAATTTATCGAATCTTATTGATGAAAAATCCCCCGGACTTTCCTAACCGTGACATTCACAAATGTGCATCGCCTTCGCAGTGACTGGAACGAATTTACGTTGCTTCTTATAATCAGATCAAAGTATTTTCTTGGCGGACATATAGGGTCCATCATGAAAAAATTGTTTAAAAAGTAAGCTTAAAAATAAGGGCAACAAAAATGGCTTCATCCACAGGTTATGCAACACTGGCCGACGGCTCGAATAACAACTTAGCATTGAACATCTCTTCATCGCCAGTTCAACAAGGGAGCGGATCAGGGATGAATTATAGCATTAATAATTCAAAAACCTGCGACTGTACTGTTAGTAAGTGTTCTTTGATTGCAGGAATAATATTTGGTGTCGCAGGGTTTATGACTATCGAAATCGGCATTGTAGACGACAATAGGGAGTTTGTCCACATTGGTATGGGCCTGATGCTGCCATCTGTGATATTGAGTCTCGGCAGTTTATTTATTAAATCTGGACCTGGGTGCTAATTTTTTTTCATATTTTGTAATCTGAAAATGTTATTGGGGTTTTTATATCGGGGCTGTACCCGGGAACATGTCATTCGCTTATGACCTTGGAGGGTGTGCAAAACGATGATATGGAATTTTACAACGGAGGTTTTGTTGTATTTTCTTGCGGGTAATGGGAAAGCTTATAGCTGGAATGAAGGGTAGACATTCCGTATTGTTGTCGTTATAGACATATTCTCAAAATAGACATAGTCTCAAAAATGAATGGCACGGTTTTCGGCAGCACGGCTTGAGGTCAGGCTTGCGATTTGCGATTTGAAAGGAGTCGGGCTTTCTAATAGATGTATGACTTTCAAGTCATAAGCCAAAGCCCAACCCTCAGAGCCCTTTTATGCCATGAGTTGTTGAGAAGAGATCTTTGTCAACCACTCATTTGCGTGATGAACCATAAAAGAAAGTTGTTTGGAACGATTTTAAACACAGTATTATTTACTCGTTTAAAAGCGAGCGTTTTGCGTTTTTGGTGTAAAAGAAAATATTTAAAGCGGTGTTTTGCATAAAACGCTGTTGCCAAGAAAAGTCCTTTTAGCGCATAATCATCACTTCGCGCCTGTAGTTCAATGGTAGAACAGTAGCCTTCCAAGCTACTAGCGTCAGTTCGATTCTGACCAGGCGCTTTGCAAGTATCATCTTGCAGGCGCGAATGCTCAATACACATCTTCAGTGCTCGCGTGATCCATGGCGGGCTATCCGTTTAGCTTTAAGACCATAATTATTAACCAAGACCGAAATCTTGTAAGAATACAAGATGCCGTCGTCAGTATAAAGGGACAAGGCTTGGCCACTCAACCTACTATTAAAGACCTGTTAGAAGCAGGCGCACATTTTGGACACCAAACACGTCGTTGGAATCCAAAGATGAAACGCTTCATTTTTGAAGCACGCAACGGATTGTATATTATCGATCTGGCAAAAACGTTACAACAAATTCGCAGTGCTGTGGATGTTGTTAAAGACATGGTTGCCAGCCACAAATCGATTTTATTCGTCGGCACAAAAAAACAAGCTAAAGCTGTCGTGCGCGAGCTGGCAGATGCTAGCGGTGAGTTTTACGTCTGTGAACGCTGGCTGGGCGGGATGCTCACCAACCTGACGACGCTCCGTCAGTCGATCAAAAAGCTTGAGCGCATCGAAAAGCGCATTTCTACAGACAGCGAAGGGCTGACGAAGAAAGAAGTTTCTTTGCTGACCAAAGATCAAATTAAGTTGGATAGAAACCTTTCGGGTGTACGCGGTATGCGCAAACCGCCAGGATTGGTGATTATCGTTGATCCAAGCAAGGAGCATTTGGCGGTGGCCGAAGCTAACAAGCTGGGCATTCCGGTCATGGCGTTGGTAGATACGAATTGCGATCCAGATCCAATTCAGTATGTCATTGCTTGCAACGACGATGCTTTAAAGAGCGTGAAACTCATCATTCAAACATTAGCTCAAGCAATTATCGATAAGAAAAACGAAATGCGCGTCGCGGCAAGTAAGGGCGATGAGTCTGATGAAGAAGAAGATGATGATGAAGAAGATGATGTAGACTATGCCGCAGAAAAAGAAGGCGTTAGTGCAAAAGAGGGGGAATAGCAATGACCGTTCAAATTACTCCCTCATTGATTAAAGAACTGCGTGACCGCACTGGTGTCGGCATGGGCAAATGCAAAGAAGCGCTGGAAGAAGCCAAAGGCGATATGGAATTAGCCATTTCGAATTTGCGCAAGGCCGGCATGGCGACGGCTGTTAAGAAAGAAGGCCGCGCCACCAATGAAGGCATGATTGTAGCTGCAGAAGATGCTTCAACGGTAGTGATCGTAGAAGTCAATGCTGAGACAGATTTTGTGGTTAAAAATGACCGCTTTAGAGATTTTCTGGACAGCATTGTGCATGAAGTGTTGACAATGAAGCCAGCTTCGTTGGAAGCTTTGTTGCAGCAGAAATATTCTAAAGATCCAGCCTTGACCATCGATCAATACCGCGCGACTGTGGTTCAAACCATTGGTGAGAACATTCAGATTCGACGCATTTTGGTTCTTCCAAAAGCTGCCAACAAGTCGCTGGGGATTTATTCCCACATGGGCGGCAAAATTGTCACCATGGTAGAGATTACCGGCAGTGGTAACGAAGTGGCTTTGGCGAAAGACATTGCCATGCATGTGGCAGCGGCATCTCCGGAGTATCTATCTCCAGAGAAAGTGCCGGTCGATGTGCTCAATAGCGAAAAGGAAATCGTTAAGAGTCAAATCAAAGGCAAGCCGGACAATATCGTCGAAAAAATCGTAGAAGGTAAGATTAAGTCCTTTTATGATGCGAACTGTCTGGTTTGTCAGAAGTACATTCGCGACGACAGCCTGTCGATTAGTGAACTTGTTGCCAAGCGTGCTAAAGAAACAGGCGCCGCTTTGGCGGTGACGCATTTCTTGCGTTGGAACGTTGGACAATAGTATTTCTTAAGTAACTCATATGAGGAGGGTCATCGCACCCTCCTCTTTCTGTTTATTCCAAATTCAAAGCAAACTTCATCACAGCGATGCAGAGACACCATGGATAGCTGTCCATGTCGGTCTCGAAACGATGCGTGTGTGACCATCCCTCTCTGATATGCTTGCATAACAGTTTGTGTATGCGATTCAACGCAAAGAGCGCAAAGAAACAAGGCTCATCACACAAATGAGTGGTTGACAGAGGTGAAAACCCAAAAACCCTAAATGTAGACTTTGGTTGAACGGATTGGGGTCAGGCTTGCGATTTGCGATTTGAAAGGAGTCGGGCTCTCTAATGCATTTAGGACTTTCAAATCACAAATCACAAGCCAGACCCCAATCCTCAAAGCCCTGTCACGCTATGAGTTTTTGAGAAGTTATCTCTGCCAACCACTCATTTGTGTGATGAACCAGAAACAAAGAGAACAAGCAGCAAAAATAAAACTCATTATACAAATGAGTATAACGAAATAAGCTTTGGGCTATTTCTTTTGTATTTTTCTGTGACTCTGTGTCTCTGTGGTGAGTTTTTTTTTAAATTCGTACTTAGGGCATTGGTTCGATCGCAATCTTTGCTTTAGAATTGCCATTTCTGTATTCTTGTTATAAAATGAACGCAAATTCACAATCGGGTTATTCATGGAACAAAAAAACCTCAAACGCTTTGATGTGGCCGTGCTTGGCGGCGGGCCGGGTGGATATCCGGCAGCGATTAGAGCGGCGCAGAACGGTAAATCGGTGGTGCTGATAGAAGCCAAGGATGTTGGCGGCACATGTCTCAACCGCGGCTGCATACCTTCCAAGACGTTGATTGCCAATGCCGAAGTGCTGCACAAAATCCAAACTGCCGAAGACTTTGGTATTGCCATAGGACAGGTGAGCTTTGATTATAACAAGATGATCGACCGCAAAGACGGTGTCGTCGATAAAATCCGCAAAAGCCTGGAAGGCCTGATCGCAGCAAATAAAATTACATTGGTGCGCGGCTATGGAAAATTCACTTCGCCGCATACCTTAAAAGTCATCGGGCAAGACAATATCGAAATTACTGCCGATAAGATCATTATTGCCACAGGTTCTGAGCCGCGCAATATCGCCGCTTTTCCGTTCGATTACAAAAAAGTCCACGACTCTACCTCAATGCTTGAGCTGCGCAAGCTGCCGAAAAAACTTGCCATCATCGGCGGCGGCGTTATCGGCTGTGAGTTTGCCTCCCTTTACGCCATACTGGGGGTGGAGGTCGTCATTTTGGAGATGCTGCCACGCATTATTCCAATGGAGGCGGAAGCCGTTTCTAAAGCGCTTGCCAAAGCTTTTGTAAAAAGCGGCATCGCCATGCATACCGATGTTAAGGTGGAAGGCATCGACACCTCTGGCAAGGGTGTCAAGGTGCTGCTGGCCGACGGCACAAGCATCTCCGCCGATAGCGCGCTTGTGGCCGTGGGCCGCAAGCTCAATACGTCGGATATCGGCTTGGATAAAGCCGGCATTTTGGTGCAGGATAACGGCATGATTCCTGTAAATGAAAAGATGGAGACCAAGGTGTCGGGAGTATATGCCGTCGGCGATATCGCTTCAAAATGGTGGCTGGCGCATGTGGCGACACACCAAGGGTTGGTAGCGGCAAATAATGCGACCGGCCAGCCGGCCGTCATGCATTATAATGCCGTGCCATCGGTGATCTTTACCTGCCCGGAAGTGGCCACGGTAGGGCTTTCGCTGGAGCAGGCTATTGAAAAGGGGTACCGGGCGGTGTTAGGGAATTTTCCCTTCCAGGCGCTAGGTAAATCGCAGGCGGCATTGCAGACGGAAGGTTTTGCGCAAATCGTGGTGGACAAGGCCACAGGTCAAATTCTGGGCGCACAAGTCGTCGGGCATGAAGCTGCCACATTGATTGCCGAAATGGCTGTCGCCATTGCCAACGAGCTCACTGTAGAATGCATCACAGACACCATTCATGCCCATCCAACCATTGCTGAAGCATGGATGGAAGCGGCCTTCATTGGCGAAGGCTCCCCGCTGCACTGGCCTCCTAATTCTAAACAACCCAAAGCGGCAAACAAATAAGCTATGTTGAGTGCTGAAAATTTTGACACATCTCCCAAAGTAAAGGTCTCTAAAGGGTCTGATAGCGGCATCACCGCCGGCTGCGCCTCCCCATGTGGAGGGGGGGATTCCCCGGCTGTAGGCCTTGGCGCGATGCCGATGGCGGAGAGGCCGCGGCGGTTGAATATTTTACCGGAAAATCCCGAGGCGGCCGATGACGACAAGGCTGTCGGGTTGGGGCGTTTTCCCTCGTGGCTGCATCGGAAGTTGCCGAAAGGCGGGGATCTTGTGCAGACGGGGCGTGTGGTGGCGGGAAATCGCTTACATACCGTGTGTGAGGAAGCTAAATGTCCTAATTTACTGGAATGTTGGTCTAAAAAAACGGCTACATTTTTAGTGATGGGGAAGTCTTGCACGCGCAATTGCGGCTTTTGCGATATAGATTTCAGCAAGGCGCCCAAGGCGCTGGAGGCCGATGAGCCCTTTCGCGTGGCCGATTCCGTTCTCAAGCTTGGCTTGCGGCATGTCGTCATCACTATGGTGGCGCGGGACGATCTGGCAGATGGTGGTGCAGGCCATATGGCGGAGGTTATTGCCGAGATCCGCAGGCAAGCTCCTGAAGTAACCATCGAGGTGCTGACATCGGACTTTGCAGGCAACACGGACGCTTTAGACATCATTTTGGCTGCCCAGCCCGAAATTTTCAATCACAATATTGAAACCGTGCGGGCGCTCACGCCGCGCGTACGGCATGCGGCCACCTATGAGCGTACCTTAAATGTGCTGAGGCAGGCTAAAGCGCGCCGCGTCAATCCGCATATGCTGGTAAAATCGGGATTGATGGTCGGACTCGGTGAGGAGCCGGGCCAGGTGCATGAGACGCTGCAGGATCTGGCAGAAGTGGGCTGTGACATTGTCACCATGGGGCAATATCTGCAGCCAAACAGGCGCAAGCTGCTGGTTAAAGCTTTCGTGACGCCGCAGGAATTTAAGGACTATGAAGAGTATGGCTATGCAATTGGTATAAAGCATATGTATTGCGGACCTTTTGTGCGGTCTAGCTATAATGCTAACCTGGTGATCCAGCAAGCTAATAATAAGATAAAGACCATTGACAGTGAGTAATAGAAAATGCCGCATGATGATGAAGAATTTGAAAACTACCCGATTGCATATTCCATCGATAACGCCATTTTAATGCATCGCGATGTCCATTTTGGTGGCAATTTCGCCATCATGCTGGATTATTATACCAAGGAAGGGCGGGGGATATGTCCAGACTTCGATATCGCCCGCATCCAAGAGCTTTATCAGTCAGAGCAGCAAACAGGTAATAATCTATCACCGCTGCTGCTTTCGGGAGCCGAAGCCGAAAAAGTATCTTTGGCCAAGCAGTCATATCGGCAGCTGCGCGATCTTTATCAGCTGCGCAACCCCAAGAGCATACTGCCGCGCCTTATTGCCGACCTCATTCTGGCAGAAGACGATGAAGAGGCGCAAAGAGCCATGCAGGCGGCGGCGGCAGAGAAAACCGCCATCGTGCCAGCTTTGATAGACTTGCTGCGCAATGAAGATTTCTACGACCCCCTTTTCCCTGGCTATGGCCAGGCGCCGGTACTTGCCGCCCAATGCTTGGGATTGATCGGCGACAAGCGGGCCATCATTTCACTTTTTGAAGCTATTGGTGAAGGCGATTTCTTTAATGAAGATACGATGCTTGATGCGCTGCATGCCATCGGCGAGCCGGCCAAAATATTTTTGCTCAAAGTCCTGCATGGGCGTCCGTTGACGATGGACAACGAGCAGGCCGCCATTGCGCTCATCCGTTTTAAAAACGATGCTGAAGTCGCTGCAGCCTGTCTGCAGACGCTGCATGAAATCGATCTGAATAAAAATCTGGCGTTGGCCACCTATCTGGTGTTGGTGTGCGAAGGGCTGCCTGCCGATATGCGTCAGGAGCTTTTGGCGTTGGCTGAAAATCCGGCTACGCCTAAGTCTATCCGCCAGGATATCATTGCGGTTGCCAAAAGCTGGTAGCTGTCCATAATTCTACACTCTTAGAGGTGAAAATTCACCACAGAGGCATAGACAAATAAGGCATATACGGCCAACTTGTTATTGTGTTTTTCCACTCATGATTCTCTGTGCCTCTGTGGTGAATTTTTGTTAGCGGACTCTGGAAGCCAATTCCTGGCTGATGACGATGGAATGCCATTTGCCCTGTACAATGCGCAAGAAGTAGGCGAGAGACGATACGGCACTGTAAAAAATCCATAAAGAGAATGCCATTTCCACTGAACCGTTATTTTTAACGACCAGGACATACACCGGCAGAATCATCAATAACCATACCATGGACGATCCGGCTACGAATAAAAAGACGGTATCGCCGGCGGCTTGCAGTACGCCGGAAAACTGGTAGCGCAAGCCTTCAAAAAACATATAGACGGCCATGAAGCAGAGGCATGTCTCAAGCGATGAGTTAATGCTGGTGACAAAAGCGGCATCGGCAGTGGGCAGGAACTGGCGGATGATGAAAGGTGTGCCCAGCCAAAAGCCGGCGAGCATGACCACAAAAAAGCCGATATTCAGTTTGACACCGGCTTTGAGGACGTTGGAAACTAAATGTGAGCGGCCGGCGCCGATGAGGTTGGCCACGACGGTGGCGGTGGCTTTATTCATGCCTTCGGCAAAGAACGAAAACAGGATCCACATATTTTGGCAGATGCCCACCACGGTGATATAATGCATGCCAAGATCTTTCATCAAGGCATAGAAGACGGCGAAGGCCAGGATTTCGCAGACCATGAAGATGGCGTTGGGCAGTCCGATCTTCAAACATTCCCAAAAGATTTGTGGATGGATCTTCCACAGTAGTGTGCCATGCTGCTGCCGATGGTTTTTGCTGAAAAAAGCAAAAATTAGAATTACCGCCTGTATGGTGGTAGCAAAGCTTGTAGCGATGGCTGCGCCTTTGATGCCCAAAGATGGTATCCATCCCGCTATGCCAAAAATCAGGATGTTGTCCAAAATGATATTAACGATGTTGGCGGCCACCACCACGCTGATGACGAGGCGCGTTTTGCCCTGTCCGATGAAAAAACCGCACAAGGCCACATACAGTGGATAAAAAGGACCAAATAGCAGCATGATGCGGAAGTAGTCGCGCTCATATGCGGTCTCGGGGCCGCTGCCATAAATCCAGCTGCTGCCCCAAAGTGACAGCGGCAGGAAAAATAAGATAGAGGCAAGCGACAGCCAGATCATCTGCCAGACAGGCACGCCCATCTGTCCCCGCAGGCCGGCGCCATTAAACTGGGCCACAAAGACTTCGGCTATATTTGCCAGCACTACCCAGCCAAAGATGCAGGCCCATCCCAGTACGGTAGCTACCACGGCGGCGTTGTGGGCGGTAATCGAATATTGCGCCAAGAACCAACGGTCAGCCAAAAGCATGATGGTAATAGACAGCGATGAGAGCATGAGGGGGATGGCCAGTGTGCCCAATTCTCTTAGGCTGCCGGGGGGATATTTAGTAAGCTGCATAACAATCTCGCTAATTCAAATAAATATACTATCATAGGTGCTTAGTTTAAGTCGTTTAAAATAATTCCGGAAAGCCAGATAGTAAGCCTGCCGTTCTTTTTGCATAGCTCTTTTTCACCTTTTATGTTTATGTGCTCTTATGCTAGCATACGAATAAATAAGAAAAATTTGACCATTTCGGGAAATGACTATGCCACTTATATCGTATTTTAAAAAATGGCCTTCCATTATCAACTATGTCATGTTTGTCTGCATCTGTTTGCCCCTATTAACGGGTTGCGAATCGCGAAAAATCATTGTGAATGGTCTTGATGAAAGAGAGGCTAATGAGATTCTTGTTTTCTTATCCACCAAAGGGATTGATGCCGTCAAGGTTCAGCAAGCTGCCGGCGGCGGTGGTGGTGGTGCTAAGGTGGTATTGTGGGATATCAGCGTCGATAGCACGCAAAGCCTGGAAGCCATGTCGCTGTTAAACCAAGCCGGGCTGCCGAGGCGCAGGAGCCAAAACCTGCTGACGATCTTTACCGGGTCGGGCCTTGTGCCCTCGGAAATGGAGCAGAAGATCCGCTATCAAGCGGGCTTGGCAGAGCAAATTGCCAGTACCATCCGTAAGATCGATGGAATTTTAGATGCCGAGGTGCAAATATCATTTCCGGAAGAGGATCCATTGAATCCCACGGCGGAGAAAAAGCAGAAGATCACCACCTCGGTCTATGTCAAGCATAACGGCGTGTTGGATGACCCCAATTCCCATTTGGTGACAAAGATAAAGCGATTGGTGGCGGCAAGCGTACCCGGAGAGGATTATGACAACGTCACCGTGATTGGCGAACGCGCGCGTTTTAGCGATCTGCCGATTACCAATTCTGCGGCTGCCGAAGAGGAAAAACATTTTGTCAGTATTTGGTCGATTATCATTGCCAAAGACTCCGTCAGCCGTTTCCGTGTGGTCTTTTTTTCCTTTACGCTATTGATTTTGTTGATGGCCGTACTTTTGATATGGATGATTTGGAAGATGCATCCTGTACTTAAGGCGCATGGCGGCGTGCGGGCGCTGTTCCATCTCAAGCCGATCACCGTTGAAAAGGCGGCTGCGGCTGAGCCGGCGGAAGAAAAAGAGATGTCCAAGGAAGAAAAAAAAGAGGAAGAGAAGGGGTTGGTTGATAAGGACGTCGATAACACATGAAGAACGGCTGCTAAAAATGGGAATCCTATACCACGATGACGGGGATGTCCATGACTGTTAAAGATCCGACAGTTAAAGATATGACGCGCCTAAAGGTGCGCTCTTTTTCAGGGTATTGCTCAACCGGTTCCATCCCGGTATTGAGGAGTCATTCCTTAAAAACCTTCCCCAAGAGGAAGTGAAGGATGTTGCCAGACAGGCCACCGCCTCGCAAGAAACGGCCGCGGCATTGACGTGGAAGCGCGATATGCTGGCGCGTACGCACTACTCTCTGGCTGGCACCCGTGGTGAAGCTATTGCCAAAATCGCTACAAAAAGCCGTCATTGCCTCGTTTTCCGAAAAACAAGCATTGGGCATGAAAAGAATGTTGAAAATCGACTCCCTGCCCGCACCTCCGGCAGCGGCGGCAAAGTCATTTTTGCTAGAGCAGTTTTATCGCTGTTGGCAACCCCAGGATACGCTGCCCTTGGAGTATTTGCCGCCATCGCCCTTGCGGCCGCTGTTGGATTTATCTAAAGCCGAACTTGTGCAGTTGATTGAGTTTTATCCCTTTATGATGTGGCTGAGGCTATTCGCCATATCGTTGATAAGAATAAATTAACAGCGATCTATCGCTGCCTCAGTCCACAGATGCAGCATTTTTTGCGTATCTGCCTGCACAAGAAGGAAAGAGTAGCGGCGCCGACATTGAATATTGATCAATGGGATGGCGATCCTGAGAAGTTTAACCTTATTTTGCATCATCGCGGGTTGTTTCGGCTGAGTAAAGCTCTCAGTGGACAGCCCATGTCCTTTGTGTGGCATGTGATCCATCTGCTTGATACAGGAAGAGGGAAGGCTGTTTTGAAAAACTATCAACAAGTATCCGTGGCCGGGATTACCCCTTTTCTTATCCAACAAGTGCTGGCTATTATCGATTTTATAAAAAAGAAGGCTGACGTGTGAGCAAAAAACTTTTTTCTCTCCTCTATGGATATAAAAATAAGATCAGTGCCAACCAAAGGATATTGCCTGCCGATGCAGTTGGAAAGCTGTTGGATGCCCAAGAGGTCCTTGCCAGCGTGCAGCGCGAGGCTGAAAAGTACAAGCTTGATATAGTCAAGGAATGTGAACTGCTTAAAGAAAAGGCGCAGCAAGAAGGCTATGCTGGCGGCTATCAGCAATGGGCAGAACATATCGCCAAACAGGAAGAGGAGATCGTTAAAGTCAGGCAGGATCTAGAAAAGATGCTCATTCCGGTGGCCCTTAAAGCGGCCAAGAAGATTGTAGGGCGTGAAATAGAGCTGTCGGAGGATACTATCGTTGATATCGTGGCAAACTCGCTCAAGGCTGTATCGCAGCACAAAAAAGTAACGATCTATGTCAATAAGAAGGACCTGGATCCGATAGAGCGCAGCCGTGTGCGGTTGAAAGAAATCTTTGAAAACGTTGAAGTTTTGTCATTGCGCGAGCGCGCCGATGTCAAGCAAGGCGGTTGTGTGATAGAGACCGAAGGCGGCATCATCAATGCGCAATTAGAAAACCAGTGGAGTGCTTTGGAGCGAGCCTTTGCCGTTTTGATGAAAAAGCCCAATGAGAAGTCCCTCCATGAGAAGGTTGATGATAAGACCGATGATAAGACCGATGAGAAGACCGATGAGAAGACACCCAGTATTAGTGAGTCGAAGTTATGAATACTGCCCGTTTACATATGTTTAAACCTCTTTTATGCTGGCTGGTCTTGATCGGGGTACTATGTTTCTCACCAGAGCAGCTGTTTCCCGACACACCGCGTTCCACCACATCATTACAACGCAATGAAGCGGTGGAAAAGAAGGATTCCAAGGCGGAGGCAATTGGTGAGGAGATGGATAACTTCAAGCGACCGACGCTGATCACCCAGGCAGTGGCGCTGACATTCATGTCCCTATTGCCATTCATAGTGATGATCCTGACCTCTTTTTTAAAGATAGTCATCGTCCTTTCCCTTTTGCGCAGCGCTTTGGGCGTGCAGCAGGCGCCGCCCAACCAGATCATTAACGGCGTGGCCTTTATGCTCAGTCTCTTTGTGATGTATCCTACAGCCATTAAGATGTACGATGCCGCTGCCCAGACCATTATCCACACCAGGGCGCCGGATTCACTCATTTCACCTAGTTCATCGACGTATATTATCGCCATTGCCCAGGAAGCCGGCGAGCCGATGCGGGAATTCTTGAAAAGGAATTCGGCGGTGGCGCATCAAGCCCTATTTTACCGCATGGCCTATAAAGTCGTGCCGGAGAATTATAAAGCTACGCTGAAGCCTGACGACATCATTGTGCTTGTTCCCGCCTATATTACCAGCCAGTTGAAAGATGCTTTTGAGATCGGGGTGTTGATCTATATCCCATTTTTCGTGATCGACTTGGTGACCTCCAACGTTTTGCTGGCGATGGGGATGATGATGCTATCGCCTGTGACGATATCCATGCCTTTGAAGCTGTTTTTGCTGGTGATGCTTGACGGTTGGACCTTGCTTATCCAGGGTCTTGTGTCAACATTTAAATGAAGGAGGGTTTGTAGGTATGTTTCAGACGCATGTTATTCAGTTGGCGTATGAAGGGCTATTGCTGATTCTTATTTTGTCGGCGCCGCCGATATTGGTGAGTATGTTTTTTGGTATTTTGGTGGCTATCTTTCAGGCCGCCACGCAGATACAGGAACAGACGTTGTCATTTACCATCAAGCTTGTGGCGGTGACACTCACGCTGATGTTTACGGGGGGCTGGCTGGGAGCTAGGATCATGTCGTTTGCCAATGGCATATTTGTGCATTTTCCGGAATGGAGCATGGGTTCTTCTTAGCCCGTCATATGGTACAAAGTCGAGATAGAGGCATAATAGGCAAAAGATGAAGTATGACGGCAGTTATCTTTGGGTATTTCTGAACAGTTCTTTTGCTGTTGGCAATCCGTATGGGATACTTTCTCTGCTATTTCTATTTTTGGCCCGTTTTTTGCCGATTATCGCGCTTTCGCCTTTTTTTGGGGCACGCATTTTGCCGCATCCTGTGAAGCTGACTTTTGCCATCTCGATTTTTGTGATTTTTTTGCCGCAGCTGGTGAATGTGACGACGACGCCGATAGGATTTGATTTCAACGTCTTGATGCTGATGTTCAAGGAAGCCTTTATAGGCTTGATTTTGGGATTTTTCATCAGTATGCCGTTTACGATTGTGCAGTCTGCCGGCATAATTATCGACCATCAGCGGGGCGGGGCCAGCTTGATGGTCAACGATCCTACCATTCAGAACCAGTCCTCGCCGCTTGGGACCTTGTTTAACATGGTGTTGATCTTTATTTTTTTTGTGATCGACGGTCCGTTTCTTTTCTTGAATGCCATTCTGAGTTCGTATGAGATTATTCCGCCGGATAAATTTATCGATGCGCATTTCTTTGATAAGGCGTCCTCGTTTTGGGAAGTGCTGTTAAAGCTGTTTAACAAGGTGATGGTCATCTCCATGCAGTTGGCATCGCCGGCGCTACTGGCAATTTTAATGACGGATGTCTTTTTAGGCATTGCCAACAGGCTGGCGCCGCAAGTGCAGATCACGTTTTTGGGCATGCCGTTGAAATCGCTACTGGCATTGGTCGTGGTGTGCTTTGGTTGGAAACTGCTGACCGAGGAGCTTGTCAGGCAGTGCTATAAATGGTTGGAGACCATCAAAGATGTTCTGGCCATGTTTGTTTCGACGGCAAGTAGCATTCAATAAGCCGGCATAAAATGTGCAAAGCGAAGCATGGCTGAAAATGTTGGTTTCTGGCACTCTATAAGCTTGTCTAAAAAGCGGGAAAACCATAGAAAGAAAATAATCGTAATCAAACTTTAATAAGATAGCATTCATGAACAAACCTTCGAAAAAACGCTTGTGCTGGAATTGTGAAGGTAGTGTTTCCCTTGAAGCTGAAACATGTCCTTATTGCGGCGTCAGCGTAGTCCCAGCCACTCTGGAGAATGTCAATGTCGGTTTTATGCCTTCATACCGCATGGGAGAGGTACAAGACAGCGCCATTCCACGCTCTCCCTATGAGGATGATGAAGCAGAGCCAGGACAGCAAGAGCCTGGGCAGGAAATATCGAAAGAACTTGAGGAAGACGAGCCGGCATTTGATGAATTCCAACGCACGCTGCTGGCGACAGTCTTGCTGCTGACCGGTTCGGTATTTTTTCTTTTCGGCCTGGCGTTGATGCTCTTCTCGCACAACGGCGTCCTCTCCCTGCAATGGGATAGCAGCCTGTGGTTTGTCTATACGGCTCTGGCCGTGCCTCTGCTCTTCTTTGGCGGTAGATACCTCTCCAAGCTCGATTAAACGGTCAATCCATTGACGACATGGGCCTGAGTTAGTGGATTGTCCATATGGTCCATGCTGTCCATTTCCTGCATCAAACATCCCATCGGTCTTTCGGCAGCGCTTCCGTTACATGCTGTCACTGGTACATGCTGCCACTGGATTTTTTTTAATGTATTGTCATGTTGTAAATGCAGTTTTTTTAAAAAACTGAAGCGGATGGTTTCTTTTTTATTAAAATCTAATAAATGATAACATGTTTGGTTTTTGAATCTGAAAATGTAAATGGAGGTTTTTATGCCTAGAGGAGTTGGAGCTTGTGTGGGAGGTTCTACGAACCAGAATATAGTCGCAACTTTCATAGCCGATGAAGAAAAAGGATTGGGAGGTTTTCCAATTGCCGCTCGTCAAAGTCTAACATTGATGGGTGCAGAGGAGCAAATGGCCGTCATCGAGCAAACCTTGCAACGCTTCGGGATGAATAATAAATATGCGCCGGCATTTTTAAAGCATTTCGTAGGCAAAAAGATTGTACTTGCCGTTGATGATAGCGGCTCTATGGGTACGGCCTGTAAAAATGATAAAGCGCTCTCCCGCTGGGATATTGCCAAAGCTACCGTGACAAAAATTGTGGATTTTGTGAAGGCGCTTGATGCAACACAACACTGCGATCTTCATTTCCTCAATGCGGATGGGAAAATGGATATCAGTCTAAATGACGTCGAAGGTTGTTTTGGGAAGCTGGATAATTATAAGACCCCTCTCATTAGAAAACTTAGAGAGCTAGAAAGAAAGTATTTTGGGGAAGAAACCATCACCATCGTCATTACAGATGGAGAGCCAACGGATGGAAAAATATCCGATTATTTGAAGGATCGCAGCATCCGCCCGTTAGCTTTTGTAATGGTCACCAAAGACGAAGACACTCTCGCCTACTACAAGGGGAGCGTCGATGAAAACAATGCCAAGGTCGACGTCGTCGCTGATTTCGAAACGGAAAAGGCCGCAAAAGCCAAGCTAGGCATAAAAATTAACGAGGCGTGGTACCTTGCAAAAGTCCTAGTGGGATCATCAGATCCAACCGTCGATGAGGACGAAGGTGTGAAACATAGGGATACCGACGAGTGTAAGGCTGGAGGAAGGACTGGCTTCTCCAGTATGGGTCGTCGAGATTCCCACATGGGGGATCCGCAGCCGCCTGCCTTTCCTGCGCCGACGGGTCCTTTTCAGCCAGCCTTCAATATGATGCGGTATTCCCAGCCGATTGGCTTAGCTGTCATGACACAACCTTATATGCCACAGGCGCGCTATAACGTTGTTCCCGCGTCGCTAAACATGACTGTTCATCAGCCACAAGCAAAGAGCCAGGTTGTTCATCAGGCACAAACAAAGAGCAACGGTTGCTGCCCACCCTTCTGTTAATATCAAAGGGACTGTCAGACAGGAGGGGGCATCCCCCTCCTTTGCTTTTTACACTGACGGCTAGTCTCACAATGCAAACGAAACGGACAAATAGCGGACGATGGGGCTAGCAGTTAGCGCCTTTGTCCGCCTCGTCCGTTTAGTACATGGCCGGAATCAATCAGGCATCGCCTTCGGTTTGGCCGCAGCATTTCTTGTATTTTTTGCCGCTGCCACAGGGGCATAGGTCGTTACGGCCGGTTTTGGCGCCGACGACGACCGGCTGCAGTTTTTCTGGCGGCTGCATTGAAGCTGCCTCTCCGCCATCTGTGTTGTTGCCTTGGATAGCCTGTGTTGGAGGCGCCTGGTCGAGTTCGGGCACGAAGGAGCGGTTAGTTTCCATCTGCAGTTGGTTGAGTATTTCCTGGATGGAAGGCGGCGCGCGCATGACAATTTCGAAACGGAACAGGTCGTGGGCGATGTCGGTGCGCAGGGTGCGGCTGAATTCTTCGAAGAATTCGAAGGCGTCGTGCTTGAATTCAAGCAGCGGATCGCGGTTGCCGACGGCGCGCAGGCTGACATCGGAGCGCAGGTGGTCCATGCTGAGCAGGTGCTCCTGCCACAGCTGGTCGATCTTTCTGATCATCATGCTGCGGATGGCTTCATGGGCCGGCAAGGTGGCATTTTTCATCAGCAGGGCGCTGGCAGGGATTTTGCTGTTTTCGCGCACCAGTTTATCTTTGATGGCGGCGATGATTTTTTCTGAGGCTTTCATTTCCAGGTCGACGGCTTCGAGGTGGTCGTCATCGAAATAATTTTCCGGAAAATTCACCGGGAAATGGGCAATGAGCCATTCCCGATAACCTTCGGGATCCCAGCCATTTTCCTCGCTGCGGCTGCGGAAGAATTTTTCGGCGCCCTGAGCACAGACATTTTCCAGCAGGTCGACGATCAGCGGTTCAATATTTTCTGTTTGCAGCACTTCGTTGCGGAAGGCGTAAATTTCCTGGCGCTGTTTGTTCATCACGTCATCATATTCAAGCGTATGCTTGCGGATGGAGGCGTTGCGTTGTTCGAGGCGCTTTTGGGCGGTTTCGATGGATTTGTTGAGCATCGAAGCCGATATCGGCTCCCCTTCCGGCGGACGGAAACGCTGCAGCACGGCCGTCAGGCGTGGCGAAGCAAACAGGCGCAGTAGGGAGTCTTCGAAGGATACATAGAATTTGGAAGAGCCTGGATCGCCTTGGCGGGCGCAGCGACCGCGCAGCTGCCTGTCGATACGGCGCGACTGGTGGCGCGTGGTACCCATGACGTATAGGCCGCCGTTAGCGGCCACGCCCTCTTCCAGCTTGATATCGGTGCCGCGGCCGGCCATATTGGTGGCGATGGTGATGGCGCCGCTTTTGCCGGCGTGGGCGATGATTTCGGCTTCTTTTTCGTTTTGTTTGGCGTTGAGGACCGTATGTTCCAGCTTATTGAGCTTGAAGATGCGGGATAGCTTTTCCGAGATCTCGACCGATTCGGTGCCTATCAGCAGGGGGCGGCCGGCTTCATGGATGGAGCGAACCTCTTTCAGGATGGCATTATATTTTTCGCGTTCGGTCATATAGATTTCGTCATTGAAATCCTTGCGGCAGCAGACGCGGTGGGTGGGAATTTCCAGAACTTCGAGTTTATACACCTGTTTGAATTCGCCGGCTTCGGTGGTGGCGGTACCCGTCATGCCGGCCAGTTTGGCATACATGCGGAAGTAATTTTGCAGGGTAATGGTGGCGTAGGTCTGGGTTTCTTTCTGGATGGCGACACCCTCTTTGGCTTCGATGGCCTGATGGAGGCCGTCTGAGAAGCGGCGTCCGGGCTGGGCGCGGCCGGTATTTTCATCGATGATGATGATTTTGTCGTCCTGGATGATGTAGTCGACATCTTTTTCCATCAGCAGGTGGGCGCGCAGCAGCTGGCGCAGGTTATGAGCGCGTTCTTTGCGCTTAAAGTCTTCTTCCTGTATGGCCAGGCGCTGTTTGATTTTGGCGCCGCTATCGAGGGAGTCGTCCTCATCGATTTTAAGGAATTCATCGCTGATATCGAGCATGACGAAGTCATCGCTTTGGCCTACGCCATCGGTGCATTCGTGCCAGGCCTGGATGCCTTTGTCGGTCAGTTCGAATTCGTTGCCTTTTTCGTCGATGATAATGAAGAGTTCGGCCAGAGCCTTGGTGCGTTCATCTTTATTTTGTTCGCCATAGAAGAATAGATCCCATTTGTCGATGCCGGCGCGCTTGTCGGGATCTTCCTTTATTTGCATCAGGATGTTGTTGTGGGGGGTGCCTTTGCTTACCAGCCACAGCTTGCGCAGGGCTTCCTGTTCCTCTTCATCCATCTTTTTGTCTTTTTTGCCACCGGCAGCTTCCTTCTCGACCTTGTCGAGCAGTTTGCGGGCATCGGATGCCAGGCGGTTGCATAGGTCGCGCTGGCGGCGCACCAGCTGGGCGACACCCAGTTTCAGTTCGTCATAGAGCTGGCGGCTGACACCGGAGGGTCCTGAAATGATCAGCGGCGTGCGCGCCTCGTCGATGAGGATGGAATCGACCTCATCGATGATGGCGTAGTAGTAGCCGCGCTGCACCTGCTGGTTTTTGTGGTTGGCGATGGAGTTGTCGCGCAGGTAGTCGAAACCGAACTCAGACGCTGTGCCGTAGATTACATCGGCTTGATACAGTTCTCCGCGTTCTTCCTGGGGCGTCTCGTGGGTCAGCGAGGCAGTCGTTAGGCCGAGCCAGCGTAGGGCGGTGCCCACCCATTGGCAGTCGCGCTGCGCCAGGTAATCGTTGACGGTGACGAGATGGACAGGTTTACCTGTCAGGGCATTCAGGTAGAGGGGAAGGACGGCAGTCAGGGTTTTGCCTTCACCGGTCATCATTTCGGCGATGGAGCCTTTATGCAGGGCGATGCCGCCGATGAGCTGAACGTCATAGGGTACCATATCCCATTTCTGGTCATAGCCGGAGACGTGGACTTCGGTGCCGATGAGACGGCGGCAGGCATTTTTTACGACGGCATAAGCTTCGGGCAGCAGGTCGTCGACAGATTCACCCTTGGCGATGCGTGTTTTGAATTCAGCCGTTTTAGCGCGTAGGGCGTCGTCAGTGAGAGGTTGGAACTTTTCATCCCAGGCGTTGATTTGTTCAACGACTTTGCGATGTCTGCGCAGGATGCGCTCTTGGGCGGTGCCGAATATTTTTTTAAGAAAACCGAGCATGGAAACCAACTTAATTTTTAAGTTTTGGTGCATTTCTATATCTATAGACTGAAATTTTACAGTGGAGCCTCTTTTTCTTCAAGCAGCCTCTTTCGTAATTCCGTAAAAACGCATGGAGAAAACCAATACCATGCATTGTTTAGGAATTTTTTCGGTTCATGCAGTTTTGTGCGACTCGAACTTTTGCACCGCTGCCGCAGTTATGTTGTGCCTTGGTCCGACCAAGGCACATAGGTAACACTTTAGCACAAAGTGTTACCTATGTGGTTGTGCTAAAGTGTAAGCTATGTGCGTTTCGGACAAATTTATTAGCCATACCACGTTCCAGCGCAGGAAGCGCCTCCGAATGGGGCTGAAGTTTACTGACCGTTACCGCAGTAAAGCCACAATCTGCCTGTTTGTAAACCGTCACTATGCTTTTTTGATGAGTTTGCAGTTTCCAAAAATTCTTCCCACTCCAAATTTTGTGCTTTCATTGTGAGCGGCTGCTTAGTATGCTGCTATTTTTAACGTTTAAGGAGGATACTATGGATATGCGCTCTTCAAACCCGGCCTTGCCAGCCAACACCTTTATGAATCTGCGCTCGCAAGCTGATCGGGCGGATGCGATGACGGTACAAGGCACGGTCATTAAAACAGGCATGCTGCTGGTATTGGCGCTGCTGTCGGCCGGTTGGACATGGATGAAATTTTATAAAGCCGGCGGCAATGCCGCGGCGGTAGCTCCTTGGATGTGGGTGGGTGTTATCGGCGGTCTTGTGTTTGCCATTGTCACCGCTTTCAAGCAATCCTGGGCGCCGATTACGGCACCGATTTACGCGGTGTTGGAAGGGTTGTTCATCGGCGGGATTTCGGCGACATTGGAAGCTGCCTTTCCGGGGATCGTCGTGCAGGCGGTGGGGTTGACTTTCGGCACGCTGTTTTCCATGCTGGCGGCCTATCAGATGGGGTTGATCAAGGCCACACCAAAGTTTAAGTTGGGTGTGATGGTGGCGACAGGCGGCATTGCTGTTTTTTATCTGGTAATGATAGTGCTTGGATTTTTTGGCATGGGCACATCGCTGATGTATGGCAATTCGTGGTTAAGCATTGGCATCAGCCTGTTCATCGTGGGGATAGCGGCACTTAACTTCATCATCGACTTTGATTTCATCGAGCAGGGCGCGCGCATGAATGTCCCCAAATACATGGAGTGGTACGGTGCTTTTGCTTTGATGGTGACGCTGGTTTGGCTGTACATCGAATTCTTGCGCCTGCTGTCCAATCTTCGTTCGAAATAAGGCTAGAATTTACCACAGAGGCACAGAGACACAGAGAAATGCAATAAAGAATCAAAAGATATGGTTTGGTGAAATTTTCTCTGTGATAGCTGTTTGCTAGAGCTCCCTAGGAGTGGCCCTATTTGTAGCCCACGGTGTAGTGCCAGCCGGCACAAACCGTGGGTTATGATAAGAACAATCCAGCCCCAAGGGGGCGTTATAATTTCAGCCTTGATCGTATTACTAAAGCTAAAGCCTAGATGATTGAAACACAATTATATCGCCCCTTTGGGGCTGGTTTTCTTATGTAATGGTACCCACGGTTTGTGCCGGCTGGCACTACACCGTGGACCACAAATAGGGCAGCTCCTAAGGAGCTCAGCAAAATGAGCATATGCCCGGGATACATGCCTCCCATTCTGATCATCGATTATGTGCTGCTGTTATCTAGGGTATGGCCCATGGATTGTCCCATGAGGCATTTGATTTCGATCTGCTGGGCGGTGGCGGCCAGCAGATCCTGGTCGAAGCTAATGGTATTTGGGGGGAAAAGCAGGATGAGCGATGAGGCGCCGAAGGAGAAATACCCTTTTTCAGCGCCTTTGGCTTGGGGTTGATGAGGGGTATAGGTTTGGTGGATGGCGCCTACAAAGGTAGCGCCGATGTCCAGGAAAAGGACTTTGCCGAAGCGCTGGCTGTCAAGAGTGCACAGCGTGCGCTTATTTTGGGTGAAGATGTGGATGTTTTTCTTAAGAGCGACGGGATTGACCGAATATAGCCAGCCATTGATCAGCCGGCTTTCGCCGGGCAGACAGTCGACAGGAAAATGGTAGCGGTGGTAGTCGGTCGGACACAGGCGGGCGATGGCCATGGAGCCTTTAGCATAGTTTGCGGCCAGGGCGTCGTCTTGCAACAAGGACCCCAGATCGAATTTTTCTCCTTTGACAATGAAGCCATCGATTTGATCCAGCTGCTGGTAGAATAGATAGCGACCGTCGGCGGGAATGACGGCCACAGCGGGGTCATTAGCGATAGGGCGGGCTGTAGGTTTGAGTTTGCGGATGAAGAAGTCGTTGAAGGAGTTGAAGCTTGAGATATCGTCTGCAAATTCGGATGGATCGACAGCAAAGGCTTTGATGAAGGGAATGATTTTGTTTTTGCTGGCAGGGCTTTTCTGGCAGCGGCCATAGAGGGCTGAGAAGAGCGGGATGCGCGCCAGGGAGTAGGCTAGCGGTGCGCCCAGGCAGCGGCTGACGAAGTTGTCCCCATACAGCAGTTTCAAGGCGTTAGCTCCATAGACTAGCTCTAGGCAGCGTTTTTTGGTTGTTCTGTCGATATAGTGGATGGATTTTGGCATGGAATTTGGCATACTTTAAGGTTTAGGGACGCCCCGTTTGGTGGCGGCTTGTGACAGGACGGTCAATTCGTCGATGAACTCTGGATCGAAGTCCGGTAGCAGATGATTTTCTTTGATGGCTTTCAAGGTGCGGTGGGCGCTTTTGACCAGGGTTAACAGCAGGTCATTGTCTTGCATGCGTTTTAGATAGGCCGTTTGGATGTTCTTATATTCTACGATCAATGTGCGCAATTGCTTCTGACCTTCCAGACTTTGCTGGGTGGCTTGGATGAGCGTATCCAGCCCTGCAATCTGATTGTCGAGCAGGGCGGCAGGATCTTTGATGGGCGATGGCAAGGCGGTCGCGTGTGTTTCGGCATGGGTGATGGCGGGCAGGCAGTGCAAGGCCAAGACCAAAGCCAACAGGAAGAGTTTTTTAGCGACAGACATCATGCATCCTTATCATTGGTTAGATGTTAAACAGGCGGCGGGCATTGGCGCTGGTGGCGGCGGCAAGTTCTTCGAGGGTGAGGCCTTTAAGGGAGGCAATGATGGCGGCCGTCTCCGGCAGGAAGGCCGGCTCGTTGATGCTGCCGCGCCGGCTTTGTGGGGCGAGATAGGGGGTATCGGTCTCGATCAGCAGTCGGTCTAGCGGGACCATTTTGGCTACCGCGCGCAGCTCGTCACTTTTCTTGAAGGTGACGATGCCGCTTAGCGAAAGATACCAGTCCCTTTCCAGAACCCCTTCAGCTTCCGCGAGCGTGCCGGTGAAGCAATGCAACAGGCCTGGGGCATGTTTGCTCTGAATTTTATAGCCGGCATCCAGAATTTCAAAGAGGTCGGCAAACGCCTCGCGGCAGTGGATGACGACGGGCAGTTTACAATCCAGGGCCAGCTGCAGATAGCGCTTTAGAAAGTGCTTTTGCAGCTCGGGCTGCGAATGGTGATAGTGATAGTCGAGCCCTGTCTCGCCGATAGCCACCAAGAGCCCTTGGCGGGCGTGGGACTCCATGAATGGGAAAAGGGCTTCCCCTTCCTTTGCCACATCGTGGGGGGTGGTGGCGGCGACGTTATGTACCCATGGGTATTTTTCGGCAAGGGCCACGCCGCGCTGCAGCGTGATGTCATTGGTGCAGATATTGACGATATGGCTGATGCCAGCAGCTTGCGCACGCGCCAGCAGGGCATCGACGCCGTCAAAGACCGTGTCGGAAGTGATGTGGGCATGCGAGTCGATAAATGTCGTCATAGGGGTGGCTATTTGGCCCCTTCGAGTTCTTTCAGTGAGAGCGCGATGACTTCCGGCGTCAGAATCTGGGGGAGGATCTGCGGGGGGGTATCGGCATTGGCACTATACAGGATATAGAGGGGCACGCTGTTGCGCCCATATTTGCGCAGTTCGGCAGTGATGACGGCATCGCGGCGGGTCCAGTCGGCTTTCATCTTTACCACGCCGAGAGCCTTGAATTTATCGGTCACGTCATCCATGGACAGCACCATATGGTTGGCTTGGCAGATCAGGCACCATTTGGAAGTGAAATCGACAAAGACCGGCGTGCCGTTTTGGCGCAATTCGGCGACGCGTTCGGGTGAGAAGGACTCCCAGGCATCGGCGATGGTCTGTTCGGTGATCTGCGTGTGCGCAGGCGGCTCATCGCTAAAGGCATAGGCCGCCCACCCGATAACATAGCCGCCGCAGATAAAAATTGACAGGGCGGCGAACGTGCTGATAGAGCGGGTGAGGCGTTTGCTTAGTGGTGTGGCCCATTTGCCATAGATCCAGCCAGCGAAGGCCAGCAGGAAGAAGCCCGCCAATAGCACAGAGACGGCCAAACTGCTGGTTTGGGCGCTGAAGACCCATACCAGCCAAAGCACGGTCGCCAGCATGCAGAAGCCCATCAGCTCCTTGAAGGTGATCATCCAGGCCCCAGGTTTGGGCATGAAACTTAGCAGTCTAGGAAAGGCCGCCAGCAGCAGGTATGGCAGCGACATGCCAAGGCCTAGCGAAGTGAAAATCAGCATGGCTTGCAGAGGGGGCAAGGTGACGGCATAGCCGACGGCAGAGCCTAAGAAAGGACCGGTGCAGGGGGTGGCGACGGCGGTGGCTAAAATGCCGCTGAAGAAAGAGCCGACCAGGGCATTGCGCTGTCCGGACCTATGCTGGGCCTGTCCGGCGGCAGAAATCAGGGAGGTGCCGATTTCAAAGAGCCCGAATAGGCTTAAGGCGAAGACAAACAGCAGCGCTGCCAGCATGGCGACAAAGATCGGCTCCTGCAGCTGGAAACCCCAGCCTACTGAACGGCCATAGGCTTGTAAGGAAAGTAAGAGGGCGGCCAGCACCCAGAATGACAGCAGGACGCCGCCGGCAAAGGCCAGGCCATGCTGAAAGATGAGTCTGCGGCTTTCGCCGGCCATTTTGATAAAGCTTAAAACCTTAAAGGAGATGACGGGTAGCACGCAGGGCATCAGGTTGAGGATCAGGCCGCCGATAAATGCCAATACCAAGGCCAGGGCGAGGCCACCTTCAAACTCGAAGTTGTCATCGGCTGATGCATCAGCATGTTGTTTGAACAGCGTGTCGTTGATCGCTGTGGCGTGATTGTTATGCATGACGATGTTGGCATTGCCGTGGGGATCGTTGATGGCGACATCGACATCATAGGTCTGCATGCCGGCGGTGGTATGTAGTACCAGCACCCCTTTAAGCGAGGCATTGGGTGTTGTTTCCTTAAGGATCAGGGTGTGCTTATGTTGGCTGTTTGGTTGAGTCTGAAAGAGCGGTTCGATGCTATAATCGATGGATTTTTGATGTTCGGGAAAGAAGTCGGCGTGTTTGATGAAGGCGTGTTCAGAGAATGATAGTTCGACCAGATTTTGTTTGCGATGGGCTGTCAGCGATTTATTTTCTTTAGGAATTTGGGCGCGAGCGTGGCTGAACAGAGCGCTTTGCTGTTGATCTGCCACGGGGGGCTGTTGACTGACCATGAGTGTAAGGGCTGTTTGGGATTCCCCTGGCAGGCAGGCGGAATCTGAACATACCAGCCAGCGCACTTCGGCGCCGATATCGACCGGTCCATCGCTATGCGTGTCAGGCGGTGTAATTTGCACGAGCAGTGTCAACCCTTCCTCATAGCCGAAGCCGACCATCGAAGACAGGGCGAAGCGTTTGGGAGCCGGCCATAACATGCTGCCGACGCTAAAACCTTCGGGCAGCTGCCATGAGACCATGGGGGCCATGCCGGCATCGCCTGGATTTTTCCAGTAGGCATGCCAATGGGGATCGAATTTTAGTTGGATGGCCAGCCAAAAAGGGTGACCTGGCGAGATGGTGCTTAGTTCACTGACAAGGGCGGCGGTGACAGGATCGGCGGGGGATGCGGTTTCATGTTGAGGGAGGGGATTTGCTGGCGCCGGTGTGAGATTGCTCTCGCTATTACTAAGGAAGGGGTCACTTTCTACGGCATGATTAAGTGTAGGAAACGACAAGAGTAGGCCAAAACACAGCAAATAGAGAGTTAAGCGTAGCGCTTTAAGCATGCACATTTATCCTTTGTGAGTCCGTATCTTGAAATTCTTAAATCGGCTGATACGAATGATTTTTAGTTCACTATTGTTTGATTTTGCTCGATTAAAAGCAATTGCATATTGGCAGGGTCTGCTTTTCTTTCCCTTTTTCCTTTGTCAGCTTGACAAATAGCGCCGTGATGCGTTATCCATGTGCAGAATATTTAATAAAGCGGCGATGTCAGGTCATTAAAAGCAAATATCCCGGCTAGAAAGAGCGATGTCATCTGCAAAAATAAATAAAATTTAATACTTTATAGTGTACAGGAATCTGTAATGTTTGTAAACAATATTTTTTTAGCCAGTAATCCCTTTATCGATGCCTACATCGAATCCGACTTCCTAGGAAAATTGATTTTTCTCGGCTTATTGGTTCTCTCTATCGGCAGCTGGATTTTGATTGCCCATAAGGGATGGGTGACATATCTGGCGCGTAAACATTCCAGTCAATTCTATCAGACTTTTGAGTTGCAACGCATGAATCCGCTCAGTGTGGAATACGACCATGCCATGCGGCGCAATCAACCCAATCCTTTTTTTGAATTATATGCGGTCCTAAAAAAGCAAACTATCGACATTCTGAAAAAAAATCGCCACTTTAGTCAACAGGCCAATAATAGTCCGGCTGCCGATACCATTTCTTATATGTCGCCGTCGGATATCGATTTTGTGCAATCCTACCTGATGATAGCGGTGGCCAAGCAGACTAAAGATTTGGAAAAAAATTTATATATGTTGTCGACCATCGCTAGTTTGGCGCCTTTTTTAGGCTTATTGGGTACTGTTTGGGGGATTTTGACCACTTTTGGAGATATGCAGACGCAGACGGGGGGCAGTGCCCATAGCATGGTTTTGGGAGGACTTTCGCTGGCTTTGGCGACGACGGTGCTTGGACTTATCGATGCTATTCCCGCGATGATCGGCTATAACTATTTAAAGAATGCCGCGCGCGATTTTCAAACTGATATGGAAGCTTTCTCCAACGAACTGTTGGCTTCGGTTGAAATGTATTACCGCAAAGTAGATGTTTTATGAGGAAACGTCCTTTTGGCTGGCCGAATAATCAGGCGATTGAAGAACCGATCATCAATCTAACGCCTTTAATCGATGTGGTCTTTGTCATTTTGATCATGTTTATCGTGGTGGCTCCTCTGCTCGAGCTCGACCGGGTGGACTTGGCTGACACGGCCTTTGCCTCCAACGATAAGTCGATATCGGTGCAAGAGACCAGTCCGATTGCCATCTATGTGCGACAGGATAATACTATCGTCGTTGGGGGGCAGCAGGTCTCGCTCAGCCAGTTGGCGCCATATTTAAAGCAAGCCAAACAGCGCTATCCCACTGCCAGACCCCAGCTTTTTCATGATAAAAAGGCGCATTTTGGCATTTACCAGGCGATAAAAAACGCCGCTGAAGCCGCCGGCTTTCAACAGATAGATATCATTCTGCAACCGGCGTAACGCAATACTAGCAAGTAAAAACAACCGCCACACAGACTGGCTATGCCTCAATTTATCGATACATCTTCTCTGCCTAAGGACCGCTCGTTACTGGCGATCAGCTGCATCGTAGTGCTGCTGCATGGCGTTTTGATGGCATGGATGGCCTTGACAACGAGCGCGGTTAAACCGCCGCCGGCAATGCCGCGCCGGCTGGTAGTGCAAACCGTGACTCTTTCCCCCCCGGCGCCGGCCACGACTACGATGACAAAAGAAATCGCTACGATAGCGCCGCCGACGGAAGAACCCCTTTCTGCTGTAGAAGAGGAATTCGTCCCTGTCGATGAGACCATGCCGCCAGACGAACCGCAAAAAGCTGAGACGCCGGCACCGGTAGCCGTGGTTAACGAAGTCAAGCCGGAACCTCTTGCCCCAATGCCAAAGCCGCCGGTGCCAACATCCAAAGAAAATATAGTCCTGGAAAACAAAAGCCCTCCAAAAAAAGAGGATAAGAAGCCCACCCCGGTCAAAAAGGCTGAGCCCAAAAAAGCCGAACCGAAAAAAAATGAGCCGAAGAAGCCAGCGCCGATAAAGCCGGCACCTCCCAAGCCATCCAAAATGGAAGCGCCGACAAAACCCGCCAAAAAAGCCGAGGCGCCAGTAAAAAATAACAAAGCCACGCCTGTGGTCCAGAAAACTGAGGTACAGGCCGACAAAATAGCCGCCGATAAGTCGGCAGCCGAGAAAAAAGCTGCCGCACAGAGGGTTGCTGAACAGCAGCGCAAAAAAGAGACCGAACAGAAGGCTGCGCAAGCCCGCCGGCAAGAACTCTTGGCACAGGCGCAAGAAAGAATTGCAAAAATTGGGGTAAGTCGCGATAAACTTAGCCCTGGCAAGTCGCCGGCGATGCCCGTCTCGGCTCCTCCCAGTGCGATCACCACCCTGCATATTGATGGTTTGGCGGGGGCCAATGCGCCGGTGCTTAGCGACCGGGAAGTCCGCTATCGCGATGAACTGGCAGGTCGTCTTAAGCTACTGTTACGTCTGCCGGAATACGGGGAAGTCAAAATAAAATTGACGCTTGAGCGTTCGGGGAAAGTCGCCAAAGTAGTGGTGGTAAGTGCCGAAAGTGCGATCAACCGCAAGCATATAGAAAAAACGTTGCCGAGTTTGACCTTTCCGGCTTTTGGAATAAATTTTACTAATGCTGAGCAATATACCTTTGTAGTGACACTGAGCAATGAGTTATAAGGAATTACCTCTATGAAAGAAATGATAATAAAAACGCTCATGGCGCTAGCTGTCTTACTTTGTTACACGCCAATGAGTCCTTCTCTTGGTGCTGAGGAAACCATGTTGGTGCGTCTGGCCACCGAAGTGCAAAGGCTGCCGGTCTATTTGACCCATTTCAGCTGCGATGATGCCAGTGTTGATGACGCTTATTGCATGCGCCTGGAAAAGGTGCTGCAGTTTGATATCGACCATAATGGCATGGCGTATATTCTTAAAGCTACCAATGAGCGTGAAAAGTTTGCCAATGCCTCAACTTTTGATCAGGCTCCGCGCGCCGCCGATTGGAAGGTCCTGAATGCCTTTTACGTGATCAAGGTACGTGTTAAAGACAAGAAATTGCAAGTACGCCTGTTTGCGGCCAATGCTGGGGCTATAAAAAGCATTGAAGGCCTGCCTGTTTGCGGCGAGCTGGCCCGCGATAGACGCCAAATCCATCAGCTGGCCGATACCATTTATAAGGCGCTGTTTGAAAAAGACGGCATCGCCACCACGCGCATCCTTTATACGCTGAAGACCAAGCAAGGCGATAAATGGGGCTCCGAAGTATGGGAAGCCGATTACGATGGCGAAAACCGCCGCCGCCTGACTTCCGATAGTGGCTATGTGGTGACGCCGGTTTATCTCCCTCCCAAAGAGGGTTTTGCCACTGGCAGTTTTCTATATGTCTCCTACAAAACAGGGCAGCCCAAAATCTACACCCAATCGCTTACCGACGGGGCGATTCCGCGCCGCCTGACGCTTTTGCGAGGCAACCAGCTGATGCCTGTCATGACGCGGCAGCGCGATAAATTAGCCTTCATCAGCGATGTCACCGGCAATCCCGATCTGTTCATTCTGCCTTTTAGCCCCGAGGTGGGCGCCACTGGCAAGCCTTATCAGATTTTTGCCACCCATCAGGCCACCCAAGGCACGCCGACTTTCAGTCCTGACGGCACACAGATTGCCTTTGTTTCCAATAAAGATGGCTCGCCGCGCATCTATGTGATGAATGTACCGGCCGCCGGTACCAGCCTTAAAGATATCAAAGCCACGCTGCTCACCAAGCGCAATAGGGAAAGCAGTGCGCCGGCCTGGTCGCCTGACGGCACCAAGATCGCTTATTGCTCTGGCACCAATGGCGTACGTCAAATCTGGGTGTACGATTTCGTCAAGCGGGAAGAGCGGCAGATCACCCAAGGTCCGGGAAATAAAGAAAATCCTAGCTGGGCGCCCAACAGCCTGCATCTGGTGTTCAATTCCAGCGATGCTAATGCTTGCGAGCTATATCTCATCAACTTAAACCAGGCCGATGCCGTCCAGATCAGCGTGGGAATAGGCGAAAAACGCTTTCCCAGCTGGGAGCCGCGCAGCTAGCCGGTGGGTTATGCAGGGTAATGTTAAAGTCCGGGTAAACGACTCAATTCATCAGGGCTCAAAAAAGCTCATAAGATAAAAGCTGGATGCCGATCTTAAATCATTTTGGCTACGCACGCGCATGCTATTTTCTCTAAGTCATTTATGTTTTTTTTGCTGAGCTTCTTTAGGAGCTTAGCCACACTATACTGACTAAAGGGGGATAGGATGCCCACTCGGGCAAGAAAACATACCATCTTGTTAACAAGTATTTTCCTTTGTCCAAGTGCAATTTTCCCTTTTCCCATAGCAGCAGATATGCTAACATCTGGCCTTTATTATTAGCGGCTATCTGCGGTGGTTATTCAAGCAAAATTGAGGGGAAATTATATGCGAGCAACACGGTTTTTATTTGTTATTTACATTCTGTCCTTAGGTCTGTCATTTTCGGGCTGCCGACGCAATTCAAACGAAGTTTGTGAAGACACCAGGTCGGCCAGAAGGCATATGGGACGTGGTTTAAGGACCATGGGCGGCAAGCACGGCGATTCGCGTGCCATCCAATATCGCGATGAGTTCATGGCTGCCGATGATGAAGGCTATGTCGTCGACGGTTGCGCGCCTCCGGCTATGTGTGATTTTGTGCCTTTGAACGACCAGCCGAATGACTGTCAGGTATCGATGGCCGATTTTGTCAGCCAGCAGCCACGCGAAACGCCCGGCGATCCAGGCAGCTCCATCCCCGGTATCAGTGCTTTCCAGGATCCTGCTGCAAATCCTGCCTGGGCAGCCGTGTTCCGCAACGTCACGTTTGACTACAACAGCAACTTGGTGAAAGGACAGGACAATCTGAACACCATTCATGCCATAGCTAATTATATGCGCAACAACCCCAAAGTGTACATCTTTGTGGCCGGACATACCGACGAAAGAGGACCTGAAGCTTATAATCTGGCTTTAGGCTCACGCCGCAGCAATGCCGTACGCAACCAGTTGCTGCAAGAAGGTGTCAACCCGGACAATGTTTTCACCATCTCGTATGGCAAAGAACAGCCCCTGATCTATGACCACAACGAAAATTCCTGGGCCCAGAACCGGCGTGCAGAATTCAAAATCTACCAGCGCCGCTAAAAGATCGGGTATGGAGTTGTCAGCGATGTTTTCCTTTATAGCAAAGGCAAAAAAGCGATCACAAGCAGGGCTATTAGGGATAGCCATGCTTGTGATCGTGCTGACATGCGGTGGTAGCGGCTTTCTGCAGGCCGCACCGGCCAAGCGCAGTCAGCCATATTATCAACCCGACGGCACTGCCACTGCTATTCGTGAGATGCGCGACACCCTCGATAGCATGCGCCAGGAAGTCAATAATCATGAGTCCGAAATTCGCATGTTCGATGAGAAGCTCGCTAGTGTCGATGTCATCATCGAAAGCGTGCGCGATCAGTTGAACGAGACGAACAGATCGCATAAGGAACAGCTTAAGGGCAATGCCTCGACCTTTGAAGAAAAGCTAGCCTCTCTGGATACCACGACCAAGGGGTTGGTAGCTGATTTGCGCCAATTAAAGACCCATGCCAATGATTCAAGTACGGCTTTGACGCAATATAAGCAAAAAATCGGTGAACTGGAAAGAATCGTCGAACAGCAAAATCAAAATATCGAACACCTGCAGGCGGCCATGAAGTCGCTGATGGATGCCTTGCAGCCTAAAGATGTCGTCATCAACAGGGCTGCGGAACCTTCTTCGGTCGTCTCCGGCAGCTCTTACCGCGTAAAAGCAGGCGACAGCCTTGAGAAAATCGCCCGTAGCAACCGTACCACCGTGCAAGTCATCAAAGAGCTCAACGGTATGACCGGCGACCGTATCGTGGTCGGCAAAGTGCTGAAACTCCCCGAGAATTAAATGATAAATCTGCTGGCGGATGCTGCATCCACTAATATTGCATCCACTATTGCATCCACCAATGTCTTCCCAGCTATTGCCGCCCTTAATGCCGCCTCGATAGGTATGTTTGATTCCGGACTCGGCGGCCTGACCGTGATGGACCAGCTGTTGCGGGTGCTGCCGCACGAGCATGTGGTCTATTTTGGCGATACCGCGCGCCTGCCCTATGGAGATAAGAGCCGCGAGACCATCATCAGGCAGTCGCTGGAAAATGCGATTTTCCTGCTGGGAAAGAATGTTAAAATACTGGTCGTAGCCTGCAGCACGGCATCGGCACATGCTTTAGAGCGCCTGCAGCAGACTGTTAACGTGCCCGTCATTGGCACGATAGAGCCAGGAGCTGAACGCGCCGTGCAGATATCCAGGAATGGAAGGATCGGCGTGCTTGGCACCAAAGGCACTATCCAGTCGCAGGCCTATCAAAAGGCTATTTTACAGCGCGATCCCCATGCGACTGTAGTGTCTGTGGCCTGCCCGCTGCTGGTACCGCTGATTGAAGAGCATTATGTGACACATCCGGCCGCCCGTCTGATTGTGCAGGAATATCTAAGGCCGCTGAGAGAGCAGCAAATAGACACCCTGGTGCTTGGATGTACGCATTATCCCTTGCTTAAGGGATTGATCAGCAGTGAACTCGGCGATGCCGTCGCCATTGTCGATTCCGCCACGACCTGTGCCGAGCAGGCGGCGGCCATTCTGACAGCCGGTGGACTCAACCGGCCGCATGGCGGCGCGGTTGATCATCACTATTTTGTCTCCGACGATCCGCAGAAATTCCAGACCCAGGGCCGTGCCTTTCTCGGCATGTCCATCAAAAACGTCGAGCTGATCTAATGCAAAAAAGACGAACCGGCGACCGGTTCCTCATTTTTTTCTCTTTTTTGCCATCGTTGCAATGATCATCCCGCCGGCTAATAGCAAGGCTGATAAGATTATAATTAATATTAGACCGCTTGCTCCGTCATCTTCGGCCACTAACGTGGCATTTTCCAGGCGATATCTTGGATTGTGGGCTGCGATATTGTCGACAATGAAATGGCCTTCCAGCAAGACGGCATAATTATTAGGGTGGGGGATATCTACCGTGCCGGTCACAAGTATCTGCCGCTGCTGCATGGCCGCAGCTGCCACGCAGCAGCTTTTCAGGTTGGGCTCGGCAGCCAAGATGAGGCGCCCGTCGGCGGCTTGATAGAGGAACCCGCGGATGCGCACCGGCTGTGGATGCCTTTCGGCGAGATTTTTGGCCTGCTCCTCAGGCAGGTTCATCAGCTGCTGGAAACTCAGCATATCGGGGGGCTCGGCGAGCAGGCACACATGGCATAAAAAAATAAAGCAGAAAATCAGTTGTTTTTGCATGGCGACCGTCATCAATTGTTTTGACTAAGAATTTTCAACAAACTATTCTATCCTTTCATATAAATGAATTAAGTAGGTGAAACATGGCTAATTTTCTTTTTACTTCCGAGTCTGTAGCGGATGGGCATCCTGATAAGATTGCGGATCAGATTTCAGATGCTATTCTAGATGCTTGTTTGCGGGAAGATCCTCATTCAAAAGTTGCCTGTGAAACCATGGTCACAGGTGGACTGGTTATCATTGCGGGTGAAATCACCACCCGGGCATATCCTAACTATCAGGAAATTGCTCGTCAAACGATCTGTGATATCGGCTATGATGAAAGCGCGCTCGGCTTCGACTACCGTTCCTGCGGCATCTTGCTGTCCATCAACAAACAATCCCCCGACATCGCGCTGGGCGTCAATGAAGGCGAAGGACTGCATAAAGAGCAGGGCGCCGGCGACCAGGGCCTGATGTTCGGTTATGCCTGCGACGAAACTCCCGAGCTGATGCCGATGCCCATCATGCTGGCGCACCGCTTTGTGCATGAATTGCGCCGTCTGCGTGTTAGTGAGGAGCTGCCCTATCTGCGCCCGGATGCCAAGACACAGGTGACAATCGAATACAATCACCATCATGTGCCGCAGCGCCTGCATACCGTGGTCATTTCCACGCAGCACAGTCCCGATGTCGACCACGACACCATCTGCCGGGATATGAAAGCCATGGTGCGCAAGCTCGTGCCTCCCCATTTCATCGACGAAAACACCCTCTTCTACATTAATCCGACCGGACGTTTTGTGATCGGCGGACCGGTAGCCGACTGCGGCTTGACGGGCAGAAAAATCATTGTCGACAGCTATGGCGGCATGGGAAGGCATGGCGGCGGGGCATTTTCCGGTAAGGATCCGTCTAAAGTGGACCGTTCAGCCGCCTATGCGGCGCGCTATGTAGCTAAAAATATCGTAGCTGCCAAGCTTGCCAAGCGCTGCGAAGTGCAGGTGTCGTATGCCATCGGCGTGGCCCATCCGATCTCCATCAAGGTGGACACCTTCGGCACATCGTCTGTCAAGGAAGAATTGCTCAGCCATATCATTCCGATGGTGTTCGACCTGTCGCCAAGAGGCATTACGGAGATGCTCGATCTGAAGCGTCCGATCTATAAGAAAACGGCTTCAGGTGGTCATTTCGGCCGCACTGAAAAAGAATTCACCTGGGAAAAGACGGACCGCATTCATGAACTGCATGAAGCCCTCAAGCAAGAGTCCTTCGTGCTTTCGTCATAACGAGCTGCTATGTCGTTGAATTATACGCAGGCGCACCACCTTTGCCATGAGCTGCAACCCGTGCTGGCGGGGTGCAGCTGCCAAGGGGTGGTGGCGCTTGCGCCGCGTAGTTTCGTGCTCACCTTCACGCGCGGCAAGCAAAGCTATTTTCTGCTGCTGTGCCTGCAAGAACCTTTTTTGCGCTTCCATCTAAGTGAGCCTGCAAACACTTCCCAAGTAATATTCCAGGGGCAAGTGCCCTTTGTTAAAGAGCTCTCCAAATATTTGCCGGGCAAAACGCTTACCGGCTGTGAGCTGCTAAACGCTGACCGCATCCTTGCACTCTCCTTCCGGCATGGCAACGACAGCCTGCAGTTGCTGGCGGAATTCTTTCCGCGCCGTCCCAACTGCTACCTGCTGGATCAAGATAATAAAATTCTAGCTTCCTTAAATCCTCTGCCTGGCGAGCAGCTAAGCTATACCCTGCCGCCCAAGCGGCCTGCCCAGCCAGATACTGCCGCCGCAGCCGCCGAGGCCTGCACCAGCGTCGCCATCGCCAAACACTATGCCGCGCTGGAAGCTGCAGCCGCCTTTCAACAAGGACTACGGCATGTGCTGGGAAGCGCGCAAAAGCTTTGCAAGCGAGCGGGAGACGGTCTGCAGCAGCGGCGCGATACGTTAGCGGGGTGTCAAAATTGGCCAGCCGTGCAGCATGAAGGGCAGCTATTGCAGGCCAACCTGTTCCGCTTGCTCAAGGGACAAGCTGAAATCACCGTGGAGGATTGGGAACAAGAGGGCAAACAGCGCCTCATCGCGCTGGATCCATGGCAACTGCCCCAGGCGCAGGTGGCTAAATACTTCCAGCGCGCCAGGAAGCTGCGTCTTGGTATCGTGCACGCCGAAAAGCAGCAGCATCTGGCAGAAGAAGAGCTAAATCGACGCCGGCAGCAGCTGCAGGAAGCTTCCGCCATCGGCAATCTGGTTGAGCTTATGGCCTTCTGCCGCCGCCATGGCTTTAAGCTGCATAAAGAGCAAGGGTCGCCGGCGGCAAAAAAAGCCGCAGCGGTAAAGCCCTACCATCATTATGTCACGGAGGCCGGACTGCATATATGGGTGGGTAAGAGCGCCAAAGACAATGACCAGCTCACCTTCCAGCTTGCCAAAGGGTCGGACTGGTGGCTGCATGCCCACAACCACTCCGGCTCGCATGTGGTGCTGCGCTGCCCCAAAGACGTGGAGCCTGATGCCGCCTCCATCGGGGCGGCGGCAGAGCTAGCCTTGCGCTACAGCAAGGCCAATGACAAGCATTCAGGCGAGGTATGCCTCACGCAAGTAAAATACCTAAAGCGCGTGAAGGGCACCCCCGGCAAGGTCATGCTGTCCAAGCACAAGGTGCTGCAGGCAGTGCTCGACGAGGCGCGCTGGCAGCGCCTGAAAGAGCTGCGTCTTGGCTGACGTTATTGTATTGAGCAACAATTAGCGCTAACGCCCTTATTAATATTTGTAAGAGTATCTTTGCGGAAATACGCGTGAGATATTTGTTCAGTTACGGCTTGGGCTCTATCAATATCGCCTCTCTCCACTAAAGCTTTGGAAATTTCGTAAAATGCCCAAGATCGGTCGAACACGTCCGGTATAGACTTGGATGCCGCGACCACCTTGTCAAGATCGTCGACGGTCATTAAGGCTGCGAAAATATCACAAAATGCACTGTATTGGAAGAGCTCGCTCGGTATTGATCGGGCTACGGCTACAGCCTTAACAATATCGCCTTTAGCCATTAATGTTTCGGAAATATCACGCAAGGTCATAAATCGGCCGATCTTGCTCGGTATTGATTGGGCAACCGCTACCGCCTTATTGGGATCTTCTCTTTGCGTTAATGCTTTGCAAATATGACGAAGTCTTATTGATTTGCGGGTTTTATCCGGTATTGATTGGGCTGCCACTACCCGTCCATATAAGACGGCTAATTCAAGCAAGGTATTAAAAAATGCCGCTTTAGTTGCATCTTTAGGTGGATTTGATTTTAAATAATCCAGAAGTTTTGGATCCAAATCCTGCAAGAAATGTAAGACGGATGTTTTAACATTGTAAATATCCTTTTTTAGTGCCAACAGCATGACGGCATTTATAGCTTTTTCTCTCAGTTTGGTCAGTTTGCTTAGGCATTGTTTTTGCCTAGGAGTCATGTCAAATTCATTTTTTTGCTCTTCAATAGTATCGTTAGGCCTTTTTTGTTTATCCAGGCATTCTTCTAAAGAACGTATGAAAGCCAGTAGTGGGTTGACCTCTTCTTCAGCTGTGGTAACATTTGATATGTGTGCTAAGATTTTATGCGTCTTTCCCACTGCTTGCCTTGAAGCAGGATCCAGATATTTGAAAACCAGTCCTAGGACATCATCGGGCAGGCTCAAGGCATCCGGATTTTTTGGTTTAGCAGATTGGTTTGGCGAGTTCAACGCTGGTAGGTTGGCAGACGAAGATGATGGAGATGGGTTTCCAACAGAAAGAGCTGTTGACATATTAACCGCCTCACAGACCATAGTCTGATGTTTAGTGGGCATTAAAAAATTTTAAAAGTGCCTATCTGCTTAGTTGTATAAAAAAAAGATTTGTTTTCAAATGTTTGTTTTTAATTTAGCTATATATTGGCATCATTCACCCTTGCGGTCAAAGCCGATCTAGAGAAAAGAGATAAAAACAGAGCCGGACCCAGATTAGATCGTATGCGCATGGATTACATAATAAGAGAAAAAGGCAAAAATGATAAAGCCTTCGGGTAAAAAACTATTAGAAATGAAAGCTATTTAGTCTGCTTTTGGATGTTTCGAGGGAATATGGTTCATCACGCAAATGAGTACCTAATTAACAAAACCCTAAGAGCAATCTCCATTTTTCTTCTCTGTGCCTCTGTGTCTCGGTGGTGAAGCTTTCCGTAACACTCAGATTGATAATACTATACATCCAGCAAGCAGATTTCACCACAGAGTCACAGAGAAGGCCGGGAAAACCTCATGGGTACTCATTTGCGCGATGAGCCGGGAATATTAGAATATTAAGGAAGATATGTTCTCTTTTTTGCCCCTTTTCCCTCATGCTGTCGGTCACATCCAAGTGCAGCGTAGGTGTGGGGAGTGATGCAGAAGGGGTTAACCAGGGACTGGTTCCTCATTTTTTCGCTTTCGTGTCATCGAGGACTTGATCAGGATTAAATTGCATTATATTCGGCCTCAAGCGCCCATAAAAATAAATGTTGTTATTTCCTGTTTTAATTTAATCGGTGGTGTGTTTTAAATAAAGTGAGGATTCCAGTCAGGTTTATGATTTGTAAATAGTTTAAAAGTGCGTGCGATGAATAGAATGCTGTTTATTTTATTATGCTTCTTAGGCTCATTGCAAAGTCTTTATGGGGCCTCAACATCCCTTAGGATCATGATGTTCAATGACGTTAATGAACCTTCCCCCGTGAATGGGTGGGGAGGGCTGGCTGAGATGTCCACGCTGCTCACCATGAAGAGACAATGGACAGCCCATCACCTCACGACGGTGAATGGAGACTTTATTGGCGGTTCATTCAGCGGCAATATTTTCCAAGGCAAGGAAATGGTCGATATTTTCAATGCGCTGCCTGTCGACATGGTTGTTTTCGGCAACCACGAATTCGACAGGGGGCCGGAAGTAACTGCCAAAAGGATTGCCGATTCCACCTTTAGCTGGCTGGGCACGAATGTGGTGGATGACAAGCGTGTGCCCTTTGGAGGATCCAAGGCCACTGTCATCTATGATTTCGACGGCATCAAATTCGGATTTTTCGGTCTATGCCTGCCGGAAACCAAGCAGCTATCGAATCCGGGCCAGGAGGTGGTCTTTTTGCCTGTCATAGAAACGGCAAAAGGCGCCGTCAAGTCTCTCAAGGGGCAGGGGGCCGATGTCATCATCGCCCTTACGCATCAAACGCTGGCTGAGGATATACGCCTGGTCAGCCAGGTGCCGGGTATCCGCCTTGTGCTTGGAGGGCATGACCATTTTCTGGTGAATCGCGAGGCAGAAGGTGTGTTGATCCTTAAAGCGGGCAGCAATGCCAGATATCTGACCATCGCCGACCTATCGGTGTCAAAGGAGCCATCTGCAAGCGGAGAGTCTAAAATACACTTTCTGGCCAAGATCGAGAGTTTTCCCAATGTTGGCATTTCACCCGACCCCAAAATTCTGAAGATCATCGACGCCTATCACGCACAATTGCAGGAGAAATTTAAGGAGAAGATCGCCACGTTGGCAGTCCCATTGGATAGCCGGGCCGCCATCATAAGGTCCAAGGAGTCTGCCATAGGCAATTTTTTCACCGATGCGATGAGAGCGTTTTTTCGGGCCGATGCAGCCCTTTTGAATGCGGGCACTATCCGTGGCGACCGCACCTATGCTGCCGGCGCTGCCTGGACTCTTGGGGATCTGTCCAAGGAGTTGCCCTTTCCAGACAAAGTGTATTTGATTGAGCTGTCAGGGAAGGGTTTGCAGGCTGCATTGGAAGAAGGGTTAAGTCAACAAGGGGCGGGGGGATTTCCGCAAATTTCCGGCATCACCTTGGCATGGAGCCACAATCAGCCTAAAGGACAGAAAATTTTGACAATAAAGGTCGCAGGAAATCCCATCGAACCTTCGAAAATGTATAAAGTAGTGGTTACCTCATTCCTTTGGAATGGGGGCGACAATTATGCGGCTTTGGCTAAAGGCAAGAAGCTGAGCAGTGAAGATGAAGAGGCAGGTCTGATTGAAGTCGTGCTGAAAAAAATTCAGGGTGATCAGGGCATGATCAATGCTGCCATTGAAAGCAGAAACAAAGAGGATTAATCATATGGCAAATTTTATCGAAATGGGTTGTAGAGGAAATTCACTGCTTTGGGATAATAATTTTAATGATAGCAAGCTATCATCCCTTGTTTCGGAGTATGGTGCTGAGGTGGATGTTGGCGATAGCTATGAGGATAAAATCCCACCCGTAGACGTGGTGGCGCAGCTAGGTATAGACAGACTGTTATCAAATGTGAAAAACCCGGGAATAGGCAGCGATGAAACAGTGGTATCGGGCGTAGCATCTGAGCAGACAACGCAGTTAGATGCTGAATTTGGCGATCAGGAAGCATCTGAAATTTCTGACAGTGAAGAGTATGAAGAAAAAGTAGGGCGCTATAAATCGAAGAGTCCCTGCATCGCATTCTTCAAATCACGACACAATGTATCCTTCTTCGACATCTTTAGAAACTTGAAGGATGTAGCTCCCGACCATTATAAAATCATCGATGCGAACAACGGCTATATTGGCGCCAGCCATGTAACCGAAAATATCGCTGTCTGTGTTAAGGGTGTAACGTCTGAAGGCCGCGTAAAATTAGGCATCTATAACGTCTCAGATAAGATTGATGGCCGTAAGGCTCTAGAAACTATCCATCAAGCCATGGTCAAGAAGGGATGCAAACAACATGCGATAGAAACCTATCTTGTCGGCGGCCAGTTTCCTCACCCGACGATGTCAAAGTGTTTTCCGGGGACACAGAAGGCTGAGATGGACTTGTTGGCACATAAGGACCAATATGGTATCCTGGAGCATAAGCTGCCTTGCAACCAGCCAAATGAAACCAGCCATGTGGCGATGAACAAATATCATGTCTTTTGCACTACAGAGCAGCTTTGGTAGGGAATTAAGCTGTGTTTAGGTTTTAGAAAGGCTATTCATCATCTTCTTTGAAACGGTAGCCGACGCCGCGCACGGTTTCTATCAGATGGAAGTTCGGCCCCAGTTTTTTGCGTAGTGAGGCGATATGCACGTCGATATTGCGGTCGACGACAAAGGTGTCGCTGCTTTGGATATCGTCGAGCAGTTGGTTGCGGGTCAGCACTTTGCCACGCCTTTGGACGAGACGGCGCAGGATGCCGAATTCGGAGAGCGTCAGCGTGATGGGCTTATCTTTTTTGCGCAGCTGATAGCGGTCAACTTCCATGGTAAAGTGACCGAAGACAATATTTTGCGGGGGTTTTTCGGGTTCTTTGCCGCGGCGCAGCACCGCGCGCACGCGAGAGAAGAGGATTTTTGGAGAGAAAGGTTTGCTGACATAGTCGTCAGCACCTAGTTCTAGTCCCAAGACCACATCGAGCTCTTCGCTTTTAGCCGACAGGATGATGACGGGGATGTTTTTTAGTTCGGGATTTGTTTTGATCTTCCGGCAGACGTCAAGGCCACTTTGTCCTGGCAGCATGATATCGAGGATGACAAGATCTGGTTTCTCCCGTTCGACGGCTCTGAAGCCGTTTAGGCCGTCGACTTCTACGACCATGCGGTAACCGGATATTTCGGCCTGCAGCTTGATCAGTGCGGCAATATCTTCTTCGTCTTCGATGAGCAGTAATTTTGGTTTTTGCATAGTTTTAAACCTTTGCGTGCATTTTTGTTTATAACCTTATTATTATTTACGTGACAAGTGGGTAAATAAAAATATTAGCTTTAGGTTAGCCACGTCTTCTTTTTGTCTTTTTTCTCTCATCCTGTAGTCCATGGCAAGCGCAGCGCAGGTGTGGGAAAAATAATGAGAGAAAAAGGGTGAAAAAGAAGGCGTTGTTCACCTAACCGGTCAATTTCTTGCTCCGTGCTCTCTGTGCCTCTGTGTTTGATTTTTTGAAACACAGAGGCACAGAGAACACGGAGAGAATAGGATCACATGACCGAAAGTTTTCCTGTGAAGGTGAACATAGCCAAAAAGAAGGCGTGGTCACCTAAATTGTGAATTTTTGTTCAATAATTAATCGCCGAGGGGCTGAAAAGGCTCATGCCAATGCCTTGCGGTCTGGATGTCTGTGGATATGCCACGCGCACCCGAAAGATGCACAACCTAGCCGCGCGTGGTATAGACTATACGGGTATTTGCCTTGGAGCAATATATATGGATCAGAATTGTATTTCAATTTAAGGTTGAAACATTTACAATCATAAAATTATTATATAGTTATTCGCCTGGTGTTGAAATTCTTAGCAGTCTTTTAGGTGTTAAATGTTTCTTGTTATTCTACTTTACGCGCTTTTTGCCAGTGTTTTTACCATTGCCAAGACTGGTCTTGAATATGCGCAGCCCTTTTTCTTTGTGGGATCGCGCATGTTTGTGGCAGGCTTGTTGATTCTGGCCTATCAATTCTGTTTCAAGCGTCAGGAATTTTTCTTTAAGAAGAGCGATTTCTGGAAGATTTTTGGACTGGCGCTGTTTAACATCTATCTGACGAATGTATTTGAATTCTGGGGACTTAAATATTTGACCTCCTTTAAGACCTGTTTTATCTATAGCCTTTCGCCGTTTGTATCGGCGATACTCTCATATTTTATTTTTGCTGAGAAGATGAACCTTAAGAAGCTGGCGGGTTTGTTGATAGGTTTTACCGGTTTTCTGCCAATTTTGATCAACCACACTTCCACTGAGGATCAGACGGGGCATCTGTTCTTTTTATCTTGGGCGGAGATGGCGGTGATGGCGGCGGCAGTGTGTGCTGTCTACGGTTGGATCTTGCTGAGGAAGCTGGTTAAGGAAGGGGGGTATTCGCCTTTTATGGCCAACGGCTTAAGCATGCTGATCGGCGGGGCGATGGCCCTGGTCCATTCCTTTATAGTTGAAGACTGGAATCCTGTGCCCGTGACGCAGATGATGCCCTTTATGGAATGCGCCTTTTTGCTGATCATCATCTCGAATATGATCTGCTATAATCTGTATGGCTATTTGCTCAAGCACTATTCGGCAACGTTTATTTCCTTTGCCGGTTTTGTCACGCCGTTGTTCAGTGCTATCTTTGGCTGGTACTATCTGGGAGAGGTGGTGACGCTGCCCTTTTACCTCTCGGCGGGCATTGTCTTTACCGGTCTGCTGATTTTCTATCAGGAAGAGCTTAAACAGGATTACGAGCTCCCTGTTAGTGCATAATCATGAGTGCGTAATAATCTAACAATTTCGGTGACATGACTACTGACGCGCAACTGCAGCAAAATATTTTTAGCGGCGACGACAAGTCGCTATATCACGATCAGCTTAATAAAGTCTTCGATCCCATTTTCTACGAATTTGACGGGGTGATGAAGCGCTATGTGGCTTTTAATCTTTTCTTTTTGGGCTTATGCGCCACTGAGGTGGTATTGCTGGCATTCTTTTTCGCACTGCTGGCCCAATCGCTGATATTGGCGTTGAGCCTGGCCGTCGTCTTCTTTACTTTTTTCGCCTATTTCACCTTGCGGATCTATTTCCAGACAAAAAAGCCTGAGCAGCTCAGGATAATAAAGGACCGCTATCTCACTGCCTGCAAGTCGTTTTCGAATTATCAGGAAGGGGTGGTAGACCATTACGCCACCCTTGCCAGCGCCTGCTGCAAGCTGGCCAACCGCCTGCATGCCCGGGAATACAATTTCTATCATCCACCTGCATGGTTTTCGTTTTTTGCGCCTTGGATGGAGAAGCTGAGTTGTTGGTGGCATTGGGAAGATGTGCATTTTATGAAGGAGCAGCTTCTGCAGGAGGCTGTTAACGAGCATATCAAGATGGTCAAAAGCCAGCCCGTCAGTTTGGAGGCGCATGCAGCCTTAGCCAATGCCTATGTGATGCTTTCAGGACTCTATATCGACCCGCGCAAGATGGAAGGGTATGACGACGATCGTTGGATCCCTGAAAACAAGTATACTGAAATCTTCGACCATAGGTTCCGGGTGACGGCGGAGAGGGCGATTGAGGAATTTAAGATTTTAAGCGAATATGCGCCGGACGATCCGTGGGTACATAGCCAGCTGGCGTATAGCTATCATGATTTGCAGATGCCTTTGGAAGAGATAAGGGAATACGAGACCATCCAAAAGCTTGTGCCTGACGATAGGGATAATTTATACAAGCTAGGCATGCTCTATTTCCAACAGGGTTTTAATGCCAAAGGGTTGCGCGTCTATGAGGAGCTTAAAAAAGCCCATTACAAAAAAGGGGAAAGCCTGATCAAATATTATGGTTCATATCCCCTCGGGTAAGGGGTCGTAAATTCAAAAGCGGCAAGCAAGACAATTTTATTGATTTTTTATTGTTTTCTCCCCATCTTGCATTGCTAGGATATAACACGCCTATTTAACAAGGTTTTTTTGATTATGTTTTGCACGCAATGCAGTAAAAAAATAGATCCCCAAGCTCAATTTTGCGCCAACTGCGGCCACCCGCTGAGCGGGGATGAAAAAGTAAAAAAGCCCCAAGCAGCCAAGCGCAGTCTATTTTGGCTGAAGATGTTTTCGGGCTGTGCTGCTGTTGTGGCAGTATTTGTACTGGTCGCTTCATTGGTGACCAGCGAGCCGTCTACCACGATAGAAGAGCAGCTGACGGCATTGCGGGAAAATCATATGACAAAAGCCTATTATGACTATACTTCCAGATCTTTCCAGGATGCCGTGTCGTTGGAGCATTTCCGTCAATTCATTGAGCAGCATCCGGTCTTTTCCGAAAGCCGATCGGTGCGCTTCATCAAGCACAATATAGAGGTTGGCGGCGATACGCTGGAGGCCGTCTTGACCAGTCATAAAGGGGTTGAGCTGCCGGTACAGTATCGTTTGACAAAGGAAGGGGACAAATGGAAGATACTGAGCATCAAATTCGAAGAGACCGATAGCAGTGAGCCGCCGATAGCCTATGCAGAAAGCTATTATAGCAGTGAACAAATCGCCATGCTGGAAGAGCCCAAGGCATTGAAAACTGCATCCAATGGCGACGTCCTCGATATAAAACCTTTTACAGAGCCTGTGCAAGCGCAGTTGGTGCAGATTCGTCAGCACCATATCGAAAAAGCCTATGAAGAATATACAGCCAAAGAATTTCAAAAAATCACCACCCTTAAGGAATTCAATACTTTCATTAAGGGGCATGCAGGCTTTGCCAATAATAGTTCGCTGGAGTTGGGCAAACTGACTGTGGATAACAATACGGTGATGCTGGCCGGCACCTTGCATGCCAAAAGCGGCGCAAAATACCCTGTCGAATATCACCTTGTCTTTGAAAATGATGCTTGGAAGATTCTGCACATCGAAGTACTTGACCAAGAGAAGCGCCCACAGCCGGCAGCCGTTCAAAAAAGCTCGCTGCAGTTTGAGAAATTTGTGATAGGCACAAATATCAACGGCAATGGCATTGTTTCCAACCCTGCTACGACGTTCAAGGAAAATGCGGGCGAGCTCCATCTCAACCTTTACATCAAACATGCCAAGGCCGGTGCGCAGATCGATGTGTTTCTTGAGCACTCCGATAGCAATACCAACGCGCCGGTTGTCAAAGCCCTAGCACCGGATGACGGCGATCTGATCCTGTCTTTTGCTTTTTCTCCTCCCGCCAGCGGCTGGCCCAAGGGCAATTATCGCATCTTGGTGACATCATCGACAGATGAACAAGGATCTGTCGATTTCAAGGTGGAATAAGATGCGTTATTTAATGCGCCCAAAGAAAATTTGCGTGGCCATGGCGGTATGCCTTATCACGGCAGGTTTTATGGGAGGAAGTGCATCCCTTAAGGCTGCCGCTCCTGGCAAAGTCGCCAAAGTGGATACCGTCTTTGATTCACAGCCGCTGCTGGCCCTGATCGAGGAGCAGTTGGCGGCTATACGGGCGGGCAAGATAGACAAAGCCTACCAAGAATACACGTCGGTGGAATTTCGTAAATCCACTTCTTTGGAGCAGTTTAAGCAGTTGGTGAACAACACCGCCGTCATCTCAAAAAATAAATCCTTCCAGTTTTACTCATTCTATATCGAGAATGACATCGCCACGTTTCAGGGGATTTTAATCTCCAGCGATGGCGCCAATGTCAAAGTGGAATACGACCTGATCCAAGAGGGGGATAAATGGAAGATTTATGGACTACAACTCGTCAGGCCGGAAATGACTTTTCTTAGTCCTGAATCCCTTTAAAACCATCGATGGTCGATAGTTCTCATGCATATCTTTGCCGGCAATTATAAGAATAGAAAGCTCAAGACTCCGGGTGGCTTAAAGACCCGTCCTACCTCAGGCCGGTTGCGCGAGGCGTTATTTAATATCTGCCAGGGGGATAATGCAGAAGCGCGCTTTCTTGATCTTTTTGCAGGTTCTGGCGCCATGGGACTTGAGGCTTTGAGCCGCGGGGCTAAGGCGGCGACTTTCGTAGACAACAGCCGCGAGAGCATCCGCTGCATCCAGGACAACGTGCAGCTCTTGCAGGTGGCGGGGCAGGTACAGGTGGTCTATGGGGATGTGTTTGACGTCTTGGCCAAGCTGACAAAGAAAGGTTCCGTCTTCGATATCATCTACGCAGATCCTCCCTATGATCGGCCAAGTCGGGAGAGTGACGAACAGCTTTCCTATAGCCGGCATGTGCTAAAGCTTATCGATGCCAATATTGCCCTGCTAGCGCCAGGCGGGTCTTTATTCCTTGAAGATACTGCCGAAGCGCTGCCAAAAGATGAAGTGTTGCAGCACCTGGTGCTTAAAAGCATGCGCTGCATGGGGCGTTCGGCGCTTCAACACTATGTGCATGCCTCATAAATCCCATTCGGAGTTGTTATCCATGAAGAGAGCATTGCTGGCCGGTATCTTCGATCCCCCCACTTTGGGACATCTGGAGATTATCCAGCGATCTGCCAAGCTGTTCGACCGGCTGTATGTAGGCGTGGCCGAGACAAGCAGTAAGCGCACATCTTCCTTTACTGCGGCGGAACGAAAAGACTTGTTGGAAAGAATTACCATCGATTTGGCTAAAGTGGAAGTCATCACCTTTTCGGGATTAGTGGTGGACTGTGCTGCGGCATTAAAGATTGATGTGCTCGTGCGCGGTGTGCGCAATGCCACCGACTTTGATTACGAATACCAGATGGCAGCCGCCAACCGCCAGATGACGGGTATTGAAACGCTTTTGCTGGCGGCAGCGCCGCCATACGTGCATCTTAGCTCAACCTTGAGCCGTGAAATTGCCTTAAGCGGCCGGCGCCTACACGGTTTTGTCCCTGAAGCCATCGAAGAGGCAGTCTTTAAGCGGTTAAGCTAGCGACAACCATATATTTATGCAAATAAGCGACATTCAAAAAATTAAAGCCTGGTTTTTAAGCCAGAGCCGCGACCTGCCCTGGCGCGACCGGCCCACGCCTTATGCTGTATGGATCTCTGAGGTGATGCTGCAACAGACACAAGTCAGTGTCGTCATCCCCTACTTCGAACAATGGATGCAACATTTCCCCTCCATCCAGGCCCTAGCCCTAGCCCCCATTGAGGAAGTCCTTAAAGCCTGGGAGGGCCTTGGCTACTATTCCCGCGCACGCAATCTGCATGAAGGCGCGCGTTATGTAGTGGACAACTTCAACGGCATATTGCCGGCATCGCCAGAAGGCTTAAGCCAGATCAAAGGTATCGGAAGCTACACCATTGGCGCCATCTTGAGCTTTGCCTTCCACCAACGTATGGCGGCAGTCGATGGCAACGTCCTGCGCGTACTGGCGCGCTATTACGCGCTGCCCGACGATATTTCAAAGGGTAAGACGGTAAAGAAAGTCCAGAACTTAGCCGCCGCGCTATTGCCTGAAGAAGAACCATGGATCATCAGCGAGGCCCTGATTGAACTCGGCGCCACCATTTGCTGCCGACAGCCGAAATGCAGTCAATGCCCTTTGAATGGCAATTGCATGGCCTATCTGCAAGACAAAACACAACAGCTGCCTGTCAAATCAGCCGGCAGCGCCATTACTCCCCTTTACCGTGCCGTCGCCATCATCTCACACGATGGTCATTTGCTGGTGGGACGCGGCACTAAAGGCAAGGTGATGGCCGATCTTTGCGAATTCCCTTATATCGATGTGCATCCATCCGTGGCTGAGCATCAGCATGTCATCAAACAACACATGCAGCAGCATGGCGGCTTGGCACTTTCGTGGCAGCACAACCTGCCCGCCGTCAAGCATACATTTACGCGCTATCGCGCGCTTCTTTACCCTTGCCTGTTCCATGCCAAGCATCCCCAGACTGTGCCAGACTATGAGTGGATGTCTTACGCAGAGCTAAAGAAGCTGCCGTTTTCGGCCGGGCATCGCCGCATCCTCGTCCAACTCGGCTTGTGATTTGTGTTTGACTATTTTCCTGAAGCTTGTAGATTGGATTTACTGGAAAGAATCCCGCTAAAGACCTCATAACCCGGAATAATCACACCATGCTATGTATATCAAATATTACCGCCGCCATGCTGGCGCTATCATTAGCCATTTCCACATTGATTACGGCCGACGACTATGCCTATGCCCAAGAATGTCAGCCGCTGGTCTGTTTTGATGACGAATCGTGCGGCCAGTGGAGCGGCAGTGTCGACTTCTTGTGGTGGCGGGCCGACGAAGAAGGGTTGGCACTGGGCAAGGAAGTAGTCATCTCCCGCTCAGGTCTAGATCCTTTAGATGGTATTTACGATGATGTATCGAAAGATTCTCAGGAAAAAGACCTGAATTTTAAATTCGATCCGGGCTTCCGCTTAGGCCTTGCCTATACCGATGCCGATGAGTGCTGGAATGTTTCTTTGGATTGGACACACTTCCATACCAGCGCCCAAGCCTCTGGCGGTAGCAACCTTGCCGATCCTGCAAGCGATACCTATGCGGCCTTCCAATCAGATTGGGAAGCGCTCTCCAAAAATTTTCCGCTGATTGCCCATGGAAAATGGACCCTGAGCATGGACATCATCGATTTTGAAGTCGGCCGCAACTTTGATCTGTCCTCACATTTTGCCTGCCGCCCCTATTTCGGCCTGCGCGGCGCCCGCATCGACCAGGGGTATCGCACGCATTCGCATAATGATGTCAGCGGCAACTTTAATGGCAGCTCCTACCACTATACCAGCCAGACCAAGGCTACCTGCAACTTTCTTGGCGGCGGCCCGCTGGCAGGTCTGGACGCCGAGTTTCGGGTAGGCTATGGATTTTCCTTCTTTGGCCAGATTGCGGCCGCGCTGCTGTTCGGCAGGTTCGACCGCCATGCCCATGAACACTTTGAAAATTCCGATCACTATTATTATCTTTTCAACCACTACGACGACCATGTGCGCGGCTCAGGCAAGGACAGCGCCTCACGCGCCTGCACCGATCTGACGGTGGGCTTTGAATGGAAGCATTGCGTCGAATGGTGCCAACAAGCCTACCCTGTCGCTATCGCCTTAAGCTGGGAACATCATGCTTTTTACAATTTCAATAATTTCAACTTTGAATCCAATGGCTTTACTAATACCGATGCGGGAACTTTTGACTTTGGCCCATATGCCAACCTGCTTTCCACCAAGAAAAGGCATGGCGACTTGTTCACACAGGGGATCACGCTGTCTGCCGACATTGGCTTTTAAATAGGGATATCAAAGCTGTTTTTATACAAACAGGTAGGGGATTTAATCGTATGAGTTCTGTTGAAACACGATCAAGTACTGCTCAAAAAGGATTATCACAGCTCCAGTCGCCCGCGGCGCTAACGCCTGCGAAAAAGGCAGCCTCTTCAAAGTCCAATGAGCCGCAGCCGGCCTCATCGGAAGATGTCTCGCTGGTAGAAGCCATCGCCCGCTTGAGCCTGAAAAACGATGGCAATCCACCCCCGGAAATGGCCATTAGCAAAACGCCAAGCAAGGTTATAGCAATGTCTAGCGGCAGCCCAAATCAGCCCACAGGGACTGAAGAGAAAAAAGATTCAAGCCCTGCCAGTCAAATCCAACGCGTCGTCGTTATAGCCAACAAAGAACTCTTCATGCGGCACCTGACCGGCAAGAAGCATCCCGAATGTCCGCTGCGCGTGGAGGCCATTGAAAGGGCTCTGCAGCAGGCGCAATTGATGGATGACGACAATACCATCAAGCCGCGCGCAGCCACAAAGGCAGAACTCACGCTTTGCCATGATCAAGCCTACTTGGACGAATTGGCAAAGCAGGTGGCCGCCCTGAAAAAGCAGTCGGACGGCACTACTTTCAAGACCAAGAACTACACATTCGAAAATATTCCGGGCGATTTTCAAATTAGCCCCGATTCATTTACCACTTCGCTTTATGCCGCTGGCGGGCCGCTTACGGCCATAGATTACATCCTGGATGCAAAAAACAAGACCACGCGCGCCTTCTGCATCGTGCGCCCGCCCGGCCATCACGCCCATCAACAGACAGGGTCGGGTTTTTGTATCTTTAATAATGTCGCCATTGCCGCCAAATACCTGTCCAAGCAAGGGTATAAAACCGCCATCATCGACTGGGATGCCCACCATGGCGACGGCACCCAGGAGCTTGTCGAAGATGATAAGAGCATCTATTATTTCAGTACGCACAAAGACACAGAGTCAGGTTTTTATCCCGGGCCCCACTGGGGACATGCCGATCAGACCGGCAAGTTTGACAATGTGATGAATTGTCCGGTGTCAGGCGATAATGCCGCTTGCCGTAAAGGCATCTTAGACGCTTTTCCAAAATTCGAATTGGCCATGGATATCTTTAAACCGGATGTCGTCCTGATCTCCTGCGGCTTCGATGCCCATGAAAATGATTCCCTGGTAGGATTGGGACTAAAAGACGAGGACTATAAGGATATGACGGAAATAGCCGTCCGCATCGCCAACAAACACGCCAAAGGGCGCATCGTCTCCGTTCTGGAAGGGGGTTATGATCTTGATGCCATCTCAGGGGCTGCTAAAGTCCACGTCGCAGCTTTGAAAGGCTAAGGTTTGATTGCAGCCTTGTCTTTGGGTTCTCCTAGATAGCAATTCGTATGACATTTATTATCAACGAGATAAATTCAGCATTATTTCCCGATAGGGGAGGGCCCCCCGCTGCTCCGCTTTGCGCTGATGTGGATACAAGGGTTATTAGTCAGGTACAATGATAGCTGATTTAAGCTGTTGTTTGAGGGCTAGTAGGTCGATTTCTTTGATATCCTGAATATTTTCGCAGGCTTGCATGAGGATGAGGTCTTGCTGCCGCCCTCTGATTAGCGCCTGTTTATAGGGCAAGCGGCTGAAGGTCACCATGGAGTATTTGGAAAGGAATTCATCGGGATATGTAGCTTCAAGTAGCCTCTCTAATTCCCTTTTCAGGCGGAAAACGGGGTCAGAGACTTTTTCGCGCAGTTCGATGAAGTTGTCAAAGGAGAGTTCCGAGATGGCATCGGTATTCTCTCTGCGTCCTAGCTCATAGGCCATGAAAGCTTCTTTCCACTGGCCTGGATGCTTGTCAAGGCATTGGTTTAGGAACGAGCAGTCCTCAAAGCTGCAATTCAACCCCTGTCCGTAAAATGGCACAATGCCATGGGCCGCATCGCCCATCAAGACGATGTTATCATGGTATAGCCATGGAGCGACTTTGATTGTCGCCAGCCTCCCGACAGGGTAGTTGATAAATTGCTGCGGCAGATGTCCCGCCAAAGCTAAGGCGTCGGGAAATTCCCGTTCGAAGAACGCTAATGCTTTGTCAGTCGTAGCTAACGCGGCAAAACTCATTTCTCCCCCGTGGGGCATGAAGATGGTGCAGGTGAATGAGCCATCCGGATTTGGCAGGGCGATCATCAGGTGGCTGCCTCTCGGCCATAGATGCAGGGCATTTTTTTCCATGGTATAATTCCCGAGACGGGCGGGTATGGTCAATTCCTTATAATCATAATCCAGATACTGCTGTGAATAGTTTGTATAAGGCATATGCAACAGGCAGGCGCGCAAGGCCGACCAGATGCCTTCGGCATCGAAGACGATGTCAAAATCTCTATGCTGTTGTTGACCTGTGATTTTGTTTTTAAACAGCAGCTTTTGCTGCTTGGCATCGATATCCAGGCATTCCTCATTGAAATGCAGATTGATATTTGAAAAATGCTCAGCTTTGTCCAAGAGCAGCTTGTTGAGTTCCAGGCGTGAAATGGAATAGATCACATGGCTTGCATCCGGGCTATAGGCAATGAAATGCTGCTGCTGATCTTTCGCATGCACTAGGCGCCCCTTCATGGGCACAGCCTGGGCAAATAATTGCGCCTCGCAGTCCACTTCATGCAAGGCATAAAGACCACGTGTGGATAAGGCCAGATTTATCGACCGTCCTTCTGGATAGGGTTTTTTGCGCGGATCCTCCCTTTTTTCATAAAGGTCGATCTGCAGTCCTCTTTTGGCCAAATAGAGCGCCAGCAGCGTACCCACAGGCCCTCCTCCAATGATGGTGATACGGTCGCCGCCGGCTTGTCCTTTCACTTGCCATCCTGTTTTAAAAATGCGTAGAGCTGATAGACGTCGGAAAAAGTGTTATAAAGGGGCACCGGCGCCAGGCGGATGACATGCGGATGGCGCAAATCGCAGATGAAACCGGCCGCGCGCAGTCGCTGCAATAGCTGCTCGGCATGTTGGTGTATGCTTAATGACAGCTGACATCCCCGTGCTTGGGGGTCTTTGGGAGTAATTATGGTGAAAGTGAGACTCGCCAAGGCTGCTGAGCAGAAATCAAGATAGGCGGTGAGGCGGACGCTTTTGGCACGCAGACTTTTCATATCGGTTTTGGCAAAAATTTCTAAGCCCGCCGCAAGGCCGCCAGTTGCGGGATGGGAGGATTGCTGATGCTCACCCTTCGGCGCTGGGGGTCGGCTTGATCTTGTCATCCATCAGGAAGCGGGTTTTGACATCATGACCCCACCAGCCTTCGAAGCGGGGTAGGTCCAGGCGATGATGATACTGCTGATGAACGAAACACCCACCGATGGTGCCGGGTCCGCCATTCAGATATTTATAGCAGCACCAGACAGCAAAATCCACGCCGGCCTCATGCAGGGCATATTCCAAATTGCCGATGCCATGCGCCAGATCAAAGGCCACCAGGCAGCCATACCGTTTGGCGAGGGCGGCGATGCGGGAAATATCGAAGGCTTGCCCTGTGTAGTAATTGACGCCTTCCATTAACACCAACGCGGTTGATTCCCCGTGCTGGTTTAGGAGATGTGCAAGGTCATTTT
>CAWHMU010000011.1:0-13780 GCA_963830365.1 uncultured Chlamydiae bacterium
AGCTGCGCGCGTTGCTGATGGACAAACTCTTTGTCAATTTCGGTCTCGAGATCTTAAAAGCCATCCCCGGCCGCGTGTCCACCGAAGTCGATGCCCGCCTCTCCTTTGATGTCGAAGGCAGCATCAACAAAGCCCATACGCTGATTAAACTCTACGAAGCTGCCGGCATCTCCAAAGAGCGCATCCTCATCAAGCTGGCCTCCACCTGGGAAGGCGTCAAAGCCGCCGCCCAGCTGGAAAAAGAAGGCATCCACTGCAACATGACGCTGCTTTTCAGCCTGCCCCAGGCCATTGCCTGTGCCGAGGCCAAAGCCACGCTTGTCTCCCCTTTCGTGGGTCGTATCCTCGACTGGTATAAGAAGAGCACTGGCGCCAGCGGTTATGCCCCGACCGAAGATCCGGGCGTGGTGTCTGTGACGCAAATCTACAACTATTATAAGAAATTCGACTACCAGACTGTCGTCATGGGGGCAAGCTTCCGCAACATCGATGAGATCATCGAGCTGGCAGGCTGCGACCTGCTCACCATAGCGCCGGCACTGCTTGAAGAGCTCGCCAAAAGCGCAGGCACAGTCGTCCGCAAGCTCGATGCCGCCCATGCCAAGACATTGCCGCTGCAGAAAATAGCCATGGATGAAAAGACCTTCCGTCTGCAACTAAATGAAAATGCCATGGCCACCGAAAAGCTAGCAGAGGGAATTCGCAAATTCGCCGAAGATGCCGCCAAACTGGAAAACACCATCGTCAGTGAATTTAAACTGTAGCACCTTATTAACACTGAGAGAGCCATATGAGTTCGCGTTCACACCCTGACGTGCCGGGCCTGCCCTTCGATAAACCAAAACAGATCGAAGCATTGGAGCAGATGAATCGCGCCATGCTCGATTCCATGCCACCGCTTGAAGTCGATGAAACGGTGGCAGAAATTGCCCACGCCGTTGCCACGACCTATAAGCAGAAAGTCAAAAACAGTGATTACGACGGCTGCGTCGAAGTGGTGGCCGTGGCCCTCAGTGTCACCGGCAGCTCCATCGGCGGGCATGTCGGCAATGCCATGGTCGCCGCCAACCAGCATATGGCCGTTATCGCCTGCCGGCGGGCCTTCCCCCAAGATGAATAGATCCTGCTGGTTTATACCGTGATGCTTTATGAAGATAAAATACTCAAAGGCTGCGATTATAAAAGCCAAAACCTGCAAGACCAAACCTTCCACCACGTAGTCTTTGACAGCTGCCATTTTCAAGCCAGCAACTGGCAGCAGGCCAAGTTTGTCAATTGCCGCTTCAAAAATTGCAACCTAAGCCTGATCAATCTCACCGGCTGTCGGCTGCAGGATATCGTATTTGAGGAATGCAAGCTGGTGGGGCTTGATTTCTGCAAATGCGCGCAGACCTTTCTATCTTTTAGCATGCTGAAAAGTTTTTTGCAGACCTGCAATTTTAGCGATTTATCTTTCAAGAAGACCACTTTCAAAGGCTCGATCATCAGAGAATGTTATTTCAGCCATACCGATTTAACCGAAACAGACTTCTCCCATACCGACTTGCTGGGCACCACCTTCCACCAATGCAATCTAGCCAAGGCCGACTTCAGGGAGGCCAAGAACTATTGTATCGACCCCAGCACCAACAACCTGCGCAAAGCGCGTTTCTCCTTCCCCGAAGCCATCGGCCTGCTGCACGGCTTCGGCATCGAATTGCACGGCTTCGGCAGCGAGGCCGGGTAGCCACCGCCAACAAAGTTTTACGAAAGCCGCCTACCATAGCAATTCACCGCAGAGGCACCGAGACAAAGAGAAACAAAAGCTTCAGCCGGACCATTATTTGCCGTCTTTGTCTATCCTGCCATCCTGTTTAACGCCTCTTGTTTCTCTGTGCCGCTGTGCCTCTGTGCCTGTGTGGTGAATCACCTTCTTTTGCGACCTTTTCGCTCTTGGCGTTGAATCGCATTCACAGGCTATTGAATAGATATAATGTTAGGGATTCTGTTATACACACAGCCATTTCCCGGCTTTGCTACCAGTTCCAGTACCAGCGGCAATAGCAGTCGCGTACAATCGTCTCTTGGCGCCTCACGGGCTGATAGAGGAGCGGTGATTGACAGCCGCACTTGAATTCCTCAGCATCCCCCCAAAAAGGTATGGTGATGCCGATTTGCGCCTGCACGCGCGTGTTGAAGCGGTTGTCGTGCGTGGCACTCACAGCAACGACCACATAATTCCAAAAGTTTCCTACAATCGAAACCCTTCCTCCAAAGATGTCCGTCTCACACTCTGCCGGAAAGTAATAATAGGGGCCGGCTGCAAGAGACAGTCGGTTGCCGTTGCAAAAGGTGAATATGCGCTCGACTTCAAAATCCAACCCCATGAAACTGGTTTCATATTCCTGATTGAAGGCAAAATACCCACCCACATAGTGATCGAAGATGCAGAGATCCCGCATGGTACCATATTTCAGACCGATCGGCAGATATCCGTTCAGGCGCGAGGCCCAGCAATGTCCTAACAGCTCCAGGCCGATGCCTACCTGGTTGAAATTATTGAATTTGGTGTTGTGGTAATCGTGGTAAAAATTGACGCCGACAACCTTATTGATACCTTCAAACCAATACCTGAGGCCTAATCCTTCGTTGGAGGCATAGGTATCGTCATCAAAGCGGTGGATGCGCAAATCGAAAAACGGCTGGAAGCCTTTAAAAGGCGAAAGTACAAACAGCTGACCTTCCAGTGTAGTATAGGCCCTGCTGCTGCCTAGGCTCTGGCCGAAGTTCTGCCGCAGCGTGATGCTGGCCGGTGCAAAGGCGTAGTTTTCATAATCATCATCCTCTTCTGCTTGAGCTACGGCCTCATTACTTGTTTCCCAGGGAGTTTCTTGCAGTGAATAATCATCGGCATGGCATTTTTGAAAAGCGATCAGTAGCGCAGCTAGAATGGTAAACATTTTATTAAATATGTTTTGAGACGGTCTCTCAATCATAAAATCAACAAATTAAATCCGCATAAAACCTTTCATATCATGGGTTTACTTCCTCTTATTTACTCATTTTTAATTTGATTATATAGCACACAGCTAACGGCCACGCAAGACGCATTTGCATATGATTTATTTTAACCGGCAGTTTTTCATGCCGACCATGCTTTTTTCTAAAAAACCTATTTCAAGCAATCAATGAGAAGATTAGAATCATCATGTAAAACTATGTGGCATGGATATGGATTGCTTACTTGAGAATGATATTCTGGTAAATTGGCTCCTGCAATATGGCGGCTTGGCATTGTTTTTCCTGCTGGCCATCGGCATTGTGGCCCTGCCGGTACCGGAGGAGACACTGATGGTGTTAACGGGACTTGCCATGCATAGCGGCAAGCTGCCGATCACATCCACCATCATTGCCGCCTATGGCGGCAGCATTTGCGGCATTACCATGAGCTACTGGCTGGGACGCACCGCCGGGGTGTACTTTTTCCACAAATATGGGAAATGGCTGGGAATCAGGGAAAAACAACTCCAAAAGGTCCATATATGGTTCGAGCATTGGGGAAAATGGACATTATTATTTGGCTATTTCATTCCGGGAGTGCGCCATTTTACAGGCTTCACCGCGGGTACCACCGACCTGGAATATAAACATTTTGCACTTTTTGCCTATACCGGCGCCATCTTCTGGGTATCGACCTTCCTCTCAATCGGCTATTTTTTTGGCAACTACTGCTTTGCGGTACTTAAAGGACTGGAGCTCAGTGGAGAGGAAATAGTCATCGGATCCATCGTATTGGCATGTGGTGGCTATATTGCCTATCGATATATCAAAAGAAAACGGCATCACCATAATTAATTCTTTATTAAGTATCTTAAAACACCTTCGCAAAACATAGAAAACAAATATGACAAATTCCTTACCTCACGCACGCTGCTCATGGGTGCAAATCGGCAACACCCTTTACGAGGAATATCACGATACTGAATGGGGCATCCCTGTACATGATGATGCAAAACATTTTGAATTTCTCATCCTGGAAGGAGCACAAGCCGGCCTTAGCTGGCTGACAATTCTGCAACGCCGCGCCAGCTACCGCCAAGCCTTTGCCAATTTCAATCCCAAAAAAGTTGCCGCCTTCGACGAACGCAAGATCGCCGAACTGCTCACCTTCGAGGGGATCATCCGCAATAAATTAAAAGTACTGTCCGCTGTCAATAACGCCAAACGCTTCCTCGAAGTCCAGGCTGAATTCGGCAGCTTCGATGCCTATATTTGGCAGTTTGTCGACGGCAAACCCAAGCAAAACCGCTGGAAATCATGCCAGCAAGTCCCCTCGGAAACCAAAGAATCCCAAGCCTTAAGCCAGGACTTGAAGCAAAGAGGCTTTACCTTTGTCGGCCCGATCGTCATGTACGCCTATATGCAGGCGACAGGCCTTGTCAATGACCATACCAGCAACTGTTTCTGCTGCCAGCGCGATAAGAAGTCGAAATAGCGGATCGTGCGAACGGCGTTATATCCTTTTTGCACCCACAGATGCAAGAAAGGGCCGGGCATGGACGTCCCTTTTAAAGTTCATCCGGTTTTGTAGGACCAACCCGGAAAAGGGTGCATAGAAATGAGGGATTGCAGGTAACACATCGGAGCAAAAATAACAGGATATTAGGATGGACATGGTGAAAGATGTAAATTTTAGTTTCCCAACTATGTGATTTATGCAAATCTTGGGTGATCATCCAATTTTCATATCCAGACCATCGTAATATCCTGTTTTTTTGCCTGCTCTTTTCTCTATGTAAGTCCTGATAAAGCGGAAGAACCTCTTTTAAAATCCCCATTTTAGCTCCAGTTCCCCATCACGCCGTTTTAATTAAAAAGATTTGATAGGTAGCACGGGTATTGGTTTAACTTCGGCCAGCATGCATTTGCTGCTATGCCCCGTCAAGGGGCGGCCATATTTGTAGCCCACGGTGTAGCGTCAACGACGCAAACCGTGGGTCACCATCCCAAAGCAATCCAGCCCCAGAGGGGCGTTATAATTCCTTCACTGCTATCAGCAAGGATGAAAATCAAAAAACAATTATAACGCCCCCTCGGGGCTGTTTTTCTTTCTTATGATAACCATGGTTTGTGCCCTTGGCACTACACCATGGGCTACAAATATGGCCGCCCCTTGACGGGGCTCAGCAAAAAAGACATCATGCCAAATCGGACGCGCGCTCTGGCACGGCGAGTTTATATCACTGAATAGCCTATCAAAACTTTTTAATCAAAAGACCCTGGTTTCCCCATTCATAAACCCGTATGACCCTTCTTCGTAATCAGCACTCGATATCGCTAGCTAAATTGCTTCCGTTGTGTCTCCGCGTCTTCTCTACGTTTAGACAAGTGCATTGGTTATTAAGGCATTACAATATTTCCCGTTTTTTTTATGATCATATATTCCAGAAGATTCAACGAAAAGAAGCGGCACAAGGCGCAAAGAAAAACAAGGAGCACGTTGCCTAGCGAGAAATAAAGTGAAAGGCAACACCATGAAAATAAAAGTGGTTCATCCGACAAATGAGGACCTCGACTCGTAGAGATAATAAAGCTGGTTTAAAATATTCCATATTCAAGAAGTCGTATACTTGTCTTTTCGACGAAGGTTTGCAAGTAGGCTAAAATGTGCACTTACCGCGGCAGCGGTCAACAGATTTCAGCCCCGCGTGCAGGTGCTTCCTGCGCCGGAACGTGGGGTTCGCATAAATTTAAAAGGCAACCGCGGCAGCGGTGTAAGAGGTCTACAAAGCTCTTACACCGCTGCCGCGGTTTTGATATTATGTGTATTCTGACCCCACGTTCCGGCGCAGGAAGCGCCTGCACGCGGGGCTGAAATCTGCTGACCGCTACCGCGGTATAAGGCACTATCCAACAGCTTAATTTGAGCTACATAAGTACTTTTGCAATTTTCTCAAACGAGGATTGTAGAAGGTTTACTCAAGATCTCAAGCAGTTCACAAAGTTCTGATAATAAAGGTTCATAAAAATCTGAAGACTTAATACTTTTACCTGCTAAAGGTCCTCATTTGTCGGATGAACCATAAAAGTTTTAAAATTTGTTATTTAGGAGAGGACGAGACGCAACGAAAATCTAAAATGGAGAAAGGGCACGGCCTGAGAGTATGACGGTTTGATTTTGCTGGTTATATACCACGCGCGGTATACAAGCATCTTGTTGATGAACTGTCTAATATGGCTGCTTGGATATCATAATAAAACCACAGAGCCCGCTGGTAGGGCTCTGTGGTACATTTTTAGAGCAATTACTGACTAGAAGCTATAGCCTGCGCCGACGCCGAACTTCAAACCGCTCATATTGAGATCATATTCCTGGACGAATGGTTCAGAATGGGATGAAGACTTGGTAAAACGGGTGTAGTAATAATCTACAAAACCTTCAAAGAAGACATTGCAGGTATAGTGATAGATAAAGCCTGTCTTCACAGTGCCACCGAAGGCTTGTTTGCGCACATGCTCCTTCACAAACTCTGAATGGTCATGGATCCTAAGGAAGCTATAGGTGGCGCCCAAGCCCAGATAGAGATCGACATCGCAGGTCACGGGCTGCACCCATTTTAAGCCTGCGCTTAAAGGGATGAGTTGCAATTCAGTCTTATTTTCCAAGCCAAGGGATTTCCCTTCATTCCAGATATAGCCGGCATTGACCCAGCCACTCACACACTCCCAAACGGGCATGGAGGCTTCGACTTCCAGACTCGGCAGGGCATCATTATAAATTTTGCGCACCTTCGATTCGAAAGGTACAAAAGCGGCAAACCGCCCCTCTATAGTGGCGCCTTCAAACAACTCACAGCAGCTGTCAAAACAGCCGCTATTGCAATTGTCTGTCATATTGCTATAGCAGTCGTTATGGAAATTATCATAGGGGTTTGCCATGGCAAACGGTGATTGAAGGCAAACAGCCAATAAAAAGATGGCGCCGAGAATTTTTTTCATATTACTTCGTCCTTAAAAAGAGTTTTCTTTAGACATCCAAAAGGGAAAAATTGCATTGATTTCCATGTATACCAGGATCTAGTGAGAATTTGACATCTTGGACTGCGCGAAAGCTCTCGCGGTTGCAGGATCGTAAGCCACCCAATATTAGCGAATATGGGGTGGCTTACGATCCTGCAATCCCGAGGTTTTGGCGCGACCAATATGTCAAATCCTCACTAGATTCTGGTATATATGACATATAGGCATTTTAATGCCAAACCTTTAAACCAGATGCTGCATACTTCAATGCAAAAGATGCCACAAAAGGGCGATCTCCAGCAAATACAGCGCCGCCACTACCACGATGCCAATGAGGGTCGTCTTGCCACCATCAGCCACCTGCGGCGATAGCCACCACCCCAAAAAGAAAATGGCCAGTGGCATCATCGGCCACGACACCAACGCCACGCTCAAGGCGTTACCGATGAAGGTCGCAAGGCTGCTATTGAAGCCGCTAAGCCATGGGGAAAGAAATTTAAGCTCGAGCATGACGATCGGGAACAGCACCAGCAGCACAATCATGGTCTGCTTCCATACCGGAGGGGCTTGACCGCCCTTTGTAATCGACGCAAACCAACCGGCATAAGGCGAAATCACGCGGTGGCTTTCAAGGGATGAAATCAGGGATTTGGATTCATCGAGCATCGCCGCCCGCTCTTTGGACAACAGCCAACCATCCAGATTTTCCGGGGTATCGAATTGCAACAGCGTGATCCAATTCTGGCCCTGACCTTTGCTTGGCGACTGCACATAAACGCCCCTGAAGCCTGGAAATCTGGCTTCGGCCTGATGGATTTTGGCGATCCACTCACGATAAATCCCTTCCTTATCCGGACTCACCTGGGTGACAATTACTTCCGTCACCGCCCCCTGCTTATCCAAAGCGGCAGCTCCCATCTCGCTAAAAGCCTCAGGCTCTGCTGCCAGGAGGGGCTGCAATTCGGCCAGCAGCTGTTGCCAGGCGATTGAGGCGCGCCATTTGGCGATAGCATCAACGCTATAAAATCGTTGCACCACCATCCAGGCAAAGTCCTTGCCGGCTGTCGGAGAGGAAATTTCCAGGCTAACGAAGCCCGGAAAGGCTGCGATCATGGCATTCAAGCTGGCCTGCCAATCGACAAAGTCGCTTTTGCAGGCCGGCTTGATGCGGATCTTGTTGACGATGCAAGTATCGGTTACAGGTGATGTCATATCCCGACTTAATAGCGCGCGCGATCGGGCATGACAGAGAATTTCTTCCATATCTCGACCGCTTCAGGGCGCATGAGTTCGGTGAATGTAATCTTTCGGCTTTTGGGATCTTTGCGAATTTCAGCCAGGAAATCGACGTCTTGGAAATCCCCATATTTCAAGGAATCTTCGATGCGGGCGCCGTAGTAAATGTGGTCGATATGTGCCCAGTAAGCGGCACATAGGCACATCGGACAGCATTCTGCACTGGTATAGAGGATACAGCCGTCCAGATGCGTGGTTCCAAGCTTTTTGCAGGCCTCTTTAATGGCATGGATTTCGGCATGCCAAGTGGGGTCGTTGTGCCTGACGACCTGATTATAGCCTTCACCGATGATCTTGCCGTCCTTGACAATGACTGCGCCAAAGACGCCGCCGGATTTTTCGATCAGGGAGGCGCGCTCGCTTAAGTCGATAGCTCTTTGCATGAAGGCTTCATGGGTATTTCCATGGCTATTCCCATGGCTATTTCCAAGGGAATGTTCGTGGGCATGTGCGTTTGCTACGGCATGACCGCCGCAGCAGCCGGACCGTTTGGCGCTGTCTGTTAAAGGGGCAAGCTTGGATTTTTCGGCGGCAGGCTTATGATCTGCTGCATGCTTATGATCTGTTGAATGACCACCGCAGCAGCCGGCGTGTTTAGTATGCTCGTCTGAATGGGAATGCTTCATAATTTTTCTCCTGGGTTATACTCATCAGAAATATGGATCCGTAAATCGGATTAGAAAACAAAATCTTTATCTTGTCAATCGATGCTATTGACAGCATCCGGTGAAAATTACATATTTAATATTTCAATTGAAATTAAAACACCTAATTTGAACAATGCGAGCTAAAAAAACAATGAGGCATATATGAGAATTAAATCAACTTTAATCGCCTTAGGAGTCATCCTAAGCCCAATCGCGGCTCCCGTCAGCGCATTTTCAGCTAATAAGCATGCATCCCATGAAACACATGCACAAGCTAAAGAGCTGGCCTATAAGCAAATCAACGCCAAAGAGCTGAAAAGCTGGATCGATTCGGGCAAGCAAATTCAACTCATCGATGCCCGTCCAAAAAAATTTGAAGGCGGCGACGTCATCGTCGGAGCCAAATTTTTGGCATATGACTCCGATGAAAAAGCCATCGCCAGGGCCCTCCCTTCAAAAGAGGCCATCATCGTCACCTACTGCGCCAGCACCAAGTGCCCTGCCAGCGCCTACTTAAGCAACCAGCTGGTGGATTTGGGATACAAGAACGTCTACAAATATCCCGGCGGCATAGCAGACTGGATGGCTAAGGACTATCCGACTCAGAAGAGCAAGTAATCAAGGCGCAGCGTTTGGTGTTAAGCCACGTTCTTTTTGGTCTGAAAGGTATACTGCAGGCGGCATCAAAGTTCGATTTATGGATGTAGATGTTCGCGCCTGCACGCTGTTAAAAAAACCTGACATACATATTTGTAGGCTCGTTTTTGAAACAGCGTGCAGGCGCGAAAAGAAGCGTTCATAAATCGAGCTCTGCTGCCGGCTGCAGTATAGCCTACGCTGTGCGTTTGAAGTATGCCAAAATCCTTCCTTAAATCAGCATAAAACTCACCCATAAGAAACTATAGATGAACAATTCAACTTTTTCTACTCTCCCATGCATTGCCCGTACGGCAAAAGAAGAGCCCATAGCTAAAACAACAAGCGCCAAACCAGCTCCTGCCGTAGCCCAGCATGGCCGCCTCTGGCACATTTTACATGGCATAAAAGGACTCTTCAACTGCCTGCCGTGCTTTGAGCCGGCATCACAGCAACAGTCCCCCGGCAACTCCCCTGTCCCCTTGCGCATCATGACGTTCAATATATGGCGCGGCGGTGATCAGGTAGATCTTGGCATGACTGCCAAAGCGATTCAGGCCGCCAAGGCCGATGTTGTCGGCATCCAGGAATCCGACGGCAACTTGAGGCGTTTGGCAGCCATGCTCGGCTGGCCGGCTGTCAACGCGCGTGTCAGCATCATCTCCAAATACCCCCTTATCGATCCGCCGGCTAGCGATCAGGGCCATGCCGTCCATAGGGATGACGGCTTCACTAATCCCTACACCTTCATCGAAATGCAAACCGGCCGCATCGCCGCCATCGCCAATGTGCATCTTCCCTCCAATGCCTATGGTCCTTATGCCCTGCGTAAAGGCGCAAGCCCGGCGGAAGTCACCTCCCAGGAAAAACGCCTGCGCCTGGCCGGCGTACAGCCGGTCTATGAAAAACTATTGCAGCTGGAAGCCAAGGGCATTCCGGTATTCCTCACCGGCGATTTCAATGTCCCTTCACATCTGGATTGGACGGCCAGCACAGCTAAAGTCCATAAACACATCAGATTCCCGGTTGAGTGGCCGGTCAGCAAGGCGCTGATGGATGCCGGCTTCCGCGACAGCTATCGCGAGATCCATCCGGATCCATGCAGACATCCCGGTTGGACATGGACTTCCGGCTATCCCTATCCGCGCATACGCCCCAATGAAATTTTTGACCGCATTGATTTCATCTGGGCCAAAGGTAACTCCAAGACTGTGAGCAGCCATGTGGTCGGTGAAGGCGGCAAACATATGATGGATGGACAGCACATCAATAAAGATGTAGCTATCGCCGTTGCGCCTTGGCCTTCCGACCACCGGGCCGTAGTTTCCGAATTTCTGATCCAGCCGGCCCAAGCTCCCGCCATGCTCTCACTGGACAACCGCCTGGTCAGTTGCGGCGACAATATCCGTCTGCATATGTTCGGACAGGATAAAATCAATTTAAAAATGGCCCTCATGCCGGCCGGTGGCGATCCGAAAAAGGATCTGCTCACATACGTTGATGCCAATAATGGATGCGACCGCACATCCGTCATTTTTGGCACCAGTCATCTGAAGCCAGGGGCTTACAAAGCCGCTGTGCTTGATCAGGACAACAACGAGCTGGCGACAGTCAATTTCTGGATCAAGGCCAAGGAAGCGGCCTGTGAAATGCGCCTTGACAAACCTGGTGACAAACCAAGCTATGCCTATCAAGAGCCGATAAAGATCAGCTGGCGTTACGCCCCGGGGAATAAATGGGACTACATCGCTTTTTTCAAGGCAGGAGATGCTGACATAAGCAATCCGCTGGCATTTTGCTATATCAATGCGGGGATCGCAGGTGCCATCACCTTTAACAAAGAAACTTTGGATGGTCATACCTTTGAACCGGGCGATTACGAAGCTAAACTCTTAGATGATGGCGGCCATGTCCTCCTATCGACCGTCAAGTTCAGCGTCGAAGGGCAAAAAGACAAACCTAATAATATTAATTCTAATTAAATACTAATGGCTGTATCTTTAAATTAGCTATGCGTTTTCATAGAAACGGAGGTTTGTATGACTAAATTCTCATTTTTAAAGAAGTCATTAATTTTAATCGCCTTGTGCCCCCTTTTGACCTTGGCAAACACTTATGCCGATGAGGCCGAGTTGATAGCTAGAGATGGTGGCCGCGGACAAGCCGGACAACACTACGACCAAGGCCGCCGTGGCTATGACAACGGAGGCGGATATTACGGGGGAGCTGCCGCTTATCCTTACTATCCAGGCTACACCCTTCCACCTGAAAACTCAGAACATGCCTCCCCATCGCACTGATGTATATTTTCTTGGCACCCCATGTGGAATAACATCCCTAAATATGTCATTGCTATTATTAAGGTTACTACATATAAGCCCTGTCTTGATAAATGTTTAAATACATAAATAATATAAACATCAAGCCTAGCACATACAATGTATCACTGATATGATCATAATAATCTCCAAATTTGGTACACATATTATATTTTCTTGCCATGTGCCCATCTAAACAATCGAAGAAATATCCTATTATTCCATAAAATAAAAATAATGCCTTCCTGTTCTGCAGCAAATAATATATCGATGCTATCCTCGCTATTATACCAAATGTGGTTACTATGTTTGGTGTTATACCTATGCTCCTTAATGCAGGAGAAATTTTATCCGATATCTCTATTAATATATCATCTATCGGGTTTTCGAATGCTCTTGGGATTTTCCTCATCTATCAAAACTGGTATGTATATGTATCAGTGCTAATACAATAAGAATCTAAAATGGTTATGTATAGAATAGACCAAGCAAATGGGATATTAGATAGATATATTATATATTTATCCAATATTAAATTTCAATTAATTGTCCTATTTTGTAAATCATTAATACAAAATCCAATGCAAAATTTGATCATTATTTTTATATTTTTATGCGGTTAATATCAGATTATAGAATAATATCAAACTATAGATATCATTCTAAAACCATAAATGTGGGCTATAATTAAAGCTGTTGCTGTTGGCGCCGTAGTCATCTCTGTAATCTATTATAATAGAAATAAGAGTTACATCATAACTGAGACCATTCCCAGCTATGCTATGTCATTATATACATCAGCAAGACTCCTTGTGCGCCATAGAAACAAGAAACCAGTAGACATTAATATTATGGATCAACCGCTAAAATACAGCATCCTGTCAGTCATTGGTTATAATGATAAACACCATAATGACTGCACAGATATCTTCAAGGTTTTGTTTTCAAATTCTGATAATTCTTTCGGAGTATCCGACGAAATTATGGATACTATGTATATGTACGATAATTTCGTCATCTATTACTCTTTTATGGCTAATCAACTGGAAAATAGCTCTATTGATATCCAAAATTATGCCATTATTATCCCTGCAAAAGCTATCACCAATTTTACAATGCCTGCTTATACCGCTAAGGACCTCGAACTTGCCAATGGAGTGGGCTGGGAAGATATCTGGGACCAGGTTATTATCAAAACAGATGAAGATATACATGAAGTTGAAGATTGTAATGTAATTGATACCCTTGTTATGCACGCTGGACCCCTGAAAGATTATTATGAATCTGTTATGCCCGACTATCTATCAATGACTAACTGGAAAACTATAAGAAATTATATCAACCATGATCCCATCCTACTGGAACCCAACAGCACTTTCTATATTACTAGCTCCCTAGGACAAACTAAACGATTCAGTTAATAAATATAAAAAATACATATTTAACACTGTATTTAATTCATTATTTGTTTTATTTTTTTATTATATATTTTGACCTAAATACTAATTTTTAGATCCAAATATATTATGATAGCGTTAATGAACTGTTTCAGAGGTATCATTTTGAATCTGTGATTTTATTTAGAAGATCACATATGCTGTCCCGATTAATATCAATATTTAAATCTAATATTGTCCTAATAATATCAGCAAAAGATTTGCCTATATATGATAATATCCCACTATCAGATGATGAATAACAATATATATGTCCGAATTTATCTGATTTAGGGTTTAGATTTATATGTATGCTCCCAGAACCGTTGTCTACACTATTACAATCAAAAAATATTTCATACCAATCATATAAACCTACATTGGGAATTCGTTCCATTGCGTCATTATCTTCGTAATCCAAGATGGCTTCGTCACTAAGTAAAAATAA
>CAWHMU010000012.1:0-17369 GCA_963830365.1 uncultured Chlamydiae bacterium
ACACTATAACTTCGTCAGAGTACGACTTTTCCTTGAACTTGTTGATGCGCTGTAAGAAAGGCGACTGACTTTCTGCCGAAATAAAATCAGGAAGACCTCCGTGATGCCACGCTACACATGTTGCGAGTATTTGTGCCGAGTAAAGAGTACTGGGGGATCTAATGCTGAGCAAATCCCAAATTTTCTGAGCCCCTGCCGTTGCATGATCTATTTTCCCCTTAAGAGAATCTGAACGTTCTTGCTCTTCGCTACCACCCATTCCGGTAGCACCGCGAATGTAACGTTGGAATTCTGCAGAATACTTGCCGAGGTCGTGAGTCAAACCAATCAGTCTGCCTGAGATTGGAAGATTAATTTTGGACGCAAATTGTTTTGAAAGTTCGGCAACTTCGGTAAGATGTTCTAAAATAGTTTGAACAGCTCCATCGCGTTTTCGAACATGAGCAATAAGATTTTGCTCTTTTTTTTGTTGGTTAGAAACTTGTTTTGCCTGCTCAAGATATTGTTTCATTTAGATCAACCACTATGTTATGCGACATAATAATACTAAAGCCTGAAATTTTAAGTAAATATGAAATGGCATAACCTTCCATTATTCCACCTTTCGCAACATCCTATTACAAAACAGTTTTTGAGTAATGGAACGTCATTCAAACTATGAAGGGTTAAAAGATATTGATAGTCAATCGGCTCGCCCAAGGGAACTTCCCCCTTGGGCTCCCACGGATCCGTATGTGAAGCTCTCACTTCATACGGCTCTTATTGTTCCCTGTACCCGGTCGGGGTACTAAATACAAGAGCTCCTTTCGACTTCGATTGGCTCTTTTAGAATGAACAATTCAACCCCTTCGCTCCATCTTCATTACAAAGACTTCATCACTACTACGAGTTGATCCGCCCCCATGCCCTGCATCGGTAACCTCGTCCTCGCGGGTCGACCGCATCGAACTTCTCCCTTAACATCAGCACGACAGGTTCCCACGTTCCATACAAAATCCTGTATCCTGTTCATGCCATCTTTATGCCGGACACCACTCAAACAGTAATCAGGTTGCTCTTAAGCTTATCCCAGTTCTCCCCTTCGAGCCCTGGTTTCGACATCAACTACCCGTTTCGACACGTCTTCAATGGTTCACTTCCGTTCATCTCCATGGATACTCATCTGACACATCATTCTGTGCCTTTTCCTTAACGCTCACTACAAACGGCATTAACCGATGTAGCTTAAGGTGATTTGATCCTCCTCCTGCAAGGCGAATCGAAGGGGCTGCCATACAAGCGACAGGGCACAAACCATGAGAACATTTTAAAGCCTCGATAGAGGCGGAAGCATGTAGCCACATGCTTCCGCGTGTGGTAATCGCATGTTTAGAAACAAAGCCGTGAATACGGCGACAGCAATGACTAAAGGATGTTAGATGCTATACTAATCGCATCAAATTCAGCTTCCCTCGAAGTTGCTGTCGCCGTATTCACGGCTCTCTTTATGCTACATTTTATTCCATAGGTTGACACCTATGGCTACATGCTTTCGCCTCTAGCGAGGCTTTTAAGAAAGTATTCTGATTTTCAAGAGAGGATCAGGCTTTACAGTATGACGATCAGGACATTCCGCCTTTAAAGGCAACAGAAACTCCAGGTTAGGGAACAGTTAGTACAAAAAGAGAAGAACTCCTACGGAGTTAGCAGCTGGTATGCATTTTCCCGTAGCTGTGGCTGTCTTCGCTTGCGCTCGCAAGCCGTAGCTACGGGCTACAGAGGGATGAGCTTCGCCGGCCAGAAGAGTTTTTTAGATGGCCGGTATGGCGATGATGTCTGTTGTAGGAGGCGCCTTTACAAGGATTGAGGATGCGTTGGGGAAAGCCCTGGCCTGTTATCCCTTTCAGGGCGCCTGCTGCCTGGGCTTGGTTAGAGGTGCATCAGCGATGCTCTAAATTATTTGGGTGGATTTAGTTTCTGATGGTGGCGGAATCGCATTCTATGACTTTTTAATCACTGCAAGATAATACCCATCCCACCAGCTTTCTTTATCTCCATTCCATCTAGAGGGTAAAACAATTTCAAATAGAATTTTGTATTTCAGTTCTTCAAAGCCTTCATATGTCCCTCTGCGCACGTCCTCCCAATTCCAATCATCTACCAATGTAATAAAGGTGTCTGTAAGCACAGAGTCATAATAGGTGAAGGCTTGCTTTTGAGACTGCGCAGAGTGCTCTCCATCATAAAAATATAAGTTTATAGGAACATTGATTTTATCTTTCACCTCTAAGCTAAAACAATCCTCAGAATAAAACTGCAAAGGATACCCTGAAAGAAATTTCACTCGGTTTTCATGAAACTCCCGTTCGGGTCCGCCGCATCGCGACCAGTTATCAATAGCTATCGCATACAAGAGTGTCTTTTTATTCCCCCATAAGGCTGAAATCAATGTCGATCCCTTCCACGAGCCAATTTCCAAGTAGCTGGCTTGCGGTAAGGAACACAAATTGTTTAACAGATGTCGTCCTTTCGGACTAGACATGCCCGGTATATCCAACACCTCAGGGGTGACTTTTGAAATTTCGTTATGTGCCTTCACTAAGCTTTGCTTGACATGCCGACAAAGGCTAAGTTGATTTGCATTTAGATTTTTAGTCTCCTCGCGATGATAGTACGCATTCAATATATCTAAGGCTTTGCCTTTTCGATAAAGGTTGCTGCTATAGTACGTGGGAGCAGCATAAAATCCCTCCCATTCAGGAAAGGCCATGATCACATCGGGATTTATGATCCAATCATAACCAAATTCGATGGCCTTGTTACAAAAATATTGGTCTTCATATCCATACGTAACAATATTTTCTGGGATCGGGACAACCTTATTGATGAGCTCCCTTTTGAGATATACAGCCAGAAAAATCAAAGAGGGATTATACGCTTCTTTGAGCTCTAAATCACGACACCGCGTGGCGGCATATAGCTCTCCAATGGCCTGATAGGTATTATAAGAATCACCCGTCTTGCCTGCCAGGGCAGGTCCAGCCATCCCAATGCCAGTTCCACTGTAGGCGGCTGAGCGTAATTGTTCGATGCCCCCTTTCGTAAGCATCACTCCCTGATCGCACACGAAGAATATATCAAAATCAGATGGGATAGTATTTATTCCAATATTGAAGCTTTTTGCAAAGACGAAATTATCATCCCCTTTGCAATAATTGACAGCCCACTTTATCTTTATGGCAGCTTCAATTCCATTATCGACAACAAAAATTTGACTCATTTGCAGATCTGGTTGAGCCTCTACAAGCGATGTCAATAGGTGATCCAGCTGTTTGTCGGACGTACTCAAGATCAGTACACAATATCTGTTCATTAAATCCCCTAAGCTTTTAGGTCTGACGCCGATCAATCGCAGTACTTAGCTCTTACGTCTGAGAAGGTGTTGTTGGCGGCGATATTGTCAATAGTGACTGTCCTTGGTGTCGGATAACACCCGGCTTGTAGGCAGCCGCACTCCGAGCAGGCATCGCAGGAGAGCGTCCGTTGCGAAGGCTCTTCATTCAACACCGAAATCTGATTGCAGTTCGAATAGATATCGTTCCAGACTGAATCGATATGAAACCAGGTGTCAAAGCCCACCTGACATCTTTTCGCCGTGCAGTGGTCATACAGGATGCCTACAGACGGCGCAATAAATTCAGGCCTTGGATCCGGCGCCCAGCCAAAACCTGTGCCATAGCCGAGGCTGGCGCTTTGCTGTCCATTCTCATCAACGACACTGACATTTTCTGCATGACACTTGATGAACTGCACGCCGATACACTGCGCGCAGCTAAAGCCTGTGGCCTGCTTATCTTGCGGATTAATGGCCATGATGTTCTTCACCGAGCATCCTAGCACCTGCGTCACTGAGGAGTAGATTTCAATACCTGTGGCTTTAGCTCCTGTTTGGGCAGCTCCCGCTCCGTCCAAAACGTTTTCTACTGTGCAATTCATGACGACAACATCAAGGCACTCAAAGATGCTCATGCCATGCGCGTCATCGCAGCAGCCAGTGATGTTCGAAACCTTGCAATTTTTTATGGTGAGATTAGCAGAGACAACAGGGATAATGCCAATGGTGGTGTGTCCTTCAGTATTGAGATTATCGATGAACTCGCTTTTGAGTCCATCTATCGTACATGAGTTCACTTCGGCAATATCGCAGAGTAAATGGCCGATCCCGGTACAAGCGCCGTCCCGATTGATCATATTCGCGATGTTACATTTCAAGACTTTAGAAAAAGTCGTTTCGGTCAATTGAATAGCCGCCAGTGAACCTGTTTTCACAGCGATGTTTTTCACCGTACACTTGTCGATGCAAGCATGGGTAGAAGCACTAACGAGTATGCCAACCGGCACCGTATACGTCGCCGTGTTTTCTATGTTCAACCCGTCGACGGTAATATGTTTAATCAAAATCTGCGCGCATTGATCACAGTCAATCCCCTTATAAGCCATGTGCGCAATGGTACCATTTTTGATAGTCAGATTTGCCACTGATGTCGCCTTAATGCCGATGGTCTTAAACTGCGTCATATCACTGTCGAGGGTGTGATTTTGCAAATCGAGAACTACATCGCTGGCCACGATCGAAATCGCCTGCCCATCGCCGCTCGGATGCCAGGTGATATTGTTTTTAAAAACATAGGTCCCCGGCACATCGATCACAATGCCGCTGGCGGGAATTTCAGTAATCACATGTGTGTTAGATGCGCTATGAGATAGGCTAGATGTCGCATTGATGTTAGCGGTAAAAAAAAGTAGGCTTAAAATGAGCCATGGTATGGTCTGCATCGGAATTCCTATTGGTTCGTTTTAATTAACGGCTTGGGGTCAAGCTCTTTCCTGATCGCTGCAAGCGCTTCTATAAACTCATCAATAGAAAAGGAGTTGGTTGCCAACTCTGCAGCGGCGGCGGCCAGCGTTTCTTCACTGCTACCATGCCTGATAGCGTCTTGCAGCTTTTCATTACTTTTCAAATAGGCAAAAGCTGCCGCATTCTTGTCATAAACTTTGACGATGAGATCAAAAATTGCTGCCGCAGCTTGACGGGCCTTGGGATGCTTCTCGCCTTTGTAAAAATCGATGAGGCAGCCTTTCTTGATGGCCACCCGCAAATCGTGAGCAAGGTATTCATCCGGATTATCGCGAATCCTGTGAAAGCCGGGAAAAACAGCTTCCCCAAGGGTTAAGGCTATGCCATACAGATCGGAAAATGGGATTGCCCAGCCTGACTGGCCGCATAAATCCCAATAAGCATACTCTGTATTATCGTCAAATTTACCCATGAGAGTTGTTAAGTCAAAATCGGACAAATGGCCCACAATCTCGCCTGCGCTATCAATGCTGATTAAAATGTTGGACGGCTTGACATCGCGATGGACAATACCCTTGCTGGATAGGTGTTTAAGGGTTCTGGCGACATCGAGGCATACATTGAGCTTGTCTTTGAGCCGCATCTTTTTCATGAGTGGCTTTTCACTGAAATCGAGGGGCACGGCGCCATTTTGTGTCGCCTGTCTTAAGTCTGTGTTATACCAGCCCTGCTGCATTATTATAGCCTGGGGGGTTGTATTTATATTAAGCAGGACCGGCATGGCGGCGAGCTTGACGTCGGCCACTCCTTTGAACATCTCACAGAGCTCTTTTTGGATGGATATGCCATCCAAAATAGTATCCCTTTCCGTGGCAAGTATTTCTTTGCTTAAGAATTCTCCGCTTTCGTCATCGACCATATTTTGTTGTTTTAAGGTTTTCCTCTTATAAGTGACGGATCTCAAGCAGCGCCCATTTTCCTCTTTTTGAAGACTTAACGGAATTTCAAAACCCTGGGCTTTATAGGTTGTCTGATAAGTGCCTTTGCCCAAGAAATTCATTTTTGAGGGGGCAATCAAAAGATTGACCTTTTTAAGATCATCACTTTTGTTGATGCAGCAAAAAAAATCCAACACGACAGTCTCTGTTTTCGCCAGACTGCCATTTTTAGAAAAGACCGGGAAATGGTGGTTGGGCTTACTTTTGCTAAAACAAACCACTTGGTTTTTGCCGGCATGGGGCGCCTGTGAGATCTTATTGATTTCACGGCAAAGGCCGCGCACTGTATTGCGTAGCTTTGCATCGGTCTTTTCGCCATCAGCTATTTTACTTTCGTCATCACGCTTTGCTTCTTTGCCATCATAGACCTCAGGCAGCAGGTGCTTGCCAACAACGGGCAATATGTGATGGGGCAGCACTACGGCTTTTCTAGTGCGCCACCCCCTAAAGATAGTTTGTATTTTTGTTGCAGCGTCTGCAGTCATCGGTTGGGGGGATGCTGCAGCTTCATTCACCGTCAAAACAGCGGCTTCCTTCGGCTTATCGTCATTTTCAGCAAAGGTGTTATAAGCAGCTCCTTGTCCCTCCAAGCCTAAAAGACTGCTATTACCGGTAACTGCAACTAGACTCACGGCTCCTCCGGACAGACGTTTTTAAATAATATTTATGACATGCTCAATTTCCATATAAGCCTTTTAAACAATCCATTTCTATACTTTTTTTTTGATTTTTCCTTAAAACCCATCGCTGTAGCAGCATGTCATTACCGTCATCCGAAATGAAGTTTGGTTTTTTAGAATAAGAGCATGGTTCGGCGCAATTGAATTTGGAGTGCGGCGATGAGTCGCCGCACTCCAAATTGGATTGTGCCGGGGACAGATCTCCCCGGCAGCTATTTATTTGACGTTATTTAGGGCCTTGCCATTGATCTGACTTACAGTATCGGGGCTGATCTGTCCGAGATATTGGGGCAGCTCAAGTCCGGCTAAAGAGGCGATATCATGCAGCGCAGGCAGCGATTTTGTCATCTGGCTGATGAAATTTGAGGTCGACGACCCTTTGCCATCACCACTGCCGCTATCCCACACCGTGATCTTGTCGATCTTGATGTTTTTAATGGCTTCGACCTGCAGCTTAACGATCTCTTCCAGCTTCTCTATCAACAGCATGGTGGCGGCGCTCTTGGCGTCCGCACCGCAGGCTTCAAACAGCTGCTTATAACCTGTCGCCTTGGCGTCGAGCAGCTTCTGGATGCCTTCCGCTTCGGCCTGCCTGATCGACAGGATGGCTGCGGCTTCACCGCGTGCGATGATGATTTTGCTTTGGGCTTCGGCTTCGGCATCGATCTGCATTTTGCGCTTGTTGATCTCCTGAGGCACGATCTGCTCGGCTTCCAGCAGCTGCGTCTGGGCCAGGGCGCGGGCCTTTTGGATCATCGCTTCGGCGTTCTGCCTGGCGACCTGGCTGCGCTGGGCGGCTTCGGCCTCCCTTTCAGCAAGCATCGCATTCGTCAGGGCCATCTGGGCCTTGGAGTCGTTTTCGCCTTTGACGGCTTCAGCATGATAAGCGGCGACAGATACGCGGCGGTCTCTTTCTGCCAGCGATTTGCCGATATCCCCTTGCTTCTCCTGCTCGGCGACATCGACTTTAGCCTGATTGACGGCCATGGATGAGGCCTTCATGCCGATACTTTCGATATAATTCGATTCGTCGGTGATATCGGTGATGTTGACGTTCAGCAATGTCAGTCCGATCTTATGCAGCTCGGGCTCGATATTCTTCTTGATGGAATCCAAGAAGCGTTCCCTGTCCTGGTTGATCTCTTCAATACGCAACGAAGCCACCGTCAGGCGCAGCTGGCCGATGATGATCTCCGTAGCCATCGACTCAATTTCTTTTTGTCCCAAATCCAACAAACGCACAGCGGCATTGTTCATCACGTCAGGGGTGATGCCGATAGCGACGGTGAATGTGCTAGGCACGTTAACGCGGATATTCTGATGCGAAAGCGCTCCCTTCAGTGGGATGTGGATAGTGCGCGGCGTTAAATCCAGGAAGGCATAGCCCTGGATGAGTGGCCAGATGAAGGTACCGCCGCCATGGTAGCATTGGACCGTCTTGCTGCCGGCCACGCGCCCATAGACCACTAAGACTTTGTTCGAGGGGCAGCGGCGATACAATTTAGCCAGGAAATATACCGTCGAGAAAAGAAATAATAGAAACCCTGCTACGGTAATGTTCAGATATGACATATCAAACATAAGTACCCCCCTTATAGTGGTTTGACGACAACGGTGTTGTCGTCGTTTATTTGGACAATTTTTACGCGCATAAACGAAGGTAGATCTTCAGGATGGTCGGTGATGGCATCGATCTCATGGGTGAAATGCTGCAGCGTCATTGATATCTTGCCGACGCCATCCTTGGGGATGCGATGATAGACATAAGCCTCTTTGCCGATGGCATCTTCGATGCGGAAGATGCTGCCTTGGCTCATGAGCCTCTTTGCCAGCTTGAAGATCGAGCGGATGATGAGGGCTGCAAAGATACCTGCCGCCAGCGATATGCCAATGGTGGTGCTGTTTTGCAGGTCGAATTCATATTGGCAGGTGATAGCCGTCCAGCCGAACATCATCAGGAAGCCGGTGAGGGTCTGCATGGACAGCCATTTGAATCTTCTGGCATCGGTGTGGGAATGGCCATCATCGGTGAAGGCCTCGCCGGCGTCCAGGCTGTCGTGATCGCCCACACCGAGAATGTTAATGACAAATTGGATGAAAAACATGCCGGAACCGGCCAGAGCGCAAAACCAAAAAAGTGAACCCGATTTAATTAATTCATCAAAGTATGCGATGTAATTAAGCATGTGTATCTCGTTTAGTTTTAGATGATTGTAGGGCCGTTGGCCGTTTGGTTGCAATGTCAATGAATGATTATGGAGTTTACTTGCTTCGATAGTTTTCATCTTAACAATGATAAACCGGAATTGGGGTCAAAATTGGGGTCTGGCTATAGTGGAACCAGGCCATGCAGGGATATTGATGATTCAGGGATATTGATGATTATTGGGTGAGCGGGAAAAATTGGTCATCACATAAATGAGTACCTGTCGAAGAGGATTCGTCAAAATGCCTTAGTAATGGATGGTTGAAAAAAGAGAAGTAACAATCTATTTGTAAGGTTCTCTTTGAAACAAATCGACATTCTAGACACAGAAGGTCTAGTTAGCCTCGATAGAGGCGGAAGCATGTAGCCATAGGTGTCAACCTATGGAATAAAATGTAGCATAAAGAGAGCCGTGAATACGGCGACAGCGACCTCGAGGGAAGTTGAATTAGATGCGATTGTTATAGCATATAACATCCTTTAGTCATTGCTGTCGCCGTATTCACGGCTTTGTTTCTAAACATTCGATGACCACACGCTGACGCAGTGGCTACATGCTTCCGCCTCTATCGAGGCTTTAAAAATGTTCTCGTAGGTTGTGCCCTGTCGCTTATCTGGCAGCACTAGTTCAACTCCTGCCTTCACAGGAGCGAATGTGAAATTTGCCATTTTGCATGACTTATTTTTGCTACATTCTCGATTGGTTTACATAAGGCGAGGTACTCATTTGTGTGATGAACCGAAAATTTTTGCTTCGTCGGAATAGTGCCGGTCACAATCGAGATTTCGAAACTACCAGATATCAACCACGATTGCTACTTTCTTATCCGACAAATAGTGCAGTTTACTTATAGATTTGAAGTGGTTTCTTCCGCTGATTCTGAAGAGGATTCCTGGATTGATTTGGTGTAATAAACATAATCTTTGTTCATGAAGACATCGACAGCTTCGAAGTCGGCGCCTTTACTGCAGTGGAGCCTGACCCCTTTGATCGGGAAGTTATCTACCTCCGCTAAAAACTCCATTTCCTCTGCATATGATCCACAATAAGTCTCCGAATCATCCAAATCAGGGAGCTGGCCGCCGACTAAATAGATTTCAATGCTTTTTAGATCACATCCTGCCGCCATCATTTTTTTAGTTAAGGCTTGCAAACTATAAGCAGCAGTACGTGCTATCGTTACATGACTTACGCCAAGCTTTACATCGCCATGTGGGGTGTTGCCTCTGGCACAGGCCGCGACACAGGTAGCTAAACCTGTGGTACCGATAAAACCATCTTTTGCATCAATGACTTCGAAAGCATCAGGATCTACATCAACCATCTTTGGTAACCGGCATGCTACATGTTTAATAGTCGCATTTTCAAATAAAACACGATAGTCATCCTCCATTTCACCATATAGATCGCAGTTCGACTCATCGTCAGACTCATCGTCCGAAATTTCAGACCCTTTACTTTCGGTAGATTCAGTTACTTTGCTTTCTGACTGCGGAGCGTGGTTAGAAGATGATGAAGTGGACAATGATAGGGACGATGATCTGTTTGATATGCGGGTGTGGCTGGAAGATGAGGAGATGCTTGATGGGCTACTGCTGGAAGACATGCTGGCAGCAGCTACCTGCGAGATGGTATTATCAATGGCAGAATTAACCATCGCATTTGTATTATTTCCGGATCCGGCAGCTGCTTGTAAGTATGGCGAGACTCCACTTTGGCTAACAAAACCTGACATAGCATTCTCATGTTGTGAATTGTAAAAAATCAGCTATTACACAATTAATTAAATAAACATCTTACTAAACCATTATTAACGACTCAAGCAAATAGTTATTAAAATTAGTTAGGCTATCGCAAAAAAAACTATTTCTTTTCACAGGATCGGAAATTAGACGTCAGACCGTCGTCAGCCTGAGATGTTTTTGTGTTTTACCTAGGCGCGTTGCCCCAGGCTACCGCTGTATTGTCGCTACCGCGACGCTTGCACGGAATAATTGATACAGCACTCAGTGATGATGAAAAAGGGCGGGGTTTACCGATTGGATGATGTCCCTGCCATTAGTATTGCGCTGGGCACTTCGATTTGATGGGGTCGTAGGTTTCCCTGAGGAAGGGTTCTAATTGGCGGGTACCTTCGTCGCGGATGCAATAGACGATTTTGTTTCCTACGTTGAACATGAAGGCTACCTTGGGATCTTCAGGCGTCGATGTTTTATCAAAATCTGTCGTCAATATGCGCAGCTCGATATTATCTGCTGTCATCGGGTAGTTTTTAAAATAGGGACGGGCCTTCTCATCGGCATTGACGGCGGCAAGCCAGTTGATGAGAACGGCAGAAAACATTAATTTCACATCAGGCAACTGCATTTCCGGCATTTCCACCGCTAACTCCAGACGATCGATATTCTCTAAAAAAGCACCACCGGTGCTGAAAATATCAAAGCCCAACCGCATATTTAAAAACGAGGCTTCTTCATTGAGCAAGCGTATCGCCTCTTCCACGTGGGGCGCTTCGCTATAAAGCGGATGAGTCGCAGATGCAAATAAAACGGCTAGAATGCGGAATATGTGCCTCATGATTCCTCCTCGGAGTGGTAAGTCTCTTTTGAAATTACAGCCTCGATTTCACGGGCTTTACGTCTGTCCTCAGGGCCGTCATTCAAAATTTCATTGTAATGCCTGAAGCTGCCGATGGAATTATCGCTGATGGCTTGTCTGGCGCATGATGTCAGCAGTGTGCTACCCACACATAAATATAAGAGTGCTTTCATAAGTCGTTTATGACCTGTTCTAAAACGGTTTTAAAGAAGGTACCTAAGTCCTCAAAAACATGGCACGGGTTTCGGCCGAACGGCTTGGGGTCAGGCTGGCGATTTGCGATTTGAAAGGAGTCCGGCCCTCAAAATACACTGTAGGACTTTCAAATCACAAATCACAAGCCAGACCCGCAAGCCTTAAGTCACCCCTTCGCCCTGAGTTTTTGTGACCATACGAAGCTGCGACTGTGCCCGTTTGCCTTCATTTTTACTATAAATTTTCGGCTATTGGCTTAATTTCGTGCATCTAAACTCCCCGCCCAGAGCTGGCGTTAGCCGTGAATGCGGCGGCAGGTTCTTCGAGGGCTCTGCCGCCGTAGCCACGGCTGGATATTGAGGATGATTTCTCCACAGGTTAACACCTGTGGCTACATGCCGCCGCCGCATTCACGGCTAACTCAAGATTTTTTATGCCTGATGTGTAGATGCACGAAATAGCCTAATTTTCTAATATAAACGTGTTTTATTGGACTAGAAATTTAGAGTTTACGCAGCGCGTTTGGAGTGCGAAAGGCCTCTTTCGCTTTGGCTTGGAGTTGTATTATGCACGAAGTGAGGAGGCCGACGACGAAGCGTCGGCTTCTGAACAAGGTTTAGAGCAGACTATTTAGGTAATACGGGGGTGACGAATCTGGCATCGAGAGCGCTTGGGGATTCGCCATATTTGGTTCCAAATTTGTTAAAAATATCTGCAGCATTGATCTTTCCACCCTTAGGATCATAGCCATCGATGGTGATATATATTGTATTGACTTCCATGCCTGATGGATATGTGCGATGCACGACCTGGTCGATGGTAAATTGCGTGCCAGCTCTGATGATGCCGATCACATTAGAGCGTATTAAAGCAAGTGGCGTATCGCCGGCTTTTATGGCCCAGGTATCCGTCAACTTCCAGTTTTTTGGGTCTCTTTCATATTCTTCGACAGAGTAGGGTAAATCAGAGCCAATACGTGGAGGACTGACTTCAATGGTATTATCATTGCCAGCGTCACTGTATCTGTAAAGAAAGACATCGGTTTTGAATTCATAAGCATGGCCGAAGAGCTCTGTAAAACAAGGCTCACTACTGATGTCAATCTCTTTATTGCTACGAAAATAGGATGAGGCCAAGCATCCCGTCAGCAGCAGGCCGCACAGCAGAACAATTACCACGGCCGAAACACTTTGAATTGGATTTGAAAGCGTCATATGTCATCCTTAAATAGCAGCTTAATGAGCATTACAGCGAGACCGTATGGAATGATCTAAGTTTCTTAAAACATGGCACGGGTTTCGGCTTAACGGCTTGGGGTCAGGCTTGCGATTTGCGATTTGAAAGGAGTGCTGCCGTAATATATACTGTAGGACTTTCAAATCACAAATCACAAGCCTGACCCCAAGCCTTAAGTCACCACCCCGTCCTGAGTTTTTGTGACCATACGAAGCTGCGACTGTGCCCGTTTGCCTTCATTTTTACTATAAATTTTCGGCTGTTGGCTTAATTTCGTGCATCAAAACCTCCCGTCCCAGAGCTGGCGTTAGCCGTGAAGGCGGCGGCAGGATCTTCGAGGGCTCTGCCGCCGTAGCCACGGCTGGATATTGAGGATGATTTCTCCACAGGTTAACACCTGTGGCTACATGCCGCCGCCGTATTCACGGCTAACTCAAGATTTTTTATGCCTGATGTGTAGATGATCGAAATAGCCTAATTTTCTAATATAAATGTGTTGTATTGGACTAGAAATTTAGAGTTTAAGAAGCGTGTTTGGAGTGCGAAAGGCCTCTTTCGCTTTGGCTTGGAGTTGTATTATGCAGAAGTGAGGGGGCCGACGACGAAGCGTCGGCTTCTGAACAAGGTTTAGAGCAGACTATTTAGGTAATACGGGGGTGACGAATCTGGCATCGAGAGCGCTTGGGGATTTACCAAATTCACTTCCAAATTTGTTAAAAATGTCTCTGGCATCGACCTTGGAACCCTTAGGATCATAGCCATCGATGGTGATATAAATTGTGTTGATTTCCGTGCCCGATGGATAGGTGCGATGCACTACCTGATCGATGGTAAATTGCGTGCCAGCTCTGACGATGCCGATCACATTTGAGCGCATTAAAACAGAAGCGGAGTCGCCGGCTTTTATGGCCCAGGTATCCGTCAACTTCCAGTTTTTTGGATCTCTTTCATACTCGGCTACAGAAGAGGGCAAGTCACTGCCAAGTCCCGGAGGGCTGATGTGAACTTTATTATAGTTAGCTGGGTCATCGAATTTGTAAATAAAGACATCGGTTTTGAACGCATAAGCATGGCCGAAGAGCTCTGTAAAATAAGGCTCACTACTGATGTCAACCTCTTTTGGGCTCCGAAAAAAATAGGATGCTGGTAAACATCCCGTCAGCAGCAGCCCGCATAGCAGAACAATTACCACGGCCGAAACACTTTGAATTGGATTTGAAAGCGTCATATGTCATCCTTAAATTTCAGCTTAATGAGAGTTACATCGTGGCGGTAGGTTTATAAAACATATTACGTTGCTGGCTCAATTGCTGGCGAGCAAAAGTATAGGTCGGCCCTTCAAAAGCATGCATCGTGCGCAGCGTGCCGCACGGTTTTCAAACTCCACCACGCCGGTGCGGACCCCGGCAATCAGCCCCATAGGATCTGCGATATAGGCAATGGGATCGAGCGGACAAACGATGTTTTTGACGCGATAATATTCCCCACCCTGCAAAATGCGGGCCGGTCCATAGGCGTGAACATCCATCATCTGTTTGAGGTTGGCGCTAAGATTATGCACCGTCTCGCAGCCCTGGCTATGTGCATCTACGATCAAGATGCCGTGGTGCTTGTATTCTCCCATGCCGTCAACGATTTTTTCCACCTCCCTTTGGGCGCACACCTGGGCATCCATCGAAACACCCAGTTTTTGGCCGAAAACTTCCGATAGGTCCATGCAGAAACCATGTTCGCTATTATAGATGCCGTAAACATCGGCCCCTCCATAAGCGTCTGACATTTTAGCACATCGCAACTTGAAGTCATCCCAAGTCACACCCATACCATTAAAATTGAGGAGGCGTTTATCAGGAGCGTAATCTCCATTTCCTTGATGATGGTAAACGGTGGATTTTTGTTTCGGAGCAGCAGGTGGCTTTGAAGGCGATGGGGTTTTCACCTTGCAGGCAATAGCCGACGAATTTGACCAGATCCCTGACCGGCGGAATGGGAGCTAGGTTGTAGCCGATGGTGTAGATCAGCTGGCCGGGGGCTTTGAGGGCGGAGGTGCAGATGCTGGCAGCGCTTTGGAAGAAGCTGCTGATGCAACTGAACAGGGCGTCGTTGTTTTGGCCGACAAGGCCATAGAGGTCGATATGGGTCAAGGGGCTGTTAAGCACATAAGCGTAGAGGTTGGGTCCGCCTTCGCGCCCTAGCGGATCGGGAGTCACCCAGCGCCCGGTCGACGGCTCGTAGTAGCGGCGGCCGAAGTAGACGAAGCCGCTTTCAGAGTCGTTGCGCTTGCTGGCAAAGCGCCATGGGACAAGCGCCCCGTCGAACAGCTCCTCGCCAAAGGCCGTATAGCTGTAGCTGCCGACAACCTCGCCGCTTGTGCTATCGAGCAGGCAGGTGACGCTGCCGGTATGGTCGTGGATGGGAACGTAAGTCTTGCCACCGACTTCCATGGCGATGGCGGCGCCGATTTCGGCGCCTTTGCCGTAGCCGAGCAGGCGCAGCTCGATGATGTCGCCGGCAGGATTGCAGGCGCCGATCTCATTCTGACCCTGGTAGATATAGCGTACATAGGCTTTTTGCTGCCAGGCGGCGCCGTCTTTGGTAAAGCTCGTCTTGCTTAAGCGGCGGTTGGTATCGTCGTAGGCGTAACAGGTCTTGGTGGTACCATCGTCGATGCTGACCAGGCGGTCGATGGCATCATAGGTATAGATGGTGGTGATGCCCGCTGCGACTTTTGTCTGCAGGTTGCCATTGGCATCATAGCTGTAGCGCGCCTTGCCGTCATCCAGCAGCTGGTGCAGGGCATTTAGCGTGTGGCTTAATCCATCCTTATTCAGCCGGTTGTAATGGGAGTCGTAAGTGTAGGCGTGGGCAGCGGCGCCGGTTTCTCCCGTCACCTGGTACAAATCGTCATAATGATAGTTGGACGTCGTGGTGCTGCCATTCGATACGCTCTTCTCGAGCAGGTTGCCGACCCTGTCGTAGCGCGGCAGTCTTTCCTGCCATTTAGCGGAAATGGTCGCCGTCTGGCGGCCGAGCAGGTCGTACTGATATGTGAGCGTGCCGCCTTGACCCACCAGGTTTGAGGTGGCGAGGCGTCCGGCCAGATCATACCCTGCATAGGTGTGGCCATAAAGGCGCTGCCCTTGGGCGTCGAGGCGGGCGACGCCTTGCATGAAGCCTACCTGATACTGGTAGGCGATGGCGGAATTATCGGGCAGCGTCATCTGCAAGGGTCTGCCGAGGCCATCGTAAGCGTATTTTAGCGTCAGGCCGTGGGCCATCGTCTCTTGCGACAGACGGTTTTGGCTGTCATAGGCTTTGACTGAGGTGGTGGCGTTGATGAGATCGTCGACCTGTATAGCGTTGCTGTTGCCATCGTAGTGATAGACGTAGTGGACGGTGGCGTCTGACGATTTCAGCTCGCCAAGGCGACCATACGCATCATAGACATGCGACAGCATGATGCCATCGCCTTTGATCAGCGCCTCCTTTTGGCCATGGCTATTGTAGGTGATTTTGGTCTGTTTCTGTTCAGGCGTGCCGACAGCCTCGTAGCAGGCGATGAGACGGTTGGCGCAGTCGTATTCCATATGCGTGACCACCTGGCGGTCGGCATCGTCATTAGGTGAGATGATGGTGTCGATCAGCTGGCAGCAGTTGCCGTTGGCATCGAAGCGGCTTTCCTGTTGCTGGATGATTTTGCCGAAGGCGTTTTTACGGACGATGGAAACGGTTCTGCCGAGGGCGTCTTTCTCGGTGGCGGTGAGGTTGCCTTCGGCATCGGTGACGATTTGGTATGGGACGCCCTGGTCGAAGCTGTTGCGGTAGTTGTAGACGATGGTGGTGATGGTCTTGTTGCCGAGAGCATCGGTGACGACTGCCGGCACGCCATGCGAGTCATAGTCTGTGATGGTGGTGGCACTTAGGCCTTGTGGGTAGGTAGTCAGGCGGTTGACATTGCCGACGGCATCGTAAGCATAAGACAAACGCGTTTGGATATTGCCGGAAATATCCTCCACTGTTTCCTCGACGATGCGGTTGAGCAGATCGTATGTCTGGGCCTTGACCATCACGTCGGCCGCGCCTGGGCCATACTGATCGCACGTTTTGGCGAGGCGTCCCAGGCTATCGTAGGCATAGGTCGACAGGCTGTTGACCTTCTGCTTGCTTTTCAGCTTGCCATCGGGATGATAGGTGTATTGCGTCACATTGCCTAAGGCATCGGTTTCACTCACCAGGTGGAAGCTGCTGTAGGTCTTGGTAGTGGTAGCGAGCAGCTCGCCTGTAGCGGAATAGGTGTAGTGGATAGTGGGGCGCCCCAGAGGGTCGTTGATCTGCGAGGTGTTAGTGCCGTTTTTGGCCTTGGATTTCCACAGGTTGCCATCCCAATGGTAGGTGTTGGTTTCGGTGGTGCCATCGGGATGGATCACTTCGGCCACCTGGCCGCGCACGGTATAGCGCTTTCTTGTCTCGAAGCCGTTGGCATCGATTTCACAGGTGACATTGCCCATGGGGTCGTATTCTTTTTTTACCGTCGGCAGGTAACGCCGCCCGTCGGCATCGACCACCATGGGGTAGGTGATCTGGATGACCCGTCCGAAGGCGTCGGCAATTGGTGATG
>CAWHMU010000013.1:0-28736 GCA_963830365.1 uncultured Chlamydiae bacterium
AAAACATTGACGATTTAACGCAACAGCATTTTTCGTACATATCAAAAAAAACATCCACAAACGTGCCTGGGATGATCCGATATGGCTATTGAATTTGGATTGCGGCGATATATGACCGCTTATTTCGTCGGAAATTGACAAGCCAATGCCGACAGACGCTACTATTAATGCCCTTAAAACATTCTGAAGTCGCAGGAAAATGTATATAAAGAGCCTTTTCACCGGCATGACAAGCCCCATCGAAGCCAAGCGGCGATAAGTCCTGCACTTCAAGACGCTTCGCAAGTTTGAGCGCTCCGAAATGAAAAAGGGCTAACATGAACTTTATCGACAAACCAAAATGAAAAGGATGAATGGGAATAACCCCTCTTCAGTCATTCAAGCCGGACGAAAATTACTGCGACGCGGCGAGAGTACAGCCAGCAAGAGCATGGCCATGATATTGGTGCTGTTGATCATTGGGTTGGTGGCAATGCCTGCCGTGCTTTTGTACGGACCCACCGAGGGTATCGCCGCTGATCGATGCATGGCGGGCGCCAGCGCCTCTGCCGCCTTGGTGGCCATCTTCGATCAGCTTCCTGGCATTAACACAAAACGCCGCATTATTTTTCCAAATCTGCCCTAAAAGCCCTTCAGGGTGTTTTTTCAACAAGGCCATTCGATATGGTATTTGCATTCCTGAATATACATTTACCCGTTTGTTCACATAACTTATCAACAACCTTTTCAGAAATTACCATCATCTGTCATAAGAAGTGATTTGGATTAAAATATACAAAGAAATTTAGAAAATAAATAAACTTTTTGACGGTCCAGACTCGGCTGTTTTCACTAAAAACTACAACAGAAGAAATACAATCCAAATAGGCTATTACGAACCAGGGAGAATCTTATGGTGTCGTTATCAGATTCAAGCACAAATTTCTCACTACTTAAGCTAAATTCATCTAATGAACGCATCGGCTCCAATTCTGAAGATAAATCTGCCGGATATCTCGACATAACCGTCGATACAACACCAGATACTACCACTTCAAGAACGGTATCGCTGGCTAAAATCACTTTGCTTGATAAACCCGCACATACAGCCTCTGACGAAACTCTCATAAAAATAGTTCATCTGTTCAGCGCCAAAGTCAAATCATTCTTGGAACTCTTTAATGGAGATATCAATGGAATCAATGAAAACGGAGCTACCCCCCTAGCGCTTGCCATCATCAATAAGGACTACGACATGGTGAAATCGTTGCTTGAAAATGGTGCCAAAATGGATATCCAATTTGACTATGGCACGACTTTAATGTCTCGGGGCACAGGCGATTTAGCTAACTTTACAAGCGCAACCGAAAAATTGGAGTGTTTCTTTATAAAACACCCGTTTTGGGAACAGAGGTTACTTGGACTTGCGGCAGCTTCCAGCAGCGACGAAATTGTTGAACTGCTGAAACAAGAAATGGCCAAACGTCAGAAAGCGTCAACGGGCGACAGTCATGAACTCTCCCTGGCAAGACTTGGGGCTCCTGCGGCAGCAGATGTAAACACCAGAACTAAACCCGGTGACAACTTGGCTAGCTGCGAAACTGAGGCCTATTTATATGAAAGTAAATCCACTGAAAAAATAGCCATAGTTTCGATAGCTACTGCCCCGGCCTACGGAGCTTCCTCTTTCGCCGGATCTATCGACAGCTGGTTGTCAAAGCTGCTCAAAAATTCATATAAAGCCATTTGCGAGCATCGAATCCGCGCCAACGATGACAAGATCGCCCAAGCAGCCTATATGACATGGACTGAGGTTAAAGCATCCATAGCTGCGCCTGACACCCAAATGAGCTCTCCGTTAAGCCTTAAATACACAAATTGTGAATTGAAAGGGCAAAGGAAGACGATGGAAGATGCACATTTCAATATTTCTATTGCTGAAGGACAGCTCGCCGGCGTCTTCGACGGACATGGCGGCTCATGCGTCGCAACTTATGCCAGCTTGTTGTTCCCAGTCAAATTTTCGCAAGTTTTAAAAGAAACCAAAAGGAATGTTAGGCAAGCTTTTACAACTACTCTCCAATTAATTCATAGCTCAGTCTCCAAGAGAGCGGAATGGAATCGCATCGGCAGTACGGCGGTTGTCTGCTTCATCGACAAACACACCAACCTGATCTATACAGCGACACTGGGTGATAGCGAAGCTAATATCTACCGCTATACTCAAGGGACTCTTAAATCCATTCCGCTATCCTGTGTGCGCGATTGGTCCAGCGCAAAAGATGCCAAACGCGCCGCCGATTGCATAGGCAAGCCTGAAATTGCCAAAGAATGGCCCTTGGCAAAGAATTCCAAGCATTTGCGCTACCCGAAGTCCTCGAGTGGCATCAATGTCAGTCGCGCCATCGGCGATGTTAGCTCCAATATCCACAAAACGCCCGGCATCATCCAAAAGCCAAAAATCACCGTGCATAGGCTGCTACCTGGCGACACCCTAGTGGTAGCCTGCGATGGCCTTAAAGACTATGTTAAGGAAAATGAGATCGTCGCATTGCTTGCCAAAGGGAATGACACCAACGTTGCCAAAAAACTTGCCAACTATGCGATCAATAATGGCAGGTCTACAGACAACGTCACCGTATTAGCGTTCGTGGCAAGGGCTAAAATATAACCAAAAGAACGATGCAGCAAAAGGCAGGCACTAAAGAAAAGAGGCTTTTGTCAACTAGCTAAAATCTTCTTCTTGGCTTGGGCCTTCTTGGTATCTTCAAAGGGTTCAGCTTTTGCTTAGAGATATTAACGAAAAGAAAAGGATGAAGGGAAGGAACTCCCCTTCATCCTCTATTTGGACGAAAATTAGTGCGACGCGGCGTAAAGAATAGCCAGCAAGAGCAAGGCCACGATATTGGTGATCTTGATCATTGGGTTGATGGCAGGGCCTGCCGTGTCTTTGTACGGATCGCCGACGGTATCGCCAGTGATCGACGCATGGTGGGCGTCAGAACCTCTGCCACCATGGTGGCCGTCTTCGATCAGCTTCTTGGCATTATCCCAAGCGCCGCCGCCCGACGTCATCGAAAGGCCCACGAAAAGTCCCGTTACGACAACGCCCAACAACATCGAACCGACAGCTACAAAGGCATCGGTTTGGGTGGCGAAGGCATTAATGACAAAATACACTACAATCGGCGCGAGCACCGGCAAAAGCGATGGCAGTATCATTTCTTTGATCGCCGATTTCGTCAACATATCCACGGCACGACCGTAGTCCGGACGTCCGGTACCTTCCATAATGCCTGGAATCTCCTTGAACTGGCGGCGTACTTCGACGACGACAGAGCCTGCCGCGCGGCCGACGGCCATCATGCTCAAAGCGCCAAACAGATAAGGCAGCAAGCCGCCCAGGAACAGACCGACCACGACATAGGCGTTGTCGAGTACGAATTTGCACTCGCTTGCGCCAAAGTAGTGTTGCAGATCTTCCAGGAAGGCTGCAAACAGCACAAGCGAGGCAAAACCCGCTGAACCGATGGCATAACCCTTCGTCACGGCTTTAGTGGTGTTACCCACGGCATCCAAAGCGTCCGTCGTCTTGCGTACATCTTTTGGCATGTTGGACATCTCGGCAATGCCGCCGGCATTGTCTGTCACAGGACCATAAGCATCAAGCGCGATGATCATGCCGGCGACAGCCAGCATGCTGGTTGCGGCCACGGCAATGCCGAACAGATTGGCATTGGTATAGGAAACAAGAATCCCTGCGCAGATGATAATCACCGGCAAGGCTGTGGCTTCCATCGAGATGGCCAACCCTTGGATGATATTGGTGCCATGGCCTGTGGTAGAAGCTAAAGCAATGCTTTTTACCGGACGGTGTCTGCCCAAAGTATAATACTCGGTAACGACCATCAGCAGGCCTGTCACTACAAGACCTGTAAAGGCGCACCACAGCAGGTTAATGCCGGTGAACGACACCTTGTTAGCCGTATAGACCACATCAAAGCCGAGCAGCGATTTTGTCACCCAGACGATAGCTACGGCTGAAATCAAGGCGGTGGCGATAAAGCCTTTATAAAGGGCCTGCATGATATCATTGTTCGAGCCAAGGCGCACAAAAAAGGTGCCGATGATGGTAGCGATGATGCACACACCGCAGATTGCCAGCGGATAAAACATCATGCTGTCTAAAACGGCGCCTGTAAAATAAATACTAGCCATCAGCATCGTACCTACAATCGTGACCACATAGGTCTCGAAAAGGTCGGCCGCCATACCCGCGCAGTCGCCTACGTTATCACCTACGTTATCGGCAATAACGGCCGGATTGCGTGGATCGTCTTCTGGAATGCCAGCTTCGATTTTGCCGACAAGGTCAGCACCGACGTCGGCACCCTTAGTGAAAATCCCCCCGCCAAGTCTGGCAAAGATCGAAATCAACGAGGCGCCAAAGCCCAGCGCTACCAGCGCATCGGTAATGGCACGTGTGGACAGGTTCAGGCTGCTCAAATAGTTGTAGTAGCAGGTGACGCCCAGGATGCCTAAGCCGACGACCAGCAAGCCTGTGATGGCACCTGCTCTAAAGGCCACGCTGAGCGCAGTTTTCAGTCCTTGCCGGGCCGCTTCACTGGTACGCACGTTAGCGCGCACCGACACGTTCATGCCGATATAACCGGCCAAACCCGATAGCACCGAGCCGATCAGAAAACCGATACCGGTATACTTGCCGAGCAGCCACGTTAGCAGCAGGCATATAACGATGCCGACGGCCGTGATCACTTGATATTGCCGATTGAGATAGGCGCGCGCGCCCTCTTGGATGGCGGCCGCAATTTTTTGCATCTGGTCGGTGCCTGCACTCATCGATAGGATGGAGCGTATCATAAACACTCCATACAATAGTGCCAGGACGCCCGAGGCAATGACTAACGAATTAGCATATGACATGGGAGTTTATACCTCTTGGTTTTTTAAGTTTCAGTTATCAATTTAGACAAAGATAAAAGATCATCGATAAAACCGCAAAGGAAAGATGAGAGATTGGCTATCGATTTAATCTCTCCCTGTCATCGAAAAGATCATAAATGACCTAAGGGTCGCAATGGACGGACCCTTTTCTCTCTTAGCTACTTTAGGTCTTCTTACTGGCAGGACAAAGTTATCCCCGCGTCAAACGGATATGACAATTTCGGCAGCGCACCATGCGTGCGCTGCCGAAAAACTTACAGTTTCTTTTCTTCAGTCTGACTCGATGATTTATCGGTGAGGGCGGGGGCTTCTGCTGCCGATCCCGACCACCAGTTAGCCAGCGAGTTTAATGGAGCGTAGATCAATTGATGTGTCGTCTCGTACGAATAGTTTTGTGTAAAATCCAGTGTATCATCGCCAGCCGTCTTTAAGGCTAAGCTAATACGATTCATTTCTCCCTCAAGAGCCACTGCGGCTTTGGGCAGCTGCGCCACTAGCAGAAAAATCTCCTTTTGGATATTTTCTAAAGACTTTTGATAAGCCGCCTGTGCTTTCTTCGCATCTTCACCGGCCGCTTGTGATAATTGGGCACCCGACGATTGACTACCCATGGATTGACTACCCAAGGTTTGACTACCCAAGGATAGATTCTGGAGCGATTTCGCAAACTGCTCAACATTCTTCCTATATGCATTTATGTCACAGGCGCTGGCCATATCAAAGATTTTTTGATGTTCGGATCTTTTAGGCTCGTTTTTACGCACATCCCTTAGGCGTTGACTAAGCTCGGCATATTTCACAGATTCTGTTGCCAAATCGCTGAAAGCAATCATGGCATTGTGTAAAGCCTTGGCATGGGCAGTCGCTGATGAGAGTTTATCGCCACCTGCCGATAGCTGACTAACAATAGACTCGCAGTCCTGTTTAAGCCGGGGATAGTCAGCTTTTACTTGATTCAGCTCCCCAATTAACTTTTGCAGTTGAGCATTGGTACCATCAACTTTAGTTTGCTTTGGCAAGGCCGCTTGCTGATCCTTGAAGGCTTTAGCATCTCTGCCAACAGCTAAAGTGTTTTGTTGAAGCACGTCTGCTTCTCTCTTTGGATCGCCAGCTTTGTCATTAAAAGCTACCAAAGCTGGTAGTCCTCTTAAATAATTGCCGCTTCGATTGTCAAACTCTGACAAAAATTCTTCGGCTTTCTTCGTTAGCGTGACAATTTCTGAAGACACTTTAACATAAGGCTCAAAATACTTTATCTGGGCATCAGATCGATTGATGAGATCGGTGGCGGCAGCAGATTCCAACCTATTTTGATCCCATTTAGCTTTCAGATCATTTGCCTCATCGATCAGTAGTTGCGCATTTTTAGCATCGCAAGCGTTTGAATCAATCAACTTGCTGATGGCTTCCATGTTGGCGTTTAAGTCTTTGATAAAGTCATCATGTGTGGACCCTACACCTTGAATCTTTGCTAGTTCGGAAGAGTAGTCCTTAGTATTACTTAGTGCTTCCATAAATGCTCTAGACATTGTTTTAGCATTATTGAGCACCCGTTTTAAATCTTTATACTGAGTATGATTAAAGCGATCGAAGATTTGATCCATTTTGGTCGTTGCCTTATTCAGACGTTCAAACAAGTCTGAAACCGATTTAAACTGACCTATATCGTCAACCTTTGCACGCGGACATAGATTTTTGGAGAATTTTATATCCTTCGGGTGGTTGTTAGGGTGGCTTTCTTTCCAAGCCAGGCTGGCATTGGCTACTGAAGCAGCTTCGCCGAACACCTTGCTAACATTGACATCAAAGGGTTTTACCACAAAATGCAAAATAGATAATTCTTTAAACAAAGGGCTAAGGTGTTTGTTCAGGTCGCTATCTGTCAATTTTCCAGGTGTCGAAACACAATAAGAAGCACTCATGTCACGATGTGCTCTAGGGGCTGTTAGACTTGACGCCATAATTACCACTCCTTATTTGAGATTAAATACTGAATACAACGCTAAGCTTTTGTCTTTTTTTTGCATAGCAATCCTTGCCTATTTTGTATGAAAGGCTATTTGTTTAATTTCGCCCAACAAAGATTAATGGACATAGAGAACTTAAGGAAAGCAAGCGATGAAGGGCTAAAAGAGAAGGGACCGTTCTTTGCGTCCCTTAGCTCCTTTATGCCCCTTTTTTTGCGAAACGAAATTAAATTCAATGACCATATTTTTTGCTTGCGCAACTATTTTACTTAGCATTATGGTGCGCATATAAGAATAAATTTTAAAAAAAGGAGTTTTTATGCGTTTACCTGGCATCGGCATGTTACTTTTGTGCATTTATCTGATTTTGATCGGTTTGACAACCTTGATTAGCGGACTTGCCATTCCTGGCATCGTATTGGGAATTCTGGCACTAGCGGCAGGTATTTTGCTGCTGATCGGCAGATAGCTTAACACGGGATTCCGATGACGACATCGCTCAGTCCATCAACCAGCCAGGCCGTGCCAAATAGTGTCGGACTGACACGCAAATCGTTTGGGGCCTTATGCGCCTGGGCTCTCTACGACTGGGGCAATAGCGCCTTTGCCACCGTGATCCAGACCTTTGTCTTTGCGACGTACTTTGTCAGCAGTGTAGCGCCCAATGAAGCCACGGGTGCTGCCGCCTGGGGTACGATCACCGGCATCTCGGCTTTTGTGGTGGCGGTATTAAGTCCCATTTTCGGCGCCATCTCCGACCAGGGCGGCGCCCGCAAATTGTGGCTGGCAATCTTCACGCTGCTGTGCATCATTCCGACAGCGTTGCTGTGGTATGTAAAGCCATCACCTGATTACATGTGGATGGCCTTATGGTGCGTGGGCATCGGCGCCATCGGCGCTGAAGGGTCGTTCATTTTCTACAATGCCATGCTGCCGGAGCTTGCCCCGCCAGCGCAACTAGGTCGCTGGTCCGGCTGGGGTTGGGGTATGGGCTATGCCGGAGGCATGGCGGCACTAGTATTGTCGCTTGTCGCCTTCGTCAGTGGCGGTACGCCGTGGATTCCGCTCGATACTAGTGAAGCTGAGCCGGTGCGGGCGACATTCATCCTGGTGGCTGTCTGGTTTGCCGTCTTTTCGCTCCCCCTCTTTATCTTCACACCTAATTCGCCGCCCAGCCAGAAGAAATTTACCACCGCCGCACTTGATGGTATCAGTCAGCTAAAGTCGACGTTCCGCGAAATCAGAAAGTATGGCACCATTGTGCGCTTTCTGATTGCCAAGACGTTTTATATTGACGGTCTGGCCACTCTCTTTGCTTTTGGCGGCATCTATGCGGCTACCGTATTAGACATGCCGCAATATGAGGTGCTGCAGCTTGGCATTGCTATGAATATCACGGCCGGTGCGGGTGCGGCCACGCTGGCCTTTTTGGACGACTGGCTGGGCAGCAAGAAGGTCATCCTTTATTCCATTGTGGGTATGGTCATCCCCGGCACCTTTGCCCTGATGGCCACAGAAAAATGGCAGTTTTGGACGCTTGGCCTGCTGATGTGCATTTTTGTAGGTCCGGTGCAATCTTCAAGCCGCGCGCTGATGTCGCGCCTGGCGCCTTCGCATATGCGACGGCAGATGTTTGGCTTTTACATGCTTTCCGGCAAGGCGACGGCTTTTTTTGGTCCGCTGCTTTATGGCTGGATCTCGTATCTAACCGGCAGCCTGCGCTGGGGCATGAGTACAATCATTGTGCTTTTTATCATCGGCGGACTCATCATCCTCACTCTGCCGCGCACGCTCGAGCAGGAGGCCTAAGAGCTGCTTGAGCGGCAATTCTGTACAAGGGATTGTTTTAATTCGTTCACAAAAACCTCAACATAGAGACACGGAAGAAACCAACAGCAAGGCATGGGATTTCTAGACCTACACCTCAACCTAAAAATACAGGATAGACAGGGCAAAACAAAATTAACATAGGGTGCGAAATCTACCACACAGAGGAACCATTTCTCTTACCTTGCCTTAGCAGTTCGGGCGCAAGCCTCATATACCACACGCGGCTAGGTTTGGCCTGCAATTGCAGCTTATCGTATTTTCTTTGTCTCGGTGTTTCTTTGTTAGATGCGGCCGTTTCCAAATATTTGTCCTCCCCTAGCCGGCCTGTCTTGTTAATTTACTTTCCCAGTTAAAATCAAAAACCATTTATTTTAAATGCATCAATATGATATAACTTAGCTTTATTTTTATTCACGGAATATGATTTTGAAAATACTGTTCTCTATTATTCTTTGTTTAACTCTATGCCCTCTATTCGGCAACCAAAATTTGGCACAGGTCGTGATCCTCGGCTCAGGTCCGGCCGGCCTAACGGCCGCCGTCTATGCTGCAAGGGCCGGTCTAACCACTTTAGTCATTGAAGGCGAAGAGCCGGGGGGACAAATAGCCCTTTCATATATGGTTGATAATTTTCCTGGCTTCCCCAACGGCATCAATGGCTGGGATCTCACCCAAAATATACGCGAACAAGCCGTGCGCTTTGGCGCCAACATAAAAAATGGCACGGTAGTGGACATTGATCTTTCGCAGCGCCCTTTCACCATAAAATTGGAAGATGGCCATGCCATTTTGGCTGAGACATTGATCATTGCTGCCGGCGCCGCTGCCAAATGGCTAGGCCTAGCCTCTGAAAAGGAACTGATCGGCAAAGGTGTGAGCTCATGCGCCGTCTGCGATGGCATTTTGCATAAAGGACAGGAAGTTGTCGTGGTGGGGGGCGGCGATACGGCTTTAGAAGACGCGCTATTTTTGGCCAAATATGCCACCAAAGTCACCGTCATCAACCGCACAGGCTCCCTAAAAGCCTCAAAACATCTGCAAGATAAAGCGCTGGCGCATGATAAAATCCATTTCATCTGGCACAGCACGGTCGAAGAGATTGCTGATCCCGGCAAGGGAAAAGTCACAGGCGTTGTCTATAAAAATATCCGTGCAACAAAAACGCAATGGCTTCCCTGCCAAGGAGTCTTCATCGCCATCGGCCACGCTCCCAATACCGGCCTGTTCAAAGGACAGCTGGCCCTTGCTAAGACTGGCCATCTCATCACGCAATCCCCAACCACCAGCACTTCAGTCCCGGGTGTCTTTGCCGCAGGTGATATCGCCGACCCGCATTACCGCCAGGCCATCACGGCTGCCGCCACCGGCTGCATGGCGGCTATCGATGCGCACAATTTTATACAGAAATCTAATTAACATAAGGTAAAACATGAAAAACTTATCTATCATACTGGTTGTGTGCCTGATGCAAATCTGTGCCCTGGGCGCTGCAATCAATGAGGGCAGTTACCCGATCATCGAGATCACCAATGAGAACTTTCAAGAAGTTTTAAACTCTAATGTGCCTGTCATCATCGATGTTTACGCCGATTGGTGCGGCCCCTGCAAAAGTTTTGCGCCAATTTATGAAGAATTGAATGACGAATTTGGCCACTTATACCTGTTTACCAAGCTGAATGGCAGTAAGGCCCGCGAAGTGACAGCGCTGTTTGAAATTAGTGCCTTCCCAACGATTGTGTATCTCAAAAATGGTCAGGAAGTCGGCAGACGGGTGGGCTTCCCTGGAAAATCTAAGTTCAGATCCGATCTGAATAAATATTTCGAATAATAATTGACATCACCTCATCTTGCAGTGGAGAAAATATTTAAAGACTGCTAACCTGCGGGTTAATATTTAGCCTAGGTGATTTAGCTATGTCTCCCCACTCCCACAAAGGGCCGGCGCATTTCAAAGGCAAAGACGCCTTGGAACACGTCATCGAAGCCCAAGCCGAAGGTCTAATCTCTGCTGCCGAAATTCACGGCACAGAGATTCCTGGCTACCTAGCGGCCGCCTGCGATGCGGCCCGTGAAAGCGCATTGCTCTTGCCGCTGTTATGGCTGCTGCTGGCATTCCTAAAAATCTCCTTACTCAACATTTTGACTGTACTATCGATTTTCGCCAGCGGCTGGTTGCTATGGAAGCTTGGCCGCAGCGCCTGGCTGGGGTGGTTTCGCCTGGAGCGTCTGCACCGTGTGCTGGAACAGGAACGCTGGGAAATCGAACACCATCGCCAACAGGAACGCGATGAGCTGCGCGTGCTGTATGCCGCCAAGGGCTTCGACGGCAAATTGCTTGAAGATGTCTTGGATGTGCTGATGGCAGATGACGCACGCCTGCTTAAGGTGATGGTCGAAGAGGAGCTTGGCCTTTCGCTCGCCTCCCATGAGCATCCACTAAAACAGGGATTAGGCGCGGCCGTTGGCGTCCTGATCAGCAGCATGATTTGCCTAGGATTGCTCTGGCTGTGGCCGGGATATGGGATTTTTATCGGCGCTTTTTTAATGACCGCCACTGCCAGCTATCTTTTGGCCCGTTTAGCCCTGAACGAAGTCATTCCCGCCATTATTTGGAATCTAGGCCTTGCCGTCTTGGTATTCGGCTGGGTATATTTTTTGCTCGAATGGTTTAAGGCTTAAATAATAGGAACCACTAATGGCAGCAGCCCCTTTGACAACCAAACCACTCCTTGCCCCCTCCTCTGAATTGCTCAGCGACTATATCGAGCAAGGGCTGCAAGAGAGCGTCAGTCCTTTTCTGCTGCCAGCCTCGCGCAGCTGGGGCGCACATCTCACCCTAAAAGCGGCCATGTTGGCGGCTATATTATTAGTCATGGCCTTTGGCTGCTCTTTTAGCGGGCAGACGTTTGCTCTATCAAATCTGCTGCTGGTATGCGTCTATTTCCTGGCCGGCATCCCATCGCTCATTGAAGCTGTTGAAGATCTTGCCGAAGGGGAAATTAATATTGATATTCTGATGACTTTGGCAGCCTTCTCGTCGATCTTTATCGGCAGCGGCATGGAAGGCGGGCTCCTGCTCGTCCTGTTTGCGTTGTCAGGCGCCATGGAAGATGCTGTAACCAGCAAAGCCAAAGGCACCATCAGCAGCCTGCACAAGCTATCGCCGACGCGCGCCAGCGTGGTACAGCCTGACGGCACGTTGATTGAGAGATCTATCAAAGATATTGCCACCGGCACACACATCCACGTCAAAGCCGGCCAGGTAGTCCCCCTGGATGGCAATGTAATCTATGGCACCTCATCCTTAAACCTTGTCCATCTGACAGGCGAAAGCCTGCCCATCACCAAAACCTTAGGCGATAGCGTCCCGGCAGGTGGTCGCAATCTGGACGGGGCCCTGACAATAGAGGTCACCAAAACCTGTGGAGACTCGACTATCGCCCGCATCATCCAGCTTGTCACCCAGGCCCAAGAAGCGCGCCCAAAGTTACAGCGCTGGTTTGATCAAGCCTCGCGCGGCTATGCCATGTCAATTATCGCACTCTCCTTTACTTTTGCACTGACACTGCCTTTTTTACTTTCGATTCCTTTTCTAGGCATCGAAGGCTCGCTTTACCGGGCCCTGGCCTTTTTAATTGCCGCCTCCCCTTGCGCCTTAATCATCGCTATTCCTATTGCCTACTTGAGCGCCATCAGCTCGTGCGCCAGGCGCGGCATTCTGCTTAAAGGCGGTATTACGCTGGATGCTTTAGCACACTGCAAAGCTGTGGCTTTTGATAAGACAGGGACATTAACCACCGGTGAATTGGCCTGCATCGCTATTGAGATGCTTAATACTGCCGATGCTGATGCCAAAGCGGGAAGCCTTGATGAAGCCTTAGCCGTAGCCTATGCTATGGAAAGAAATGCCGTCCATCCCATTGCGACAGCTATTCTCAAATATGGCCAGTCAAACCGCTGCGCCACGGTGTTGCTTAACAACTTCAAAGCCATCGCCGGCTATGGCCTGGAAGCTACGGCACTTTTGCCGAGAGGCAGCGAAAGCGTTTATATCGGCCGTCCAGGCCACATTGCGGATAAATTGCCTGAAAATCAAAGGCAACATCTCCTTAAGCGCACTGCCCAGATTGAAGCCCAAGGCGAACTCCTCGCCGTGCTTATCATAGGCACAAGGCCATACATCTTCCGCTTCCGCGATACCCTCCGCCATCACATCGCCGAAACGCTGCAGGCGGTAAAAAATCGCGGCTGGGATACCATCATGCTAACCGGCGATCATATCGCCAGCGCCAAACTCATCGCCGATGAGGTGGGAGTGGATGAATTCCATGCGGCCTTGAGCCCCGAAGACAAACTGCGCTACGTCTCTAATCTCGCCCAACAAAAGGGCCTGGCCATGATCGGCGACGGGGTCAATGATGCCCCTGCCCTCGCGCGGGCGACGGTCGGCATCTGCATGGGAAAAGTCGGCAGCACGGCCGCCATCGATGCGGCTGATGTGGTGCTGCTGCATGACAATATCGAACTTTTGGACTGGCTGATCGGCAAGGCCAAGCAGACAAAAGCCATCGTTAAGCAAAATCTTTTCCTGGCGACAGCGGCCATCATCATTGCCAGCCTGCCGGCACTGGGCGGCATTGTGCCTCTTTGGCTGGCTGTCGTGATGCATGAAGGCGGCACCATCCTGGTCGGACTCAATGCGCTGCGCCTGCTTAGATAAGAATCAAGGCTTGGGGATAAATAAAAGATATTCACCTCCGTGGCACTGAGGTCCAGAGCGAACACGAAGACAAAGTTCAACTTCACGGACAACTTATACAGCATAATGAATGCCTTATCCCCTATCTGTGCCCTCTGTGGGCTCTATGATGGTAAATTTCAAAAACCACAGAACCCACAGAGATCACAGAGAGGGGCTTGACTTGATCAATCATCTTTTGCCGGAAAGGTGCTTATTAACATTTTAACAGAATCTAACATGTCTCCCACCTGCCGCCTTTTAAGTCTTATCGCCTGTTTTTCCTGCCTGGTTTCACATTGCTATGGCATCAGTCCAGGGGCCACCGGACCCTCTAATAGCCTATGGCTGACAGGGCCGCTGCTCACCCCTTCGGCAAAAGTCGTTCCTCCCGGCCATTTGAATATAGAGCCCTATTTTTACACCATAGTCTCGACCGCAGCCTATGGTGATGATTGGCAGGCAAAATCAACTCCCCGATTCCTGCAACTATTTTCCCAAATGCAAGTCAAAGTGGGTGTTATCGAAAAATTTGATCTATTTGGTATCGTGCAGGGATATTATAACGCTACGCAGGGACAGTCGGCAACCGCCTTCGGCGATTTGCCTATTGTGCTGGAATACCAACTGTACGAAGGGGAAAACTCATCGCTTATTAAATTGTTCGCCAGGGAAACATTCCCCGTCGGCAAATACCAAAGGTCAAATCCCAAAAAACTGCGCACCGATTTGGGAGGCATGGGATCATTTGTCAGTGCCACCGGCTTCACTATTTCCAGAGTCTATCATTTTGGCGGTGAGCACTACCTGAGACCGAGATTTAATCTGGCGTTAAGTTTTTCCGCCCCTGTGCACGTCAGGGGTATTAATGCCTATGGCGGCGATCCATCCACCAAAGGCTGGGTATATCCGGGAAATAGCGCAGCTTTTCTCTTTGGCGCTGAATATACCTTAACAAAAAACTGGGCCTTAGCTATAGACATCAATGGCCGGATGTCAGGCAGAACGCGTTTTAATGGCTATTCTGCAACGGCAGTGGCAGCGCCCAGCTCTGCCCAGTTTAGCCTGGCGCCTGCCATTGAATATAACTGGAGTCCGACTAAGGGAATCATCATAGGCTCATGGTTCACCGTAGCCGGTAAAAACTCAAAGCGCTTCTACAGTGCTGCTGCCGCCTACAACTGGTACTATTAAACTTGCATGACGCATAGTCAAAGAGAGACCATATGACTGATCAAAACCCCAAAACATCTCCCCAAGATAGGCTATTTGCCGCCATCCAAAATGAAAGTCATAAATTTCAGGATTATTATCTCTGGCTCGAAAAAGCCATGCCGCAAAGCTTCTTCGAGGAAATGAGTACCGATAATATCATGCTCGTGGCGCACAACCTGATGGGTTTTGATCTGCAAGATTACTTTTCGACCATTCACCTCAAAAATGCATCGCTGGTGATGTGTTTGGACAGTGCCGATGCGGACTTGCGCATATTAAAGAATTATGCCCTCTATGGCATCAAAAACTACCAGGCCTATATTTCACAAATTCCACTCCCCTTCCCTGATATTAAAGCCAACCTGCACCTGGCGGCAATTTATTTTAACGAAGTCATCGAAACTTCCAAAATTCCCTTCCCCCCCCAGGCTAAAGAGGAACTGCGACTGCTCACCCACCAGCATATACCGCAACTATCTGATGCAGAATACGATACAATCATCTCAAGCATTAATACGCGCTTTCTTGGTTCACTACCGCTAGAGCGTCTGGTATTGGCCCTGAACATGTTTTCCCGGGCACAGACGCGCGACAACTGCCAATATGAAGTGCGTTATAATGAAAACTGGAAGGAAGACCATACTCCCTCCATGCACATCGTCTTGGCATGGCGCAATACGCCCAAATACAATTTCCTATACCAGCTGGCCCGCGTTGTTCACCGCCATAACCTGGTCATGAAACGCGTCAACGCCACCTATATGAATACATATACCCAAGAAAACATCCTTGTCATGGCTATCGATTTACATGGCAGCGATGGGCGGGCGGCTTGGGAAGCTGCCAGCATCATTGAATTTTTGCGCGAACTCCTGTCAGTCAAATATTTCCCCAGCTTTGACATGATCGACAGCGCGCTTGTCAGCCGAAAAGTGATCTCAGGCAGCATGGGGAATCTATTGCGCTCCATGGTCAGTTTCATCCACCAGACCCTGCTGCATCTGGACCCCAATCTCTATACGCCGCAAAGCATTGAAGAAGCCCTCTGCCGCCATCCCGAGCTGACGGCCAAACTCTGCGAGGCTTTTGCCAGCAAATTCGATCCCGACTTTCACAACTTTGATAAATACCTCTTGATCCGCGAAAAATTTCTGACCGATACGGGCAAGCTAGATACCGGCCAGGAAGATAACGACATGCGCCATAAAACGGTCTTAAGGCAAGGCATGAATTTCATCCATTACACCCTTAAAACCAACTTTTACCGCACCAATCTCACCGCACACAGCTTCCGCCTCGACCCCCACTATCTCAATGAAGTGCCCTATGACCGCGCCAAAAAATTCCCCGAACTGCCCTACGCCATCTTCTTTATTAAAGGCATGCATTTTATCGGCTTCCACATGCGCTTCAAAGACTTGGCGCGCGGCGGACTGCGCACGGTATACCCTCATCAGCCCGAACACATCACCTATGAACAAAACAATATCTTCACCGAATGTTACAATCTAGCCCTTACGCAGCACATGAAGAATAAAGACATCCCTGAAGGTGGCGCTAAAGGCATCCTCTTCATCAACCCCTTCGAACGCTTGGAGGCAGAATCTTTAGTCCTCCAAAAAGAGTTGGAAGTTTCCGGCATAGCACAAACCGAAATCGATAAGAAGATCGCCTTCTTCCGCCAAGAACAACGCATCAAATTCCTGCATCAGGTGCAACGTTCATTTGTCGAAAGCCTACTGACGATCATCAACTGCCATGCCGATGGCATCTTGCGCGCAAGCAAAATCGTAGATTACTGGCAGCGCCCTGAATATTTGTATTTGGGCCCTGATGAAAATATGCACGATGAAATGATCCAATGGATCGCCGATTTGAGTGAAAAATATAATTATAAGCCCGGTGGCGCCTTTATCTCCAGCAAACCCTTGGTGGGCATCAACCATAAGGAATATGGCGTGACGTCGTTAGGCGTCAACGTCTACATGGAGGCCCTCTTAAAGTATCTCAATATCGATCCGCATGCCATTCCCTTTACGGTCAAGATGTCTGGTGGGCCTGATGGCGATGTGGCCGGTAATCAGATACACAATCTCTACCGCTTATATCCCACTACCGCCAAGCTGCTGTCCTTGATCGACGTCTCCGGCACGATTTACGATCCTAATGGCCTTGACCTGAAGTCTTTAGATGATTTATTCAAAGCCGGTAAGCCGATAAATTTCTATCCGGCCGAAAAACTGTCTGATGGCGGCTTACTGCTGGATAAGACCGTCAAGCGCAGTCAAAACAGCTTAAGCCAACAGACTCTATGCTGGCATAAGCGCCAGGGTAAACTGGAAAAAGAATGGCTGAGCGGCAGCGAGACAAATAATGTACTGCGCAACACCGTCAATCAAACCAACACCGACCTTTTTATTCCTGCGGGAGGGCGTCCCCGCACCCTCGATGAAACAAACATCAAAGATTTCTTAGATGAAACCGGCAAGCCAACCACCCGTGGCATCGTTGAAGGAGCTAATCTCTACCTCACTCCTAAAGCCCGCCGCATCCTGGAAAAGCTTGGGGTCTTGATCATCAAGGACAGCTCGGCCAATAAGACAGGCGTCATCTGCTCGTCGTACGAAGTGCTGTGCGGTCTGGCTATCTCCGATGAGGAATTCCTTAAGCACAAACAAATCCTAGTGCAGGAGATCCTGCAGCGGCTGGCTTTGTGCGCCTCACAAGAGGCTGAACTGCTATTGAGTACGCACAAAGAGACCAAAAGATATCTTACAGATATTTCACAGCAGCTTTCGGAAAAGATCAATCTTTTCACCTATCAGCTGCTGGATTATCTTGATCCGCTGCCCTGGGATAATAATCCGGCCAATCCCTTAACGCAGTGCTTTATTAAATATTGCCTGCCCACTCTGCGCGCCAATTTTCAACGCCAGTTGCTGGATGAAATTCCCGAACATCACAAAAAAGCCATCGTGTCATGCCATCTGGCCGCGCAGCTGGTCTATCAAAAAGGCGTGGATTGGGAGCCGACCATCGTCGAAATTTTACCGGTCATCCTGCGTCAGTAAACTAAAAAAATCCAGCACTCGATTTGTTTGAGTGCTAATTTTTTTGACAAATAATTCCGTTCTCTCTTACAATCAGCTTAAGTCGAAAGGAGATATTTAAGTGACCCTCTTAAAGCTTATCGCTAAAAAATCCGGCAAATCCGAACGTGAACGCAAGGTGCTGCTCAGCCTCATCGAGCACTACTTAAAAACAGGTAAGCCTGTAGGTTCTAACACGCTCAAAGACACAGGCTTTGCCGATTTAAGCTCGGCCACCATCCGCAACTACTTTGCTAATCTGGAAAATGAAGGCTATCTGCTGCAGCAGCATACTTCCGGCGGCCGAATTCCCACCGACAAAGCCTACCGCCTTTATGCTGAAGAATATAGCCAAAACGCCGACTGCCTAGCCAACACCCCCCCCCCCGTATTCTCACAGTTGCGCAGCCGTGAAACACGCGAAATCATCGCTTTTTTGCAGCAGGCCGCCGTAAAACTCAGCGAAAAAACACAGACGGCCGTCTTTTTGTCGGCACCGCGCTTTGAACAAGATTTTATCATCGGCATTAAGCTGATCGTGATCGACTCCGAACGCTGCCTGTGCGCGCTGATGACAGACTTTGGGGATATCATCACAGAAGTTCTTTACATCGAACAAAAGCTGAATGCCATTGCCGTCAAGCGCGTCGAAGCCTATTTCAACTGGCGCCTGACGGGACACAATAAACCCGACAACTTGAGCCAAGAAGAAGAGGAGCTGGCACTGAAACTTTATAATGAGCTCATGGTGCGCTATATAGTCAGCTACTCCCATTTCGAGCATGAAGAAATCTACCGCACCGGCTTTTCCTCACTGCTCGCCTATCCCGAATTCCACGATCCTAACCTGCTGGCCAACAGCCTGGCGCTCTTTGAAAACACCCATGGCATGCGCCTGCTGCTGACAGAGTGCAGTAAACTCAAAACCCTCAAATTCTGGATCGGCGAAGACTTAAATCCTTATACCTCGCAAGCTAAACCCAACTGCGCCGTCATCGCCATCCCCTACCATATCAATCACCAAGCCGTTGGCGCCATCGGCCTGCTGGGCCCTGCGCGGATGCCCTACCGCAGCTTATTCAGCCTGCTGCGCCAGTTTGCAGAAAGCATCAGCGAGGCACTAACCAACAGCCTATATAAATTTAAAATCAGTATGCGCCAGCCAACACAAGAGACTATCGATCTCAAACAACAGGAGCTAAGAATGGTCGGCCAGACAAGGCGCCTGTTGCTAGAAGATAAAAGTCCGGCACAAGCTGCCGCAAACCAGACATACCACCAAGCATTTTAGGAGAACATGAGCATGGCATCGAACCCGCACGATAAGCATCATCAGCATGATAAAGATAAACATCATAAGCATGATCAGCCTCATCACAGCCAACACCCCCAGGCTGAAGAACAAGCTTCTGCCAAAGCGTCAGACATGCTGAACAACCAGACCGACACAACCTCACAAGAGAACCTTAGCGAAAAGCCGGCCGCAGCTCCCCGGGTTGCCAAATCTGTGACGATCACCGATGTTGAACTCGAACAGCTGAAAAAAGATTTGGCGGAATATAAGGACAAATATCTGCGCAGCCTGGCTGAATCAGAAAATGCCCGCAAACGTCTGCAAAAAGAAAAACAGGAAATGATTCAATATGCCCTGCAAAATGTCATCGTGGATTTCCTGCATCCCATCGACCATATGGAAAACGCATTAAAGTTCACCCAGCAGATGTCTGAAGATGTCAAACACTGGGGCATCGGCTTCCAGATGATCTTATCGCAGTTTAAAGATGTGCTGAGCGCAAATAACGTCACACCCTATCTTTCCGAAGGCAAACCCTTCGACCCTCATCGCCATGAAGCTGTGGAAACTGTAGCTACCAGCGATTTTCCTCCTGGCACCGTCGTAGAAGAAAGCTTGAAAGGCTATACCATGGGGGATAAAATTATCCGCCCTGCCCGTGTGAAAGTGACTAAAGCGCCCGAAGCTGCCGCATCGAACAATGCGGAAAAGAAATAGCAAAAAAATACAATTAACAAAAAATTAAATTAATACCCTGCAAGCACTATTGAAGGATTTTTATTATGACCCAAGAAAAAAAGAAAAGCAAAATTATCGGTATCGACCTGGGTACCACCAACTCATGCGTGGCCATCATGGAAGGCGGCGTGCCGAAGGTCATCGCCTCTGCCGAAGGCACACGCACCACACCATCCGTGGTCGCCTATAAAGGCGCAGAACGCTTGGTCGGCATCCCCGCCAAACGCCAGGCCGTAACCAACCCCGAAAACACCATCACCTCCTCCAAACGCTTCATCGGCCGCAAACGCTCTGAAGTCGAATCGGAGATCAAAACCGTTCCTTATAAAGTCGTCAGCAACAGCAACGGCGATGCCGTCTTTGAAGTGCAGGGCAAACAGGTCAGCCCGGAAGAAATCGCCGCCCAAATCCTAATCAAGATGAAAGAGACCGCCGAAGCCTATCTCGGCGAGAAAATCACTGAAGCTGTCATCACCGTGCCAGCCTACTTCAACGACTCCCAGCGCCAATCGACCAAAGATGCCGGCCGCATCGCAGGCCTTGATGTCAAACGCATCATCCCTGAACCGACAGCTGCAGCATTAGCCTACGGCATGGACAAAGAAAAGACAGACAAGAAAATTGCCGTCTTCGACCTTGGCGGCGGTACCTTCGATATCTCCATCCTGGAAATCGGCGATGGCGTCTTTGAAGTGCTGTCCACCAATGGCGATACCCACCTCGGCGGCGACGACTTCGACAATGAGATCCTCAAATGGATGCTTGAAACATTCAAGCAAGAGCAAGGCATCGACCTGCATAACGACAAAATGGCGCTGCAGCGTCTGCGCGATGCTGCTGAAAAAGCCAAGATCGAGTTGTCGGGTACAGCCACCACCGAGATCAACCAGCCATTCATCACCATGGATGCCAGCGGTCCTAAGCACTTAGCGCTGAGCTTATCGCGCTCCAAGCTGGAAAGTCTCACGCACAACCTCATCGAACGCACCCGCGAACCATGCCTAAAAGCCCTCAAAGATTCAGGCTTGAATAAAGAAGATATCGGCGAAATCATCCTGGTGGGTGGCATGACACGTATGCCTGCCGTTCAGGAAATAGTAAAAGCGATCTTCGGCAAGGAAGGACATAAAGGCGTCAACCCCGATGAAGTGGTCGCCGTCGGCGCTGCCATCCAGGGCGGTGTCTTGGCAGGCACAGTCAAAGACGTGCTCCTGCTCGACGTCACTCCACTAACTTTGGGTATCGAAACCATGGGCGGCATCATGACGCCGCTGGTGGAACGCAACACCACTATCCCGACCCAAAAGAAGCAGACTTTCTCAACGGCTGCCGACAACCAGCCGGCCGTCACCATCCGCATCCTGCAAGGGGAACGCAAGATGGCTAACGACAACAAAGAAGTCGGTCGCTTCGACCTTACCGATATCCCGCCGGCACCGCGCGGATTGCCGCAAATCGAGGTGGCCTTCGACATCGATGCCGACGGCATCTTGCACGTCTCTGCCAAGGACAAAGCCAGCGGTAAAGAACAGAAGATCCGCATCGAAGCCCAATCCGGCCTGCAGGAAGAAGATATCAAACGCATGCTGAAAGATGCCGAACTGCATGCCGAAGATGATAAAAAACGCCGCGAAGAAGTCGAAACTGTCAATGAAGCCGACTCTCTTGCCTTCAGGGCCACTAAAGCCTTGAATGAATATGGCGACAAGTTGCCGAAAGATGTCGTCGATGACGTGCAAGCCAAAATCGATGCCGTTAAAAAGGCCATCGAAAGCAATGATGTCAGCCGCATTAAGGCTGCCAAAAGTGAGCTAGAAAGCCATATGCAGCATATCGGCGAAGCTATGGCTAAAGCGTCCGGTCAAGGCGCTGCTGCCGGCGGCATGCCGGGCGGCGATGGCGCCCACCACGACCATGAAGGCAGCGGTGAACACCACCACCAGCACCAAGGCAGCGGGCATCAAGGCAGCTCCGATAGCGACAATATCGAAGAAGCCGATGTCGAGATCATCGACCCGAAGCAATAACTAAATCGGGAAATTCGATATCATGCGTCTACACCAGAGGGCACCTGCCCTCTGGTTTTTTTTAGAACAATCTCCCCTTCCGCCTTACTTCCCTTCCGCTTTAAAAGAAAAAGACCTAAAGTACGAAGCAGATTAAAGCTACCTGCAAGTCGTTATAGCTGATGTTAAGCTCCTTAAAAGCGCCATAATTGTACCCACTGAATGCAAGTTCTCAAAAAAGCTGTTCTCTAAAAAATGCCGGACTGCTAAACATGTTGGGCATTACAACATAATTTTTGCAGCGAGACCAAAATCCAAAATCCCGATAACCAACACCCATCCGCCTGAATAGCAAATAGATATAACACAACTCAACGACACAAAGGCAGCCAGTTCCGATGATTAACGCAATCACAGTTTTACGATCGATGCGATATATATGTGCGCTTGCACTGCTCTTTATCAACACCTCGGCAAAAATTGAGGCGGCAGACCTTGACATCAGCGCAGCCGTAGCCAACACCTCATCGTCACCTTATGTATACAATCCCTATGTCGACATGGAATTGTGGGATATACTGACGCCCTATTTCCTGCCGGAGCATTTTCCAGAAAAAGCCGCCCTCGACCGCATCTTCAGCAAAAGGCGCGTGCTCAGCTCGGTCGAATCCATGCGCAAAGCAGGCTTTCTGATCATCAGCCCGACGGATAAAATCATCGTCGCCCGCCATTACAAGCTGCCAGGCTTTTTAATCAAAGTCTACCTGGATCCACTCAGCATCGGCGAATGGATCTGGTGGAAAAAGCGCATCGACGGGGCTAGATTGATCCAGGCCGGCATCAACCAGCATGGGTATCAGGGCTTTATGAAGACCCCGCGCAAATGGATCTATCCCCTGCCCGCGGATCCTGGGCCAAAAGAAGGGCACAACCGCCGCAACTTCATTCTGGTCGTCGAAGATGTAGAGCCGCTCAGCCCCCACAAAAACCATCTGGCTTACAAAAATAAGATGACCCCCGACATCCTCAATGCCCTGTATAACCTATTGACGGAAAATCTGCTGATCGATTCTGTATATGCCGACAACACCCCCTTCTGCAAGGATGGAAAGATAGCCTTTCTTGATACCGAGCATGCCCAAGATCTCACCCAGCCCTTGCCACTGTCTGCTGTAGGGAACTTCCTGTCAACCGAGATGCGCGACTACTGGATACAGATGATCCAAACCGGTGGGCCCCACTAAATGTGACAGCCAAATTCACCAAAAAAAACACTTGTTAACGATGAGGGGGCGATTTCTTTGGATCTTCAGTCAGCCACGCTGCCCAAGCCGGTATTAGCACCTTGAAAGCCGGCGTTGTCACATCAAAAACGCTATCGCCTGTGCCTTGTTTGGAGACAGCAAAACTGCCTATGGTTTCAACAAAGGAAAATAAAACATTCCCTTCGCTACACTTAGAACTTCCTAACACCCCAACAAAATTGCTACAAGCATCCCTAAACGCATTTTTCGCTTTATCTTTATCAGCATAACCGCTGACATTGATGCCGTGACCTTTTTTTTCAGAAATATATGCGCTGGCAGCCATGTTGCACATTCCATTTGTCAACGTCTCAAAAAGATAAAGCATCATCACTTCAGAACAATTTTCTGCCGCCTTGACATGATTTTTCAACCCAAGTAGATCTATGACCTTATTATCCCCTAAACCATAATCTGTTTTACGCCCTTGGACAAGCCAGCTTGGCGGCGCATATTTTCGCACCGCTCTTCGCGCCACAACTTTTTGAATTAGCCGTATAAAGCGCTTGACAGCATCTTTAATATGCCGCCACAGACTTTTACTCAGTATGCCAGCACCTTTCGTCGTCAAGGAATCTAAGTCTTTCGTCATCAGGCGCGCCATGTTCTTCGAAATTTTATTATCCATCTGTGCTTTAAAATCCTTAAGCGTCGATTCTTTACCGTTCAATTTTTCGATCATCTGCTCAGGTGTCGCATGCTGATCTAACTCGCCCACTATCTTTACAAGCTTCCCTAGCTCATTGACCATTTCAACGCCAAGCCGTGCAAGGTTCCTTTCATCTGATAGCTTACTCAAATTATGCGAAATATGCTTTAGATAAACTTCAGCAGATTCGGTGGCTACTAATTTTTGCAAATCGTTCTTCGCTAAACCTTCAATCGAATCCATTACCATCGAACTAAATGACGCATACCCAAAAATAGCCTGGGGCGTAAAATCCTTTACATAAGATACCACGGCCTCATCCTTATGTTCAGCAACCACCTTGCTGGCTATCTTGGCACCGGTCACCATAACATCTCCAAAGGCATGGGTCCCATGATTTACTATATCACCCGCTATATCCAGCCCCTCCTTCAAAGCACCAGTCACCGTATGTCCAGCCTCGGTATTTAATAGATAACTTCCAGCAACTGCTGCTACATGTGCTGCCATGGCTGCCGCCTTACCTGCCAGCGCTGCACCTTGTACCAATCCTTTCAAACCCAGAGCAGCTGCTTCGCTCGCCATATTCAAACTCATCGTTGCTGTATTGCCCGCAACTCTCCCAACCCGTGTGGCTAATGCGCCGACGCCCTTATATACAGTATTTACACCCCACCCGAGCCAAGATGTCCCGCTTTTTGTTTCTGGTTGCTCGCCAGACTTTCCCTGGATATCATCCGTTATTAGGGGAAGGACAGGCGATGACGGAGGAATAGGCACGTTTTTATAGTCTCTGTTAGTATCCATTTCACAACCCATCTATGTGATTATAAAAAAACACTTAAGATTATTTAATTATATCACACACAATAAATATTACTACAAATCACACTGTAAATAAAGTAACAGAAGTTGCCTCCGTTTTGAAACAAGGTATCCCAAAGCGTGAGGACTGAAAGATAAAAAACTATTCTCGAAAAACAGCCGGCATGCTAAACATAATCACTCTTTAGGTATTATTTTTGCTGCGAAGTTATTACGAGAAAATCCAACTTTTTCCTATCGATCTGAATCTAAAACACATAAAACACCTGCCATATAGGCCAACCAGATCCTATGATTAACGCACGCGCCTCCTTTCGTATCATACTTTTTGCATGTGCTCTTTCGCTAACCTTCACCATTAGCGGGATCGAAATTGAATGCGTCCCCGTTGACTTGAGAGCCTCAAAAAATCACATGTCACCATCACCCTACACAGATAACCCTTATGTAGAGGCAAAAGTATGGGAGATCTTGACGCCATATTTCCTGCCTGAGCATTTCCCCGAAAAAGCCGCCCTCGACCGCATCTTCAGCAAAAGGCGCGTGCTCAGCTCGGAAAAAGCCCTGCGCAAGTCCGGTTTTTTAATCGTTAATACCTCGGAAAAAATCCTGGTGGCCCGCCATTATCAGTTAAAAGGGTATCTCATCAAAACCTACCTTGATGATTCAGCAGTGCTTAAAGAAACCAATACCCAGGAATGGTATTGGTGGAAAAAGCGCATCGATGGCGCCAACATCATCCAGGCCAGCATCAACAACTTCGGCTACCAAGACATCATGAAAGTCCCCAAAAAATGGATCTACCCCCTGCCTGCCGACCCTGCGCCAAAAGAAGGACAAAACGGCCGGAACTTCATTCTGGTGGTAGAAGATATGCAGGCTTTTGACAAATTCAATGCGCGCAAAGCCTACCGCCATGCTATCACGCCCTCTCTGCTTGATGCTATCTATGCCATGCTAATAGACACCCAGCTGTATGATGGCGTGTATCCCCACAACGTTCCCTTTTGCAGCGATGGCAAACTTGCCTTCGTAGACACTGAACACGTCTATCATCCATACGAGGTGCCCTTAGTTGTCCTTGCACAGTATTTATCACCCGACATGCACGCCTACTGGGATCAGCTGATCCATCACCCTTGAAGTGATAACTTGCAAGTTTAAACTTGCATTTTCGGCCATTTTTCCGCTTAATGAAATCTAGCCTGGAGGTTCCATCATGCTGCGCAATTTTCAACTTATTTTATTGTTGGGTCTATTTTTTTGTCTGAAATGCCACGCCGATACGGATACCGGCACAGTAATTTGGAGCGGCACTATTAATGCCGATGGCACCCCTAGCCCTGTTGTGCAGCTTGAACTAGGTCAGCGCTATCAACTTAAAGTCAGCGGCAGCATGAATCTAGGCAATTGGTACCAAAACCACCAGCCGCTACGAAACGACGCCTGCTATCAATTCAATGACGCGGTCACGCCGACTAAATTAACTGCCACTAAAAACAGCATGAGCCTATCGGTATGCGATGGCAAATATCACGCCGACCATGTCTATGTGTCCAAGCCTTTTCTAGCCTATCAGTCCGGCATTCACTGTTGGATAGATGATACCGATTACAGCAACAACTCGGGTACACTGCAGCTTCAAGTCATCAAGCTGAGCCCGCAAAATACCAGCGAAAGCGCTGCCGAAAAGGGAAAGTAGATTCATTCTACTTCAACAGCAAAGGCTTGGACCGCCGCCATTGCGGAGGCTCTACAAATCTTGAAATTGGTGATTGAGCTTTGGTGTCTTTTCCTTCAGCAGGGAGTGCAGGCTCTGCTTTCAACTTGGTTTCAAACTCCTTTAACAGCTCTTCAACCTGCGTAGCGTGCTTTTTTAGACGTGCTTCATTTTCCATCAGACCCTTGGTTTTAAGTAAATGATTGATTTCTAATCTAATCTGCTGCGTCATCGCGAGAAGTTTGTGCGGTTTGACTTCCTTCCTAGCCTTTGTCCATTTGCCCATGCTGATCAAACGGTCTACCGCGTGCAATCTTTTGACAATGGCTTCGTGAAACTTCCACAACTTGCTGTTTTTTTGGATGTATAAGCAGTACGCTTCATCAGCGGGTGAGCGTGCTAACAGAGCAAGCAGCAGATCTTTTATCTCGACGTCAATACTTTTTACGGCCAGAGTTTGCGCTGCCTCGTTGACTTCTGCCTTTTGTTCGTTCTTCTCCTCTGCCACCAGTAGCTCTAATGGCCCGGCCATAGATGCTACCTTAGGCGTGGGCATTAGCATTTCTTGTTTAGCAGGTATCTCAATGTGTGCTTTATTAGGTTGAAGTTTGCCTGCCCAAAACGCCCTTGCCGCCCAGGCTACCACAATCGCGGCCATTCCAAACACACCCGCATTAATGAGCCTGCTATCGTATAGAAGTGATGAAAAACGGTGCGCTGGACCGCTTACGTCAGCGGCAGCGGCAGCCTTGGCTGCGCCCAGGCCAGATACAAAAAGCAGCGCCCCAAGCGCAATCTTAGCCATTTGACCTTCTTTTGCACCACGGACAGACCGATGGCTTCCTTGGAGGCGCTCATTAGCAGCCAGCATGAAAAATCCATGCTGTTGATCGATGCGCGCATTTGGATTTAGTGGAGACATATCAAACCTCATCAGTAATATGTAATAGGTAAATAGAGCCCATCGAGGATGAACTCGGCCACAAAATCCTGCCAATCCTTAAAAGAAACTGTGTAGCATTTATTGTACTGCATATATATAAGAATCTTGCAGCAACAGTCAAAGAATAGCAACTCTAGCCGGTTTTATGGAAGCTTCCGCCCTGAATCTTAAAATCATCGTCCTTATTTTTACGGTGGGGCTGGCCTATGCCGCCATCCTGGGATACTTGTGCCATCGCGCCAAACTGTCGCCCATTTTGGGATACCTTTTGGCCGGCTATCTCATCGGCCCCTACTCTCCCGGCTTTGTGGCTGATGCGAAAATAGCCGACCAACTGGCCGAAATCGGGGTCATTCTGATGATGTTTGGCGTGGGCCTGCATTTTAAGTGGAGCGACTTGATTGGTACAAAAAATATCGCCATTCCGGGCGCTATCGGCCAAACATTTGTCGCTACGCTTGCAGGGGCACTCTTGACGCATCTGCTAGGCTGGCCGATACAAGCCGGCGTTATCTTTGGCTTTGCTGTCGGCGTGGCCAGTACCGTCGTAGCTGTCAGGGTGCTTGCCGAAAACAAACTTCTACACCAGCCCCAAGGTCATATAGCTATCGGGTGGCTAATAGTAGAAGATGTCATCACCGTCATTATGCTGCTGTTGTTGTCCTCTTTGGCAGATTCATTGGATGGGGAGCAGTTTTCATTTAAAGACATCGTCATGCTTTTCACTATAATGCTTTTGAAAATCGCGGCTTTGATCGCCTTTATGTTCACCATCGCCCGGAAATTCGTTGCATATGCTTTTGAAAAGATTTCCAAGACAAAATCTCACGAACTATTTACCTTGACCATCCTGGCTTTAACCTTTGTCATCGCGGCAGGGGCATCTGTCATTTTCGGAGTTTCCATAGCGCTCGGCGCTTTCATTGCCGGCATGCTCATCGGCCTGACGAATGTGCACCGCAAAGTAGAGCTCAATGCCATGCCCATGCGCGATGCCTTTGTGGTGCTCTTTTTCATCTCTGTCGGCATGATCTTCGATCCAAGCATTATAACAAGGGAATTCACCCTATTTATTTGCATACTGGCAATCATTCTTGTCGTTAAACCTCTGACAGCTTTTGCCATAACGATCGCATTAAAGCAGCCGTTTAAGACAGCTTTAGTAGTAGCCTTAACATTGGCACAGATCGGCGAGTTCTCCTTCATTCTAGCCGAAGAAAGTATGAAGCTCAACATACTCCCTGATGATGGCTATGACATCATTGTGGCCTGCGCCATCATTTCCATAGCGGTAAATCCTTTTCTATTACCCTTGGCAAACTTCCTACAAAATCGAAAACAAAAAAATTTGAACATCAACTGCTCATACAAACAAGAAAAATTACGGAATAAAAATGATAACAACCAATCGTAAAACATCTTCAAAAATACTATTCTCAACGCTGTTATTGCGGCTCCTCCTGCCACTGCTGGC
>CAWHMU010000014.1:0-31660 GCA_963830365.1 uncultured Chlamydiae bacterium
CGCTGTTTCTTTGCGAATCGGATGCACAGTTTATTATGCAAGGACAATGCTAAAGCTATCGGGCTTGTCGTTACCCACAACTATCAATCGAATGTTTTAAGTGTTTTTTTGGCCATTATCATCTTCGTAGGGAAAATATTCGGTCACCAAAGCAAAAAGAGAAGTTAAACAAGAATATGCGTTTTCCCCTAGCTGCGGGTGTCTTCGCTTGCGCTCGCACGCCTTAGCCACGGGCTATAAAGAGATAAGCTCCGCCAACAAAAAAAACTTTTAAATATATTCACAATGAGGTTTATTAATCTACCTTCTCTGCCGCTACATAGGCCATGAGTTCTTTTGAGGTCTTGCAGATCGATCTCTTTGTAGCCCGTAGTTAAGGCTCGCGAGCGCAAGCGAAGACAGCCGCAACTATGGGAAAACGAATAATTGCATTTAACTCCGTAGGAGTTCCTCTCTTTTTGTTTTCTTGACCGAATAAGCGATCATGGTCCAAAAAATGACTAAAAATATTCGCTTGATGCTTGTGGGTGACGACAAAGCTATCGGGTTGTCATCTCTTTGTGGTGAGAAGCTGCCTTGCCGTCAGTATGTCGCGCGCGATCTGCAGCTTGAGGTCGGCGAGGTTGTCGAAGCGTTTCTCCGGCCGGAGATAGCTTTGCAGACGGATATCGACATATTGTCCATAAAGATCGATATTTTGATCGAAGAGATGCACTTCCAGCACAGGCGAGCGATCGTTCCTGACTGTCGGCGCGACGCCCAGATTGGCGATGCCCGGCAGCATTCTTCCTTGATAGTCGATGGTAACGGTATAAACGCCAAGTGGGGGCAGGCATAGGTTTTCGACGGCGACATTGGCGGTGGGAAATCCGATGGAGGTGCCGCGCCCGCTGCCGCGCATGACATTGGCGTAGATGCTGTAGGGACGTCCAAGGAGTTTTTGGACGCCGATCAGATCGCCCTGTCTGATGAGTTCGCGGATGCGGCTGCTGGAAATGCGAACGCCGTCCTGTAGGTGGTCGGGGAAATATTCCACTGCAATGCCCAGTTTTGCAGCGAGAGCCTCAATGGATGTGCGGTTGCCTTCGCGGTTTTTGCCGATATGAGCATCGCTGCCCAGGACGAGCGTTGAAATGGGCAGTACCCGCTGCAGCTCGGTAAGAAAGTGCTCGGCGGATTGGTCAGAAAATTCACGGGTGAATTTCAGCAGGAAGAGGCGGTCGATATGGTCAAGTTCTAAAAGGTGCACCTTATGTTCTGTCGTACAGATTAGCTGTACGGGATGGCCGGGCCGCAACACCGTCGAAGGATAATTGGAGAAGGTTATGACAGCAGATTGCGTATGGCGCTGCTTGGCAAGATCGGTAACATGTTTCAATATGGCCTGGTGGCCGGCGTGGACGCCATCGAAATTGCCAATGGTGATAACGAGCGGAGAGATCTGCTGGCGTAATTCCGGCAGGTTGTAGTCAATTTGCATCATATTTAATCAATCTACTTTTGAGTGCATCAACATCGCAGTTGGGTAAGTCAAGCAGCGTGCCGTCCATGCAGGCGTCGATGTGAAAGGATCCGCTGCGCACCCTTTGCAAGGCGCTCAAATGGGCGCCGCAGCCTAAAAGCCGGCCCAGATCGCGGGCGAGGCTACGGATATAGGTGCCTTTGCTGCATTTTACGTGCAGCTGCAGGAGCGGATAGTGATAGCTTAGCAGTGTTGTCGTTAAACAGACTTTGACAGGTTCGCGTTCTATACTAATGCCTTTGCGGGCTAATTCATAGAGTTTTTTACCATTAACTTTTTTGGCGGAGAACATGGGCGGAATTTGTTCGATTTCGCCCTGGAATGATGCTAGTAGCTGAGTGAGCTGGTCTAGCGTGGGGATTGTCTCATTGCGGTACACTTCCTGGCCATCGCAATCATGGGAATCTGTCTCAAGGCCAAGGTGCAGGGTGGCGATGTATTCCTTGTCGGCCGTTAGGAACGTGTCAGAAAGACGCGTGTACTGCTTGCCAACCAGCATGACCATGACGCCGGTAGCGAAGGGGTCTAAGGTGCCGGCATGGCCGATCTTTTGTACTTTAAAAAGCCGCCTTAAAGCACCGACGATGCTGAATGAAGTTTTATTCCTGGCCTTATCGACCAGAAGAATGCCTGCAGGGGTGGTTTCAATGGGATTGTGCTGTAGGTCCTCAGTTTTGGTCATCTATCTGGTCATCTATCTGGTCATCATTGCTGGTGGACGGGCTGCGGGTGCTCTTTTCGGTGGCGATTTTGCCCAGCAGCTCTTCGATGCGCATGTGCTTATCGACGCTGTCGTCCAGCTTGAAATTCAGCGCCGGAAAATAGCGCATGGTTACTCTCTTAGAAGCATTGACGGCAATAAAGCCTGCTGCACTTTGCAGTGCGGCAAGCGTTTGCTGTTTTTGCTCGGCTGTGCCGATGACACTGATATAGACTTTGGCATAATGCAAGTCTTTAGTGATATCAACGCGTGTCACGGTAAGCAATTCATTGACATGCGGGTTGCGCACATCGGTTCGGATGGTCTCGGAGATCACCTCTTTGAGCAGCGAATTGAGCCTGTCTGTACGTTTTATTGGCATATATGTTACTGCTTCCCCGTTATAGTTCTTGCGTGATGTAGGTGATTTCGTAAGATTCCATGATATCGCCTTCTTGAACATCGGTGTAATTGGCCAATACAATGCCGCATTCAAGGCCTTTGGTCACTTCTCTTACATCTTCTTTGACGCGTTTAAGGGAAGAAATACCGCCCTTCCAAACGATGTCTTTGCCACGGCGCAGGCGAACCAGATGATTGCGTCTGATGGAACCTTCAATAACTTGGCAGCCGGCAATGATGCCATAATGCGACGACTTGAAGATCGCTTTGACTTCGGCTTTGCCCTGGTCGGTCTCGATAGCTATTTTATCCAGCAGTCCGCCCAGCAGGGTTTTGACATCATCGATGGCGTGATAGATGATGTTATGCAGCCGCACCTGGATGCCCAGCTGTTTAACTTGTGATTCGGCATGGTTTTCAATCTGTGTATGGAAGCCGATGATAACGGCTTTCGAAGCCGCTGCCAGTTGGACATCTGATTCAGACACTTCACCGACACCGGCAAAGATGATATTCAGTTCGGCTTTCTTTGATTCGATTTTCATCAAAGCCACTTTCAGCGCTTCCAAAGAACCTTGCACGTCAGCCCTTAGGATGACGTTAAGGATCTTCTTGTTGGTCTCTGCCGCCTGCTGGAAGAGATTATCCATGGATAATTTCTTGGTCTGCAGGAGATTGAGATTGACCTGACGCATACCTAGCATACGCACTTCGGCGATATCGCGGGCTTCTTTTTCGTTTTTGACGACGATGAATTCTTGTCCAGCTTCAGGAAGGCCTGACAGACCGGTGATTTCAACCGGTGTGGAAGGGCCTGCTGACTGCAATTCGCGGCCAAATTCGTCGCGCATGGTCTTGATGCGGCCCCATAGCTGACTGAATACGACGGCATCGCCGACATGCAGCGTACCGTTTTGCACCAGCACGGTAGCGATGGAACCCATGCCTTTATGCATTTCTGATTCTAAGACGGTACCGCGGGCACGGGCGGTAGGATCGCCTCTCAGTTCCAGCACTTCAGCCTGTAAAGCTAGCATCTCCAGCAGTTGAGGGATGCCTTCACCGGTGATGGCGGAACAGTTGACGGTAATGGTTTGTCCGCCCCAGGCTTCAGGCAGCAGCTCTTGCTCAGATAGCTGGCGGTAGACATTTTCCGCATTGAAATTTGGCTTGTCGCATTTATTCAGCGCCACTACAATCGTTACCTTGGCAGCTTTGGCATGTTGCAGCGCTTCGACAGTCTGCTGGCGCATGCCTTCATCGCCGGCAATGACCAGCACGACGATATCAGTGACGTCAGCGCCTCTGGCACGCATGGCGGAAAACGCTTCGTGGCCAGGGGTATCGAGGATGGCGATATCGCCCACGGCTGTGGAGCAGCGGAAAGCACCGATATGCTGCGTGATGGCGCCCGCTTCGCCGGCGGCGCGGTTGCTATTGCGGATGGCATCGATCAGGCTTGTTTTGCCATGGTCGACGTGCCCCATAAAGGCCACCACCGGTGGTCTGATGGTGAGGTTCGACTGATCGGCAGCTTGGATCTCTTCTTTTATGCTCTTATCAGTAATTCTAATGCGCTTTTCTTCGCTGGTATCAATTTGGATGTCGCAGCCAAATTCGTTGCCAAGCAATTGGATGGTCGTTTCGTCTTCCAGCAAGTCGTTTAGGGTGCTAATCAAACCTTGGGCAAATAGCTTGGCGATGAGTTGCGATGCCTTTAGCTTCATTTCAGCGGCTAAGTCTTTAATAGAGATTGGGATTCTCACCTTGAGGCTGGTTGGGCGGATAGGGGATTCTTCCAGCATTTGGCGCTGTTTGGCGGCACGCCTTTTACGCCAGTGTTGATCATCTTCGCTGTCGCGCAGGCCTTGCTTATCGCGCGCATCAAAGCGCGACTGCTCCTGCCGTTTGACCGGCTTGATGTCGCGGAATTCTTTGAATTTAGGTCCTTTAAGGCCTTTCTTTTCGAGCTCTTCGGCGGTTGCAGCAGGGGTGGCAGCGCCTTCAGGTCCTTTACTTTTGGCTTTATCCTTGCGCTCTTGCTCGGAGCTTTCGGCAGTTTTCCCTTTCGCAGCTCCACCAGCTTCAGCAGATATAGGTTTTGGCGGTTGGCGTTGAGGGAGTATTTCGTTGATATGACGGCCAGTAGGTCCAAGTTTCTGCTTCGGAATGGCACCTTCTTTTGAAAAAGGATTGACGGATTTGGCAGCAGAGAGATCTTTTATAGAGGGCAGCAGATTTGGCAGGGGTGCCGAATGCGTTGTTCTTTTAACTCTGACTTCGGTCTTTTTCGGTTCTTCCTTGGGGGCTTCTACCACGCCGGGAGCGGTTTCTTCAGGTACATCAAGCAGGATGTTTTTAGCGGGGCCAGCGGCGTGCTCGCGTTGCTGCGCTTCGAGCTCTTCACCGAAAATCTCTTTGCGCAGTTCCTCGCTGGTTTTGCGTCTGCCGAGGTGCGGACGCGTATCTTCTTTCTTTTCTTCAACAATGTCTTCTTGGCCGTTGGTAGGGATTTCGCCTTCGTCTTCGCCGGCGGCAGGTTCTTCGGTGACTGGCTGTGGGATCGGCTCTTCACCCGGTAGTGGCTTAGCGAAGGCCGATCGCGTGCGAGCCCGTATGCGGGGGGCTTCTTCGGCAATCTCTTTACCTTCGGTTTCGACGGTCTCTGGTTTACTTCCCTTGGCAGCTACGGCTTTTGCCACAGTCTCTTTCTCGGCAGCGGTGGACGCGTCGGCCTGGGCAGCTTTTTTGCTGGCGAGCTTGCTTTTCAACCCGCTAAGATTCACGGCCTCGGCGATCTGGGCATTTTTAATGGTTAGTTTAAGGTTTTTGGCCAAGGGTTTACGTCCTCTGTTTTCTGATTTGTTCAAGTATCTTGTCGGCCATTTCTACGCTAATGCCGGGTATCTTGGCAAGTTGCTCTGGAGAGGCTATCAACAAAGCACGTGGGGTGCTAAAGCCTTCGGCGACAAGATGTTCGAAGATGAGGTTGTTAACCCCTTCGATGCCTGTTAATGGTTCATCAAGCTCTGGATCTTCTGATTCCGCCAGTTCTGTGCGCTGTAGAGCCGTGGTCACGTTGTAATCGCTCATGCGCTGCACTTCCAGTTCATATCCGATCAACTGGCTATTTAGGCGGGCATTCATGCCTTTTTTGCCAATGACGGCAGCAAAATCGTCATCTTCCACTACAATGGAGATGGTATTTTCATCTTCGTTAAGGCTGACCTTTCTGATCTCAATCGGCGAAAGGGCTTTTTGGAGCAGATCGATAGCATCCGCTGAAAAGGGGATAATATCAATTTTTTCATTGTTAAGTTCGCGCACCACGTTTTTAACGCGGATGCCGCGCATGCCAACACAGGCTCCCACCGGATCAACTTTAGGGTCTGTCGAGCGGACGGTAAGCTTGGTACGATAGCCTGCATCACGGACGATTTTATCGATGATGACAGTGCCGTCGCTGATTTCAGGGACTTCTTGGATCATCAGTTGCTTTACAAATTCCGGATCGCTGCGGGAAAGTATCACTTCTGCGCCGCCATTCTCTGTATCGTTAACACCGATGAGAACAGCCAGGACCTTATCGCCGATATTATATTTTTCTGTTTTTGGATATTGTCTGGTAGGCATAATCGCTTCTACTTTACCCAAATCAACAACCACGTTTGAACCACGCACAAAGCGCTTGACGGTGCCTGAAATTAACTCGTTAATGCGGTGGCGGTATTCTTCGTAAATCACATCGCGCTCAGCGCCACGCAGTTTCTGCGTAATGATTTGACGGGCCTTTTGGGCGGCGATACGTCCGAAATCTTTGGGAGTGACAATGATGTCGACGAACTGACCGATTTGACAGTCAGGATCGATCTCGCGGGCTTCGATCAGCGAGATCTCTTGGCCGTGAACCTCGACTTCATCGACGATTTCTTTTTCACAAAATACGTTAATGTCGCCACTTTTGGGGTGGATTTTTACCGTGACGTTTGAGGCGCCGGAGATGCTTTTGCGAGCCGCCGCACGCAATGATTCTTCGATGGCATCAATGACTATGGTGCGTTTGATACCTTTTTCGCGTTCCAGATATTCAAAGATGGCGATGAGATCTTTGTTCATTTGTTCTAGCCTCTAAACTTATGGATGGGAAATCGATTGTTGTCTTGCGCTCGTCGTCACAATTTCATTAAACTAAGGGACTGATGCCTTAGGCATCAGTCCCTGTGTATATGTACCTTAAAGCGCGAAGGATCAGCTTACGCGTGCTCCGCTTCTTCTTCTTCCGTTACATGACCATGGTGTGCGCTTTGTTGATGTTGTTCATCATGCCCACTTTCCTGCTCTTTAGCGGAATCTTTTTTCTTTCGTTTTGTCGTTGTAACTACGATGTCGTCGCGGTTGCACTGATTTTTATCGATAAGATATTCCTTGATCGATAAGGCGATTTTCTTGTGCTCAGGGTCAAGTTTGATAACTTTAGCTGTCACTTCGTCGCCTTTCGAAACAATATCTTCAACTTTGCCGAAAGCTTGATCTGACAATTCTGTCACGTGGATCAGGCCTTCAATGCCGCTGTCGAGTTCTACAAAAGCGCCAAAAGCGGTAATTTTACTTACTTTGCCTTTGACCAGCGTGCCGACGGGCATCGTTTTTTCGATGGATTCCCATGGATTGCAGCTCAGTTGTTTGACGCCAAGCGTGATTTTTTTGCTTTCCTTATCGACAGACAGGATGACGGCATCGACGATATCGCCTTTCTTCAGTACTTCAGAAGGGTGGGATACTTTTTTGATCCAGCTCAGATCTGAAATGTGAATGAGGCCTTCAACGCCGGGTTCGAGTTCAACGAAGGCTCCGTAGTTAGTCAAGCTGCGAATTTCAGCTTTGACGTTGCTGTTGATAGGATATTTCTTTTCAACATCATCCCAAGGGTTGTGTTCCGCCTGCTTGAGTCCGAGAGAGATTTTGCCTTCTTCTTTTTGGACTGACAGCACGATAGCTTCGACTTCATCGCCCTTTTTGACGATATCGCTTGGATCGGTGATGTTTTTCACCCATGACATTTCAGAGACGTGGATCAAGCCTTCGATGCCTGGCTCGATTTCGATGAATGCGCCATAAGGCAGCAGGTTGACGATTTTGCCTCTTACACGTGTTCCTTGTGGATATTTCTTCTCGATCTGATCCCAAGGATTGGACTCTTTCTGCTTGAGGCCCAGTGCTACGCGCCCTTTTTCCTTGTCTACATTCAAGATTATGACGTTGAGTTTTTGGCCCAAATGCACCATTTCGGAAGGATGCTTAATACGCTTCCATGTCATATCTGTAATGTGCAAGAGGCCGTCAATACCGTCGAGGTCTAGGAAGACGCCGAAATCGGTGATGTTCTTCACAACGCCTTCACGCACATCGCCTTCTTTGATGTTCTCCAAGAGCTCGGCTTTCTTCGAGATCTTCTCGGCTTCCAGAAGTTCGCGGCGGGAGACCACCACGTTTTTGCGTTCGATATTGATTTTAAGGATTTTGAATTCATATGTTTTGTCGATGTAATCATCGAGATTCTTAATGCGCTTGTTGTCGATCTGTGAACCTGGTAGGAATGCTTCCATACCGATATCAACCATCAAGCCGCCTTTGACTTTACGCAGGACTTTACCTTTAACAATCGAACCTTCTTCGCAGTGCTCGATGATATATTCCCACTGACGGAGGCGTTCAGCTTTTTCACGGGAAAGAACGATTTGTCCATTTTCATCTTCAGCCTGATCCAGAAATACTTCTACATCGCAATCGAGAGTAAGCTCGGAGGGATCGGAAAATTCATGGATAGGTACGAGGCCCTCTGATTTTAAGCCAACATCAATCACGACGTGATCTTTGGTGAACTCGACAATGCGGCCTTTTAAGATTGTACCGGGTGTGAAGTTAGTGCTTTGTTGAGGGACTTTGCTTTCTTTATCTTCTAAGAGGTTTTTAAAGATTTCTGCATCTTTTTCCTGAAAAGCGACATCATCGACAATGTTATTGCCATTCCAGGTGTATTGTTGTTGATTTGACATTTAAAGGTTTCTCCTAATTTGCAACTAATGCAGCCATACTATCAGACTGTCAAGAAAAAAAGCAACATCAAACACGTGGTAGTGAAGAAGGATCATGGATGCAGGGTAAAATCTGCCATATTTAGACTGATTAGACTTTGCCTATTTGGCCAATAGCCAAATGCCAAATGTTCAGTAGATCCCGGTACAAATACTGAGTATAAATATAGGGATTGACTCATGATGTTTTTTTGCGTATGTTCAGTGCCATTATAAGGTGTTACTTTTACTCCGCGCGGGGTACAGATAATGTTTCCTTAAACAGATACTTCACTAAGGACCTGTTTGCCTTTTTTTCACCATTAGTTTCAAAATAGTTTTAAGTGCAATGAATACACTAGTCATGAAGTTCGGCGGCGCGGCGGTGGCTAGCCCTGAAAAATTTGCCCAAATTGTCGAGATCATTCTTCAGCGGCGCAAATCCTATAAACGCATTGCAGTCGTCGTCAGCGCGATGGGTGATACCACAGATCAGCTCATCGCGCTTGCCAGGCAAGTAAATCCGGATCCGCCAAGACGCGAATATGATATGCTGGTTAGCGTGGGTGAGCGAATTAGCATCTCCCTTTTAGCTATGGCCCTTGCCGGCAAGCAACTGCCGGCGGTGAGCTTTACCGGCAGCCAATCAGGCATCATCACCTGTAACAAACATTCTGATGCCCGCATAGTAGATGTGAAGCCGCATCGTCTGCTGCCTATGCTCGAAGCGGGCTCAGTTGTTATTGTAGCAGGCTTTCAAGGGGTCAGCCGGCAAGGAGAGATTACAACTTTGGGCAGGGGCGGCTCCGACACTTCGGCTGTGGCGCTGGCTATCTCTATAGGCGCCTGTAAGGTGGAATTTTTTAAAGATGTCCCCGGGATTTTCGCGTCAGATCCCAAGATGGATCCTCTGGCCCGGCTTCTGCCCATGCTTTCCTATACTGATGCTTTGCAGATTGTCAGCCAGGGAGCGCAAGTGTTACAAGCGCGCAGTGTCGCGCTGGCAGAAAAAAATGACATGCCCTTGCATGTACTTTCGTTTGAGAATTTTGATGGGGAGATGCATTCAGGCACAATCATTAGCTCATTGGAGACTAAGGCGATTCGGCGCGCATCACCGATTTATGAAGAGGAAGGGTATAAAGAATGATAATGATGATTGAAAAGGCTGCTAAAATACAGCGTAGTGAGTTTTTGCCTAAAATCGTGCCTTTGCTTGATATGAAGACAAATGCTCCCAATCACAAGCTCTATGAAGAGCTGATATGTAATGCCCTGCGCAATATGCTGGCCAAACATATGACTTTTACACGTGGCAACGAACTCGATGTTGTGGCCGACCAGCGGGATCAGTTTCATTCCCTGCTCCCTATCATCTCAACGACCCAATGTACTGATCTGCCCGGGAATATGTCATTCTACTCGCTATCAAAATATCGCGCCAATTCCTTTAAATTCTTCATCAATATGGTGAGCAGCTGGCTTCTGCCTGGAAAACGACTGGATGTCGTTTTGATCAATGCCGTGGATTTTCGCATGCCGGAAATCAGCGATGAAGTCTACACCCTCTGTGATGTAACGATCAATGTGGAAAGCCGGCAGGAGTTTGAACAGATATTGAATAACTTCCCGATCCTAGAATCAGAATTGCGGCTAGGTATCGATTCTATACACTATTCTCAGCGCATTCTTGAAACCAAAGGGCTGACCATGGATGTTAAGACAGCGGTGATTCAGGAATATATCGCTTTCCTGATCAAGCATATGCCTGGCGAATTCGACCATAATGTATTGACGGAAATGCAGCACGTGTTGGTCATGTGCCCTGAGGAGTTCAAGGCGGCTAGAGAATGCCGCCATCTAAGCCGCATCATCGGCATGCATTATCTTTTCCGCAAAAACCTGCGCGAAGCTGTAAAGGGCGCGCCGCAAAAAAGGCATCTTGGTTTAAAGCTGTTCCAGGCGCGTGTGAACGGTAAGAATGGAACAAAAAAAGTCCTGGCTGTGCTTGTTGGCATCAATTTCTTCCGCGATAAAGAAGTGTTCGAAAAGACCCACCTTCTGAAGGCCATCCAAAACTATATTCCGATGGCGCAAGCTGTTGAGGGCTCGTTTTTCGACAATCGGCGCGGTTCAGAGCATATTTGCACATTGTATTTGGAGCTTGAAAAGATTAATGGCGATGAATTTACAGGCGATGAGATCCGCATGCTCAGGCAAGAGCTGCCCAGCGATTTGAAAGACCGCATCGAGCACCTCATGCATCCGATTTTCATGACGCGCAATGAAGAAGAGATCATCCGTAATATTTTGAGTTTAAGCAGCCAGATTAAATTTTTACGCGACATCCCGCAAGTCTTCATCTCATTTGATGAACAGACTCACACCAATCTATTTTTCACAGTCATTCTTGTGAGGGTGTTAAGGCCGGAATTTCTGCCCATCCAGGAGCTGTTTAAACAGTCCGACACATTTTTGGAGTATATTCACGACCGCACAAAGCATGCCGGCATATTGCGGCGCAAATACAAAAAGGAAGCCACAGTCTTCCGTGTGAAGCTTGCCAAAGAGCCGTTTTTGCGCGCCAATCATTCGATAGACCTCAATAGGGCCCGCCAGACGGTGGTGGCAGAGCTGTGCCGTATCGTGGGCGAAGTGCGCGATTTCAATGGGGGTATGATTACCAAGCAGCACGAAGTGCTTTGCCAATTGAGAAGCCTGCTCAAGAAAAGTGTCAAAAACAACGATTTGCTTTTAGAAAACTTCTTCTATTCCCTGACGCCAGTGATCATGCGCAACGTGCTGGAGCCGGAAGTTTTGCGTACGCTGTTTATGATGATCTTGGAGTCTATCGGCAAGGGCTTCTCCAATGGCGAAAGTTACGCTTTGAAGATCTATGCTGAAGGGATCTTGACTTTTGTCATGATTAAAACTGAAGGCTCAGCCTTGAAGGAGGAGCTAAGCCGCGCTTTAGGCAAGCTGCAATTGCATTCCTCCCAATTGGCTAACTCCTACGTATCCGTCTATGATGTTGCTTATATCGGCTATATCTTCCGTAGTGATGATCCTGAAAAGCAACAACTATTCTGCCAGGCCATTCAAGCGGCCTTGAGCGCTTGGGACCAAAAAAAACGCTCCTAGAATCTATTAAGGCGCCGTCGTGTCAATGTCATTAGGTAAAAGGCTGTGAATTCGTTTCAACGCAGAGACGCGGGCGACGCAGAGAAGCAAGCCGCACATAATAGCAGGATGGCAGGATAGTCAGGATAAACACAGCAGAAGGGTGTTAATGTCCGTTCTTGGTTATCTGTGAGTTTGATTCAACGCAAAGTGGCTAGCCGCTGGATCGGTGCTTGCCATATAGCCATTGAGCTGTCGCTGTAATTGGATTCTGATTCCTTCTCAGTTGCCGCCAGTGTCGATCCTGCCATCCTGTTAGATGTGCCGGTGGTTTTCTTTGCGCTTTATGCCGCTTCTTTGCGTTAAATTTTAGTCATAAACAATTCTTTGTCTATTAAGGATCTAATATATCCCATGGAGGTGTGTTAGTGGCCTAAATTCAACGCCAAAAGGACTGCCGCACAAGTATGGTCACGCTTATACAGCAGCTTCGCTGGCCTACCAGAAGTAGGCCCCGAGCGAAATCAAAAAGACGGCGATAACCGGCAGCTTGACGGGTTTGAAGTCATACAGCTTATATATCATATTAAATAGCGACAGCACAATTAGCGCCGGGTAGCAGATCTGCAGGATCGGCGCTAAAAATGCAGCAATGCCGGTGAAGTTCAATGTCGATACAAAGAAAGTGACCACCAGGGTGATGATGAGCGATGGTGTGTAGCCGATCTTGCCGAAGGTGAGGTCGTTATGAATAAATTCGGCAAAGACTGCCGCTAGCGCAATGGCAGTCGTCAAGCATGTCAAGGACACGGCAACGCAGGCGATAAGGGCAGCGTGCTTGCCCAGTACGTGGATGGCGATCATGCTGATCAGTTCATCGGAAGGCACGTTCAACAAGGCGCCACTGTGGAATGATGAAACATAGCTAAAGCCGATATAGGCGCTGGCCAAAAGGAAGGCGCCGATCAGGCTGGCCTTCAGAGTGGTAATGACCAGTTGTTTTGGCGTGCTTTCTATCGATCCGGCCCTGTTTTTCAAACAAGCAATGATCACCGAGGAAAAGAAGAAGGCGCCGAGCAGATCCATGGTCTGATAGCCGTCTTTCAATCCTTTTAAAAAGATAGCAAAGCTCTCGTGATCGGCTGTCGGCACATGCGGAGAGCTTAACAGGCCCTTGACGATGATAATGCCCAAAGAACCTAGCAAAAGGGGAGTCAGCACATAGCCTAAAGTGTCCAGGATGGAGTTCCGCTTAAAGGTGAACAGCCAAATGATTACGCATGCTATTGCACTGAATAATATCAATGAAACTTCGGGCATGAATACTTTAGTGGTGGAATAGGAGAGCGCGATGCAGCGCGGCATGGCACCAAAGGGTCCGATAAGCCCCATGATGATAGCGGCAATCAAAAAGCCCGGCACTTTGCCCATGCGTCCGAAGAAGCTCTTGTAGTCGCCGTCAAAAAGCGTCATGGCGATGAGGCCGGCGAAGGGCACTCCCACGGCAGTGATCAACATCCCTAAAATAGCAAAGAAATTTTTGTCCTGGGCAATTTGTCCTAAAGCTAATGGAAAGACAACATTGCCGGCGCCAAAGAACATGGAGAACATCGCCAAACCGATAGCGATGGTGGACGATTTATTAGCTTGCGGCATTTTCCCTCAATGGTAAAAAATTAAAACTGTATGATTGTTAGCTCACCTTCATGGCATAAGTCATTATAATTGGTATATTATGGTATGGTGAAAGTCTAGGACTGTGGAGGTTAAATGTGCGCACTGCGCACAAGCAGGCAAAGAAGTGTACAGGCAAGCGCGCAGGCCGGTATGGAAAATGCCAGATCGGCTGAAATGGATGTGAGGCGTAGGTCTGCGAGCATAATTTTATTAAAGAGTAACTGAAAAGCTTAGGCTAGCGGACTTTGTAATTTGTAGCAAGCAAAAACACGGGCGGTTTTCGCCATTGACTTTTTGACTACATATCGGTTATTACTATATGTTTGGATCTTATGCCAATTTCAACTTATTTAACTGGTCGCCCCTAATGAGTACTAAAACACCTATCAAAATTGCACCCTCGATCCTGGCCGGGGATTTCGGCCATCTGGCTGATGAAGCCAAGCGCATCGAAGATGCCGGCGCCGATTATATACATGTCGATATCATGGATGGAAATTTCGTGCCCAATCTGACGATGGGACCTAGTGCCGTGGCGGCAATCAACCGTGCCACTAAGATGTTTTTGGATGTCCATCTGATGATTTATAATCCTTATGATTATATCGAACGCTTTGTTGAAGCCGGCGCAGATATGCTGACGATTCATTTCGAGTCCACCGAGGATGTAGAAGAAACACTGAAATTTATCCGCCGCTGCAACATCAAAGCCGGCCTGGCCTTCTGTCCAGAGACGTCCATGTCGATGATCCCCAAATTTCTGGATAAATGTGATATGGTCTTGCTAATGACCGTACATCCGGGTTTCGGAGGGCAATCGTTTATGCCGGAGGTGCTGGAAAAAGTGCTATTCACCCGCGAGGTGTGTGATAAACTGAACATTCGCGCCGGTGGCAAAACACCGCCGCAGGGAACCCCTCCAAATGAAATGCCGCCGATTTTTGATATCGAGGTGGATGGGGGGATTAACATCGAAACGGCACATCAGTGCCTTGAAGCCGGCGCCAACGTGTTGGTAGCAGGGACTTATCTTTTTAAGGCACCGAATATGGCGCAAGGCGTGCGCAGTTTACGGCAAACGGGCAATATCGAAAGAAAGAACGAGGCTTGATCACGTTATGGTACTGAGCAATAATCTTAATCCTGGGATGACACTATCGGTCAATGGCGAACTCTACCGCGTAGAGTCGTGTATCAAAGTTACGGTGCCTAAAGGTACCCCTTTTATCAAAACAAAGCTGCGCGACCTGGTCAGCAACGCATTGGTAGAAAAAAGCTTTAAGCTCAATCAAAATCTAAATGACGTTTCGATGACGGAACGGCGCCTGGAATTCCTCTATATGGAAGGTAAAGATTATCTTTTCCTTGATATCGGTAACCTGGAGCAGGTACTGGTGTCAGCAGCCATCGTCGCCGATAAGGTCAATTATCTCAGGGAAGCCGTCGAGGTCAAAGCCTCTTTTTACGGCGATACCATCTTCGCTATCGAATTACCGCAATTTCTGGAGCTGATGGTAGCCAAAACAGATGGGGCAGAAGGACGCATATCCAGTCCAAATGCCACTAAAGTAGCCGTACTTGAGACGGGTGCGCACGTGGAAGTACCGCCATTTATTGAAGTCGGCGATATCATTAAAGTCGATACCAAGACAGACGAATATATTCAACGCGTTTAAACGTAACACGTCGGCCCTCAATATAACGAGGGGGCTGACTAATCAATTTGGGGGTCTTAGTGGAATTCAAGCAGATCAAAGAACTCATGTCGGCAATGGGACGCACAGGCACCAAACGCCTGTCAATTAAAAATGAAGGCTTCGAGCTGCAGCTGGAACGGCATGACAACAACGTGCATGAAACAATTGCCGAGCTTGGCGAAGATGTCGTTTTTCGACATGAAAATGTGCTGCCGCGTTCTTCCGGCTCTTTTACAAGAGAGAGAAGTGCATCCGGCTCAGCATAAAACAGAAGCTCCGCTAGAAGTTGCCGGCACCTACGTCACCTCACCGATGGTCGGCACCTATTATGCCTCACCTTCACCCGAAGATGCGCACTTTGTTAAAGTCGGCGACAAAGTCGAAAAACATACCGTGGTGTGCATTATCGAAGCCATGAAGGTCATGAATGAAGTCAAATCAGGCCATGCCGGCACCGTGGCTGAAATCCTTGTGGAAAATGGTCAACCTGTCGAATTCGGCACCAAACTCTTTAGGATAATCTAACTGTTATGCAAAAAGTTCTTATCGCCAACCGCGGAGAAATCGCCGTCCGCATCATTCGCGCCTGCCAGGATCTAGGACTGCAAACTGTGGCCGTCTATTCGCAGGCTGATGCCGAAGCCTTGCATGTGCTGCATGCCGATGAAGCCATCTGTATCGGCGAGGCGCCATCAAATAAATCGTATCTCAAAATCCCCAATATCCTGTCGGCCTGCGAGATCACCGGCGCCGATGCTATCCATCCGGGGTATGGTTTTTTGAGCGAAAGCGCCAATTTCGCCTCCATCTGCGAAAGCTGCGGCTTGAATTTCATCGGTCCATCGCCGACAGCCATCACCCTGCTCGGCGACAAGTCCAAAGCCAAAGCCACCGCCAAAAGCTCGGGCTGTCCGGTGATTCCGGGTTCTGAAGGTATCGTCGTCGACCTTGCCGAGGGGTTGCAAGAGGCCAAGCGTTTGGGTTTTCCGATTTTCATCAAAGCCGTCGCTGGCGGCGGCGGTAAAGGCATCCGCATCGCCCAAGATGAGCATGACTTTGCCAAATTGTTCGTTGCCGCCCGTACCGAAGCTGAAGCCAGCTTTGGCAATCCCGATGTCTACTTGGAAAAAATGATCATGAATCCCCGCCATATCGAAGTGCAGGTATTGGGGGATAAGCACGGCAACTACATCCACCTCGGCGAGCGCGACTGCACCATCCAACGGCGGCGCCAGAAACTGATCGAAGAAGCTCCCAGCCCCGTTCTACCGGAGAAACTGCGCCAAAAGATCGGCCAGGCCGCGGTGAATGTCGTGAAGAAGGCTAAATATTATTCTGCCGGCACCGTCGAATTTCTGTTGGATAAAGACCAGAATTTCTATTTCATGGAAGTGAATACCCGCATCCAAGTCGAACACACCGTGACAGAGGAATTAACAGGCATCGATCTGGTGCGCGAACAGCTGCGCATCGCCATGGGCCACAAGCTGCAATACGACCAGAAGTCTGTCCAGTTTACCGGGCATGTCATCCAGTTCCGCATCAATGCCGAAAATCCGGCCCAGAACTTTGCGCCGTCACCCGGACGCCTGGAGTATTATCTGCCTCCAGGAGGCCCACACGTGCGCGTGGATAGCGCCTGCTATTCGGGCTACAATATCCCGCCAAACTACGACTCGATGATCGCCAAGCTTATCGTCAAGGGGCACGATCGTGCAGAAGCCATCGCTATTGGCAAACGCGCCCTGCGCGAATTCCATATCGGCGGCGTCAAATCCACCATTCCTTTCCACCGCTATATGTTAGAGGATGAAAACTTCTTGAAGACGACCTACGACCTCACCTATATCGACAACCTGATGGCCGAAGGCTGCCAGTTCGAGAGCGAATAACTCCACACGATGCGTTTGTTTCCTTCAAACGCATCGTCTCAGAACTGAAAGAATGCTTCGCCGCGGTTTTTCGAGCGTAACGCCAGGGTTGTGTCATAAAAAAAATGGTTCATCCGACAAATGAGGACCTAGGCTCATGTTAGGTGACAAAGTCGCTGTTTAGCAGCCTCGCTAGAGGCGGAAGCATGTAGCCACATGCGTAAGCGTGTGGTGGGCAATTGATTCGATAGAAGCCGTGAATACGGCGACAGCAAATACTCGAAATGTTTTACTCTTAAACGCAATTATATCGGAAACTGCTTCTTTTGGTAATGCTGTCGCCGTATTCACGGCTCTCGTTATTCTATATTTCCACTCCATAGGTTGACACCTATGGCTACATGCTTTCGCCTCTAGCGAGGCTTTTATTAGTTTACGTTATACTCTTATTTATATATTACCTTTCTCTCTAAGCGTTATTTATTTGTGATTTCAGGGTAGCCTTAAATTGATTTTACTGTAAGTAGGTACGCATTTGTCGGATGAACCAAAAAAAATGACAAATCGTCCAACGGTATTCTCATAAGAAAAATAGCAGAAATAACAGGATTTTAGGATGGTCAGGATAAACACATGCGAAAATGTTTTGACGATATTGAAAACCAGTAGGACATGAAACGACTACGAATGTACAGCTCAGCGACCTGCTGCTGGCAACTTTTCTGTTCCATTCATAGCTCTTAAAGGCCCACACACCGCTTGTTTTTCCCATCCGTAAAGCGCGACGAGTCGTTGCACTCCCGAGTAATCATATTGAAATGTTTTTTTGCTCGGTAGTTTGCAGGAAAAGCGCAACCGGCGTTGCCCACTTTCAAAGCGCTGCGTAGGTTTATTTGCTGATATGAGCGTGGGGCTCCAAATTGGCGCTTCAGTCTTTTTTCTCTTCAGCAGGCTTGCCGGCTTTACTCTGGAAGATTTTAATCATGCCGGCTGAGATTTCATAATCGCTGCCTTCGCTAAATTCTTTGTCTATAATGGCCTTCAAGGTCTGCATAGGAACATCGGAGCTGGCGCCCACCCTGAAGTGATAGGAATACGTGCCGTTTGACGGACTCAGGTCGATGCCGACGTCCACAGCTATTGCATTTTTCTCTTTGGCTTAGTCCATTTTCTCATCTGCCTTTATGGCTTTCACCGTCATCCGGCAGTGCTGCTGCAGTCGCGTGGTCAGGTCTTGAATTTCAGTATGCAATACGTCTCTGATATGGCGGGTCTGTCGAGTCTTCTTGGCCTCCTCATCGGCCATTCTTTGACAGCCGTCCGTATAGAATGCGGGAAACACCTTTTTGCGGAACGAAGCGGCCTGTTTCAAGGTGCAAAACGCGCCGAAATTCGCGAAATTCGCCATGAAATCAGCACGCTTTGCCCCTGCCAGCTGCTCGGCGAGGATGCGCGCGTTTTGGATGGCCATGATCCCGCAGCTTGCGCCGTCGCCGCTCTGTTCGCTGCCCGGATGGGCGCTAAAGCGGATATTGCGATTTTTTTTCTGCATAAGCTGTTCCAGCGCCGGTTCGGAGGCTCCCAAAGAATCTTTGTATAGGGCTTCGATGGTGCCGTCGGTTTGCAATAGGAGGCAAAAGGCCGCCCAGTGCAAACTTCCTCGGTTATAGATGCATAACGCAGGCTTATGTTTAAGAGAGGCAATGATCTCATCCATCTTTGGGGCCAACTCTGCCAATGTCATTGATCCCAAGGAATTGAAGTCATGGAGCTGCTTCTGCAGGGTAGCGGACTGCAAGATGCTATAGATGTCGGTGCCTTTATACCAGTATGCAGAATTGTTTTTCTGATTCAGCGCGTTTCCGTTTATTTCCACATCCAGTGCGGCCTTTTCTCGCGCAGCCTTTTCCAGAGCTGCTTTCTCAAGAGCTGCTTTCTCAAGTGCGGCCGCCGCCGCCGACTCATCTTCTCCTGATATTCCTGAGGGAGGATTTAGTGAAGACCGCCTCGAATTTTTCCCTTCCAGCGCTGCGGCATGCTTGGCTAAGTCATCATAGAAAATTTGATCTAATATCCCCAATACCTGATTTTGAATGGGGTTGGCCTCATCCAGATGGTATCTGAAGCATGCCAAATCCCCATGCTGCTTCAATATTTTTTCCTTAGCTTCTTTAGTTCCGCGCTGCTGCGCATCGAGGATTTGTTGGCAGACTTTGCCCGCCTGCAGAAATATGTCTCGGTCCTGCGTGATGATCGCCCAGCGGATAGCCTGGGAGATCGTATAGGAAGGTTTTTTGGCGAGACAGTCAAGCAGGTTCTGCTTGCATCCAGTCTTTATAAGGAATTCAGTGATGGCTTGTTGGTGTTCTTCGGAAAATGTTTCAACATCAATGTTACCAACCAGAGACATCTCCTCATGATCTATCGGGCTATACCAAAATCCGGGGCAGCTTACCCAGTCATTGCGCAAGCTTTCAGGGATGGTTTTAAGGGCACTAAATAAGGCAGCTTTGGTCGCAGCTGTCAGTGGGTATTTGGCCAGCAGCCTGAGGTAAATATTTAGCCTGTCGTTGAAATCTATGTATAAATAGCTCTGTATTTTCCGTGCAATACTACTATCAATGTATTGAATATTCATTTCTTTCTCTTCGGTCGCGTCCGCTACGCAATTTTCAGCCAAAATGCCGGTTAGATTCTTTACAGTATCTTCATGCATACCTAAAATATTTATTTCATTCCCAATCTTTAGCTCCTCTATATAGGCTAGCATGCCTATTTCAATTTTCGACTCCAGGCCGAGCATATGGGCTTTTAGTTCCGGCAGGTATGGTTCCAGCATATCAGCCATGTGGCGCAAATGACTTGATTCATAGGTGCTATATAAAGAGGATGGCGTGCTATATTCTTTCATGATCCGTGGGAGAAAGGGGATGGCATGCGCATAAACTTCGGCAATCTTGGCGGGATTGCTGCTAAGGTGTTTATCGAATTTAACGATCCACTGATTCAAATCATCATCATCAATATTGCACCGGGGCAAAAATCTTTTAGCGATAAATTCCGCAACCTTAGGACTGATTGGTCTGAATGGTCCATCGATTAAGCAAGTGAGCATACCGCCGATCAATGCCCCTCGGCAGAATTCGGATGGGATCGATTGGATCATTGTTACCAGGCGTGCATCTAGCTTATAGACGATACTCCCGCCTAAAGAGTTTAACAGCCGATGGATGCGCTCCAATGGTTTTTCTTCCCCCCAGGCATAGTCATGGGGATATGGCAGATTTTCGAAATCCAAACCATTTAAAAACTTGATAACATTGGCGAGGTCTTTTTGCTTCAAGATCTCCGTTTGATAATCCAAGCTGGGCTTTTTTTGGCCGAATGTCAGCAGGATAGTATCTTTTTCATGATTTTCAGTTTGGCAATCATGCGTGACGCATTTAGTCCATATGTCATGGCGCCTTTGCACATCCAGCCTGTCAATCTTGACAGGACGCCTGCCGAAGGCAGAGGGGATCCTCACCACAATCTTATCTGAAGGGAAGGCTTTTCCATGTACATTAACTTTGAACGGATAAAACTGGATCGACAGCGGCGCCTGCATATCGCTGTCGCTTTCGTCACATGAACTATCCAGATCGATCATGTTAGCCAGGAAGCTTTTATGAAACTGATAGCGCATATCGAAGACCCCTTGGATCTCAGATGGGCCATAATATGGACTATATAGGTAGGTCGATTTAAAGGAGAGAAGGTGGAAGCAGAGTTTGAACAGATTGGAGCTGGACTCGGCATGGGCTGATTGCATATCCCCCAAGCTGCGACTATCCTGCGCAAGATAGCCAAGCGATTGCCCGTTTTCTAAAATCTTTACTGATAAATCTCCTTCAATAAAGCCAATTTGCGCCGTCATCTCGTCGGTATTGGCCCGATCTTCATAATGAATAGGTCCAACAGATATTGGATCCAGCGATCCCCCTCGTTCAACGACATTAAACGCCGTCCTGATGTTGTCGATAAAGGCATTGATATCAAACTTCGATGATTTTGCCGCATATGCAGACAGTAAGTCGACAACCTCGCCAATGAGATCTACATAGCGCTCAAATACAGCCTCCGTCTCTACACCAATCGAAAAGCGAATCGAATCCAACACGTTGCTCATATTGGAGAGGGAAAAGCCAAAACTCTGCCTACCGGTCAACGGCAGGCCGCGCGCGCGGGCCAGCTCTAAAATCAATTCTCGAAGGGTGGCGACCATTTTTTCGCCTTTTTTCGGATCGAGAGCCAACATGCCCAGCAGGGGTCTGAAATTGATGGCGACATAGACGGTGTCTTCGTCGGTATTCAATGTGATATCGGCAGCGCGAAAGTCCTTGTTAACCTTCTGTTTTTCTCCTGCCGCGATGCTGCCTGAATCGCATTGGTGTTTGATTTCTGAAAAGCGACTCTTTAGCTTGTCGTACATCCACGTCGTATTTGCTCTGATGCACTGAAAATAGGTGGCATTGAGTTTTGAAAAGTTTTCAGCCAGCAGATTGAAAAAAGAGACTTTCTTCGCGATCGGCAGCGGAAATGTAGGATGTGGCGCTTTAGAATTTCCAGAATAAATGCAAAGCCCACCAGAGTAGTTGTCAGCGCCGAATTGGACAAGTTTTGCCAGGCTCTGCACCATGAAGATTTCAAGACGGCCTGCTTTGATGTAGACGCTTAGTACTTTAAGTAAATTCTGTATGACATCGTCAGACCAATAGTTTAGGGTGATGTCGAGCACAAGGGCCATCTTTCTCAATGGGTTTTTATTAAGACGTTCCCCAACCCATTCAGCGACATCATTTTGGTAAAGTTCGGCTCCTCTGGCATTATTGGTATGGATGTCGGCCACCAAGATGTCAGGGATGCCTTCGATATCGTCCAGCAAGGATTTTTTCTGGAGGACAAAATAGTCGCCCTTGGCGGCAACAAATGTATCCAGCAGGGACTGGGTTTCAAAATAGCTTTGACTGATGCAGGCGATGTCTGCCGAGGCGGCAAATTCAGGGCGCTTTAGAAGATGGTCTAAGACGAAGAAACTGGCTCCCATAGCATAGGGAAACAGGCCGACGTCAGTATGCAGTTTGGAAAGATACCCTGAACTATCGAGGATGCGCAGCAGGCTGGCTTTGAAAGCCGACATTTCGGCAGCGCCAATAGCATTGACGTGCAGATTTTCGTCCTTTGACTCGAGCTTGGACTCTTCATTGCTAGGCTTTTCCAAATAGTCTAACGAGAACATCACGATCTCGCAGATGTTCTGGTAGGCCTTTGCCCACTGCACCACGCCGGCTGATGGGGAAATCCAGGGGCCGACCTGGGAACACAAAAGCGGATAAGCAAAGGCCGCCTGGTGTTTTTGGAAAAAGCAAGCATCCCATTTGAGAATCGCATCCCGATAGAGTTCGGAACCCGGGTCATCTTTGAAGGTGTAATTTGCAATCTCTGCTATCTGGCGCTCCCAGTCGGCCTGCGTCTGCTCATTAGAAGAAGAACTATCGGCATTGTCGATCAGGCGGTCGACCAGCAAAGGTTCTGCATGCGTTGTGAGGAAGTTGTTGATGGCCAGCCGATCAGGAATAGAGCCCGTTTCGTTAAGCAGCGAAAAAACACTAGGATCGAAGTATTTGGCCAAATTTGAACACAGCAGTGCGGTATCCTTCGATTCCGGATCGCGCACCTTCCACTCAGCCCCCCAAGCCAGCACGCAATCGTTCCCTGGAATTTGCAGCATGAAGACGAAAATCGGGATTTCACTTTTAAGCTTACGCACCTCTTTTAAAGCTGCATTAGCCCTTAAAATATTCTTCTCCTCCAGAATCTGCTCAATGCTCTTGGCGAGGTCTGCCGGGGTGATGCACACAGCCTTGAATGTTTTCTTTGGATAAAATGTATCTAAAACAGACGTTACTTGCCCAGAAGTCAACTTTGCGTAATCTAAGACCTTATCCAGCCAATATGCTTTCTTTTCTGCCATGGATTTCTTGTTGTATTTTGGGTTTGTCACTTCCGTGGCGGCATACGAGCGTTCAAAGAATGGACCTAGATGCAGGCTAACCCAAGGTTTAATGACATCGAATAGACGATGGTGTTCAGTGCGGATATAGCCAGGTTTGTCTTGGGGCGCCCAAAGCGGGTTGGGATAACCTAATTGCTCATTTTCCCGTGTGGTGAACGGAGCGTTACCTTGTTGATGAGAGATGGCGTATCGAAGGCATGCTTGTCTTTCTTGGGGAGTCTTAGCCGACTGATACAGCCGGCTGATAATCTCAAGCGGCGAAGGGCAATCGATTTGGCCACAAGGCACGGACGAAAGGTTCTGTGTGAGCTTATAAACGCCACCCTTCTCTTCTGAGGAAAGCAGGCTTTTCTCCTCTTCAACCTCTGTTGATGAAGCTCTGCTGCGGGGAGGCGTCGTATGGCAAGGCGCTAAAATCGGAGCCGATAATATCGGAGGCGATAATATCGATTGAGACACGCGCTCTATTTTCTCAATTTCAGGGGCCGTGCCGGCAGGTTCCTGCACGTCGTGCCGGTTGGCAAAGCTGTTATGGTGCGCTAGCTGAATTCCGGCAAGCGCACTGATTGCCGAAGCCTCAACCGTATCCTCTATTACTAACACTTTAGATACTAACCCTTTAGGGGTGGGGGTAGGAACAATGGGTTGGCCAGCCGATAAGAGTGAGGTCTGTGAGGACTGATTTGGATCAAAAGATGAATTAATAGACATGAAGCCTCCCATAGAGGCTAATATTCTACACCATGATAGTTGATTATATCCATATGTAATAAATGTTTTATTTAAGGAAATTTAAACGGTTGAGAGTTGTTGATAAAAAGTTTTAGTTTGCTGCTTTCGGTTCATCGCACAATCGCGTACCTCCCCATATGTAAACTAATGGAGGATGTTAAATAAATCTTACATAATGGCAAATTGCGCGTTCGATACTGTGAAGGAAGGATTTGAGTTGGCACTGCCATATTAAGAGATGGGGCACAAGCCATGAGAACATTTTTACAGCCTCGCTAGAGGCGGAAGCATGTAGCCACATGCGTCAGCGTGTGGTGGGCAATTGATTCGATAGAAGCCGTGAATACGGCGACAACAAATACTAGGAATGTTTTACTCTTAAACGTAATTATATCGGAATCTGCTTCTTTTGGTAAGGCTGTCGCCGTATTCACGGCTCTCGTTATTCTATATTTCCACTCCATAGGTTGACACCTATGGCTACATGCTTTCGCCTCTAGCGAGGCTTTTATTAGTTTACGTGATACCCTTATTTATATATTACATTTCTATCTCTCTGAACGTTATTTATTTGTGATTTCAGGTGGCCTTAAATTGATTTTACTGTGAGTAGGTACGCATTTGTCGGATGAACCTTTATTTCTTAGGCCACGTGACTCCTTCCCAGAAATCCTTGCATTCTTCAAAAGTATACGGCATCTGCCTCTTTCCTGAACGAACAATAAGATTTTCATCTTTTATAGTAATACTGCTTATTGGGTAACTCCAAATGTACTTTCCTACAATAGCCATTTCTGGCTTGGGAAAATTAATGGTTTTTCCAATCGGCCCGGCTTTCTCATCACTGTTATATATAAAATTTAGCAGGACGTTTTTTTTAATCGAAACGCCGACATTTGCAGTTATAATAGCTATTTCCACCTCTAGATTACCGGCAATTTCTCTTTCAAGTTCAAGTAGGTATGTTTTTCCTGGCAGACCACTATTCGTAACCTCTTTCCAACTCTTTACGGCATTGCCAGTACCATCTGCCGTAGCACCCTTTATAATTGTCTCCCAAATCTCAGCTAATTGATCACTTTCTTTCAGGTTTTTTGCAATTTCTTGAACAGAATCGGTTGCTTTACTCGGCCAAATATCATTTCGAAATATTCATCCCCATTTCAATTATGGGTGGAAGAGGGGAATGAGTGGCTGTTGGGATAGTAACCTGAGTAATGGCAGTGCCGGTAACTGCAGGCTTCCTTTCTTGTGCTGCCGCTGCCAATTTGGACTCTGTTAAATCTAAATCCTCTTCCTTGGAGATGGCGGTGGCTGCATCCATTGTTCCAGCCGCAGTAGCCTGTGGCTGAGCTGCCTTCGATAATGAGGGGGCAGACCCAGCGTGCCATCTAAATTTTACCGTTTTACTTGTATTTGGTATGATGGTTTGATTTTCGGCAGCTGGTGGCGGTCTTTCTGCGTCCTTTGGTTCTGGCGAGGGCTCTTCAGGAATTGAGGCTTTGTTTTCGCCTGCGGACTCTACAAGCACCTCTTCTGGCTGAGCTTTAACATGGTTCAGGCCTTCTTGTTCTAGCAGGATCTGGCTATAAGTATAGAAGGCAGATTTTTTATCCAGGGTGTTTAATTTTTGTGATTTAGCTTGAAGATCATTAGGTTCATTATCCCCATACTTTGAATCATTAGTCTTTGAATCGTTTTTTAATTGAACCGTTTGTTCATAGAGGGCCAGCCAGTCAAGAAACTCGCGCTTTTCTTCTATGCTGAGGGATTCTTGTTTTTTATTGCTAGACTTTGCAAGCTTGTTTTCAGTGGCAATTTTATTTTCTACCAGGGCGACGGCTTCGGCATATTTATCGATCACCCTGGTTGAAACCGTGAAGAAGTTCCATATAAATCTAATTAAGGATTTAATCCGTGCTGGCAGAGATTGACTTGCATTGATGCGACCTGCCAGCGAGGATGTACGCAAAGACTCATATCTGGAGATTTTTTTTAGTTCCGTCAAGCTGGGCAGTACAGAACGTTCAATGCTTTGCTGCAACCGAGAAGATGGTGTTTCTTCCATAAATGCCGCATAAACTCCACTTTCCACTTCATTAGCGAATCTGTCTGCAGCTGCTATAAGCTCTTTATATGCGGCAGCTTTTGAATTCTCATCTTTCAGATGAGAAAACAAAGGTTGATAGTCTTTGGGAATTTGAAATCCGGGAGTATCTTTATGTTCCAAAGCGGTGCGGGTGTCGCCACCCTTTGGGGCTGCCGCCCACTGACTGGCAAATGATGCCGCCAGCGCCCTCATTTCTCTTTCGGCATCCGGAGGAAAATTACCAAGTTTGGTGAGATCGAAGGTGGCTCTTTTGCGAACTTCTGAGAAAGAGCCATCGTTTTTTTTATATGCGAAGTCACCAATCCATTCGATTTTTAAAGGACTGCCTGGCTCCGAAACCTTCCAATCATTATGTCTCCACAGATTATATCCTTCCCAGGGCATGTACTTGCTTTTAGAATATTTTTGTTCATCTCCAATGAGGTGTTCGCTTCTTAGCTCTTGCGCGGCCAGATTTGCAATTTCTCTACTGCTCCGCCCTTTTTCTTTAGAATCTTTGGCCTCATCACCTGCCAACTTTGTTGTCGCATCGGCTTTAAGGCCCGGCGCCGTGGTTATCGCATCGGTGATACTCTGGGTATTGATAAAATCGCCAGTTTTTGCCATGAAAAACATTTGAGATTCGTTTAGACGCGCCCGCGCATGATCAAGTTCGGCAATTCTTTTATCCACAAACTCTTGTGGTATATCCTGGGCTTCGTTGAGGCTTGAGCTTAAGCTGGAAATCGGAGTTATTAAAGAAGAGAAAAACAGATCCCCTATAGTCTTTCCGACCGTTAGCGGTTTGCCCTCTTTGATTTGTTCGAGCTTGTTAAGTTTTACCTTTTCGGCTTCTTTTAAAAAATTCTGCAGAGCTTTCATTCCATCAAAATCTTTAGTATTTATTTGACAGGTTGATAGTAATGCGAACTTCCAGTCTGATGACAGGGCATAATCCCTGCCCACTAGTCGTTGAATTCGGCCGAATAAATTCTTAATTGGCATCCCTTGTTTTTCAAGCTCCTGCCCAAAGAGCTGCTCTTTCTGGCGCTCAACTTCACGACTTGCTTGGGCGAGGGATCCGTATTTGGCATCAAAGATGGCTTTTTGCTTGCTTAGAGCCGGATTGCCTCTTGTTAGCTTTAAGGCTTCGAGGCAGGTTTCCGTTGCTTTAACAAGATGATTTTTTACGATGGTCAATTCATCATAGGTAGAGATGATTTGGGTGCTGCCAGGTTGTTGTGCAATGATTTTTTCAAAAGCCGCCACCGTGCCGGCATCAGCATTTTTTCTTCTTAGATTGGCAATGGAGGTTGAGCGTATGTCTATCCGTTCTTCGATTCTGTGGCCTACTTTCTTGGCGATCGCTTGGCCAAGCTTAGTCAAATCGTCATCTGTATAGTCTGCGACTGTTGGACTAGCTAGAGGAAAAGTCTTCTTAAAAGCGGCATTAAAAGCATGATTGATGGTGTCTTTATCGATGTTAATTTTTAATTTCGAGTCGTTGGTAAACTCTTTTATAAAACCTTCGATTTTTTTTTCATTAACGTCTGGTTTTATAATGTTGTGTTTGGATAATTCAAGCTGAATAATATCTTTCACATCTTTGTCTTGATCGATACGATTTAACACCTCCAGCGCACAGTCTTTTTTTAAACCAGGGTCATTTGAAAATACCTCTTTAAACGCTTTTAGCGTTTCATCTTGGTTTCCCTGGTATACAGCTGCTAAGGCATTAATGCCATTGGGGATGTCAAGCGCAAGCGCGCATCTTTGCTGCAATACATGGCCCTGTTGTTTAAAATTCTCGATACTTGCCATCAGTTTAGCTTTTACCAACGGCTGAAGTTGCACATTGTCAAATACAGTCTTCTTCAAACCGTCTAGCTCTGAAATCACCACCGTGGCCGCTTTTTCACTAATTTTTAGCTTTCCGCTGAATTCACGCTGGATGGCCGCATCGGTAGCATTTGGAAACGCTGCCACGGCGCTTGTGATAACCCATTCGCTGTTAGCAATTTGCAATTCCAATGTGCGCAAAGTTTCATAGGTTGTCTCTAGTGCTTTGGTAGGCGTGGTGGCGGGGAAAGAGACGGATGCAAAGGCCGCACCGGCTTTCTTGGCAGATTCAGAAGGCGTCAGCATAGCAGGAGATACGCTCAGGAGGTTACCCTCTGGAGTCATTATTTTTGCTTCTGCCTGCTGCGCTTTATTCTCAACCGGCTGGATGGGGCTTATCGCGTCGACTGGTTTGACGCTATTTGGTGAAACTGATTCTGGCGGCATACAAACCTCATCGATTAGTAAGCGTTATAATCAACAGTGTGCATGTCTATATTATAATCTGTTTTGTATTTATTTTTAAAAGTTTAAAGCGCGAAGTGTTCAAATAGCTGAATATTAGGAGTGAGGCAAGGTAGACAGGGGAGTGATGGCCAAGCTTATTTTTTTGGCCATTTCACGCTGGCAAAAAGATCCCTGCATCCTTTGATAGAGAAAGTCATCTTATCTTTACCGGTATGTACCGTCACGGATTGATTATGAAAGACAATACTTCTTATGGGGTAGTTGGTCCACAAAAACTTCCCAATAATCGTCTTAGTAGGATCTGGAAATTCAATGATTTTCTCATGTGCATTTTCACGCAGGCAGACAATAACCTCTTTTTTAAGCAAAACCTGGCCAACCACCATCACAGTACCCGCGATTTCTTTAACCAGCTCTACGCGATAGGTTTTTGACGGTTTATGGCTCTTAACCTCTTCCCACAGCTTAATAGCTTTGCCTGTGGCAGGCCCGACAATGGTTTCCCAGAGTTCTGCAATGTTCTTGATGTCGTTGTCTCTATCGTTTTGCCAAATATCTGCCCTAAGCGTGTCCATCATCTTTTTATAGAGAGCCTCTTGGGGACTAAGCTGGACCATATCTGGCGTCGGCTCAAGTTTATCCAACACCTCAATGGCAGCCCCAGCCTGGGCGGTTGGCTGGGCGGCATCCTCCCGCCCTATGCGCGCGGCAGGCTGTTCTGCCGGAATTTCCGCCGGCAGACTGGTAATGGTGTCGCGGGGGTCCATCTGTGGATTTTCACCGCTGGAAGGCTCTGAAAGCATGTTCTTAAAAGTCTTTTGGCCGCTAACTGCCATGCCGTCCATCAGGTTTTGCAAGATAGCGGCACAAGCGTTCTTTCCACCGCTTAGTATCGTCTTGATTTGTTGCTTATTGGGAAGTGTTCTTAAAGTATGTTTGCAGTGGGATGTGATAGCTGTGCCCCAATCGTTTCCAAAGATACCTGCCACCAGATGTATTAAGGCATGGCGGGCCACTGTTCGGATTTCGATTTCGCGTGTCTGCACATTAAGATGGAGGCGCACTTGCTCTTTTTTCCAATATGTAGGGGAGAGCCAGGCCGAAGCTAGGTTGAGAGTGTGTTGTTGCTGGAATGGCTGTGTGTTAGCTGTTGTTGACATCCTTATCAATCCTACGGTGTTACTTTAATCCAGCTATTTTACCCACACACCCGCTTTTTTACCAGCTTCTCCATCTTTCAAATAAGGCTTTAAATGACAAGTGGCCATTCAGCCTTGTTTAACATCATAACATCTTGTATATTAATCATTAAGGCGCAGGTTGTCATAGATCATCAACCATTGCCGCTTTTTATTACAGCCTCCACAATGCTTTATGAAGCTGTATTTACATTATTTTGCAAATTTGCTTGTGCAAAAAAACACCTCTTTGCTATAAACAACGCTTATCCCGTTTTCTGCGCTGGCATAGCTCAATTGGTAGAGCACCCGACTTGTAATCGGACGGTTGTGGGTTCAATTCCTACTGCCAGCACATTTTCTCTCCTATGGGGGTGTCGCATAGTGGCAATTGCAAGGGACTGTAAATCCCTCGACTCCGGTCTCCGTTGGTTCGAGTCCAACCGCCCCCATTTAAGAGGCTCCGCCCCTTAAAAATCCCCGCCAAAGGGCTGAAAGCCCTCTGGACTCCCGCTCACCAAGCTCCGCCTCTCACTAAAAATTCCCATGTATAAATCGAACAAAAGCAACCTTGGGACATTTATGGGATATTTACGCAAATTTTACGCACTTGACTGCAAAAAGCGAGCTCAATGATCAGGATTAAGTCTGACACCTTTTCAACCAATTTTCCTCTAAAAGTTGGACTCGAGAATGGGGTCTGGCTTGTGATTTGTGATTAGGCTTCCTGCCAAATCGCAAATCGCAAGCCTGAACCCATTCGGGTTAAAAATGCAATTTTCCAAGTGCTTTGTAATCAACATACTAAGCATCAAATCCCCAAATGCCAAGCCTGACCCCAATCATTTAAGAGGCTCCGCCCCTTAAAAATTCCCGCCAAAGGGCTGAAAGCCCTCTGGACTCACGCATACAAGCTCCGCCTCTCACCAAAAATTCCCATGTATAAATCGAACAAAAGCAACCTTGGGACATTTATGGGATATTTACGCAAATTTTACGCACTTGACTGCAAAAAGCGAGCTCAATGATCAGGATTAAGTCTGACACCTTTTCAACCAATATTCCTCTAAAAGTTGGACTCGAGAATGGGGTCTGGCTTGTGATTTGTGATTAGGCTTCCTGCCAAATCGCAAATCGCAAGCCTGAACCCATTCGGGTTAAAAATGCAATTTTCCAAGTGCTTTGTAATCAATATACTAAGTATCAAATCCCCAAATGCCAAGCCTGACCCCATTCCATGACCCCATTCCACGAAGGGTATTTCAAGTTCGTTTCCATGAATCCAAGAACCTTCCTAAGCTGTTTCAGCAGCCCTTTTTTTGACTTGTCGCGCTCTAATTCAATGATTTTCTGCTTAGCTGCTTCGGAGAATTGTAATTTGAAATGCATTCCGGTTAGTCCTCATCGTCTTCGGCATATTTGGCAAACGATCCTAAATCATGCAGACGCCCTTCTTCAGCATCTTTGATGCCTTTCATAAGCGAAGCCAGTGCTTTTCGATCTTTGTAGATCCAATGATCTTTTTCCGGCACTTCGGCAACCGGCTCCAATATGATTTTGCCTTCTTCACGATACATGCGAAAAGAATTGAAATTCTCCCGTTCATCCTTGGACAACACTCGCGTCAAGCAAATGCGTTGCTTGTCGTCCATGCTGACTGTCGCTTTTTGTTTTCTCATAATACTTTGTACCTCCTGATATCTTCATTTTACCACAAGTGGGGATTTCCCACAATCTGCGACTGTAGTATCATGGGTTCGTGCGGAGCAATCTTCGACAAGAAATTCATTCAGGTAAACATTTAATCGCAACATTGCTATGTTATGTGCTTTGCTGTGGTCTTTGTGAGGGGAATGTCCTTTTTCAGAGCCCCATGGGAGGCTGAATATCCCATGGGATGATAGTGGGATGATTGCCTGCATCTTATCACAATAATTAGCATTTTCTACAACAAGCGTTCGTTCCATAAAGCATTGATACTTTTGTTGTAGAGATTGTGGGTAATGGTGAATTTTAGTAGAACGTACGACTGTAAATCCCTCGACTCCGGTCTCCGTTGGTTCGAGTCCAACCGCCCCCAATCTACCTACAGCCCATTTTTATCATCATCTTTAATTTTCAAAAGCAAGTAGTTCAGCAATTTTCACGCACTTGACTGCAGCAATCCAGCATAACGCAATAAATTTGCCTTAAAAACCGGTTAATAGAAGTGGAGACTACAATGAGCAACAATTGG
>CAWHMU010000015.1:0-45605 GCA_963830365.1 uncultured Chlamydiae bacterium
GTTGCAGTGCGATTTCCGTCAGCATGCACAAAGGCACTGTCGGGCTGCCGTTTTCGGCAAAGCACCAGTGGTTTTGCGCAAGGTCATAAACGGCCGTGACTGTACTGCCGGCTTTCTCTACCTGTGGCGTAGCTTTGAGTGCTGAAATATAGCTCATGCAAAGATATGGCGGTCCTGGCAGGTGTAACGTCGGGATGACATCATCGTACATGGCAAAATTTGGCCCCATGGCCTTGGCAGCCCTGCCAAGACTGCAGTTGAGTATCGAGGTGTAATCTAAAGGCAGCGATCCGATGCTGGCGGCAAGAGATGTAGTCGAATCCTCTTGAGGAACCGGAAGCGAAGTGATCGGCCAGTCGGGCATCAGCCTGATGCCGAGGCGTTCGCATAGGAAAGAGGGGTGGCCATCCACGGTGCCCATTACATGTGCAAAAATCGTTGGGTAGGGATCCTGGATGATCTCATCGATATAGAGTTCATAGATCAACTCTTTGGAGGAGGGGATGGCTTGTCCACGGCATTCAAAGGTATAGGGGGATTCTGGGACAATTTCAAATACCCAGCCGTCCTTATCAAGCGTCATGCCTAAGGCGTTCATGTAGAAACCCATGATATCACCGCAGGCCTGGACCATCAGCGTGCCGGGCATGCAGGGGTCGTTTTTGAAGTGTCCTTGGTAAAACCACCTGCCGGGATGCAACTCCATCCTGGCCTTTAGATAGCCGCGCTTGGCGGGGCCGCCATTAGGATCAAAGAGGGTGACTTCATCGATCAGATGCTGCAGGCCGGCCGGACTGTGCGGCGACCGTGTATGGGTGAGGGCGGTATCGAATTCCGGCCCGAAGCAAGACATCAAGGAGCCTGTCGAATAGGCTAACATGTCTTGTTTGGAAAAGGCGCGCTTCGTTGTCATCTGTGGAAAGCTGGTTGAGGCTGTGTTCAAGGTGTATGCGGCAGTGGCAGGATTCCAGATGACACCATCGGATTCTTGAAGCTCCTGTTTTGTAAAGAATCCAGCCTGTCCGTTTCTAACGGAAACAGTGAGTTCACCATTCACATAGCAGTCGTAGTGGAAAAAGAACAGGCGCTTTCCGCCGAGATTGGCATGGCTGTCCACATGGATATCGTATTTTAGCGTATCTCCCGGCCGTGGATGCCTGCCATAGAATGTCGAGGTGCAGCCGAGCAGGCGATAGGCGCGCAACCCCTGATTAAGGAAATCGATTCCCAGCCAGGAGATGAGTAGCAAATCGGCTTGTCCCGATTCGATGAGAATTCCGGCAGGGATCCTTCCCTGGCTTAGGAACCAGCGATCTTTTGTCACATCCGATTCGGTCCAGATGGTCCCGGTCTGCATGCTGCCGGCGTCGCCCGCGAAATCAGTGACCCTGTCGGCCAAGAGCAGGGGTGGTTCCGGCATTCTCACCTGGATTTCGAAGTGGTCCTGCTTTTCAAATAGCTGGCCCAGCACGGAAGAAATTTTGCCGGAGGCCAGCACTTCCAGCTGTTCTCTTGATAAGGCATAAAGTGATGAAGGTGCTGCGCTGGACATCGGTGGTACAGATGAGTGATTCAGCAATCCATGTGTATAGGCTTCAGCAGGTTGTGGCGGGTTCTGTAAAGAGATATATTCAGCTTGTGCTTCCATTTGCGCTTCAAGCTGTTCAGATCCTGTTGAGGGGGCTAACAGTAATTGCTGCATTTGCTGCATCAAATGATCATAGTCTTTTTTGCCGGCTTGTTGTGAGGCTATATAATGCCGATGGGCTTCAGTAAGATAATGAATTTGCCTTTCGACCAGGTAACTCTTGGTCTGGCTTTTTGAAACTATCATGCGTTGTAGTGGCCTTTCTATGGATTCAATCGGAAGCTGAGATGCAAAGCTGTGCGCTTCAACCATGTCTTGTGCGTCGACATGGCGATGTGATGCAGGCGGATCATTTTGCTCACATGCGGCAGCGGCTACTTCTATGGAAGGCAAAGCTTTAAGCGTTTTATGCCATGGGTAGGTAAATCTCAGTTCAGCACTGTCATTAGCCACTAATTCCTTAGAAGAGGAGGTTTGTGGCAGTTTAAATGGAGTAAGGTCGATAGACACCCCGGCACACCACAGCTCAGCTGCCGCCATGGCTGCCTGATCGGCAGATGATACTAAGGCCTTGTCCAACGGTATGGCTAAATGCGGCTTGTCTGCCAGAATCTCTGCAATAGCATTGCATAAGATATTGCGCGGCCCATGTTCCACAAAAATTCTCACACCATCATGCCAGGCTTTTTGGATGAGTTTTGGAAAATCAATGGTATGCATCGCCTGGCCAGTAATGGCTTCGGCTACATTTTCAGTGGTCGGCTCATAGGTGCCGCCGAAATAGCTTGAATAGATTTTTACATTGGTCGGGCGGCACGGGCGCGTATGCAGCTTCTGCCATAGATTTTTGCCGAGGTTAGCCGGAGGACAATGCAGGATGGCATTATAGCCGGACAGTCTGCAGTGGTCCTCGCCGATTTCAGCGACGATCCGTCGACAGGCCTCTCCATCCCCCATGATGGTCGTTTCCTTGGGAGAGACGATGTAGGCTAAATAGGCGTGAGGTTCATTCTGTAGAAGTTTCTCTACCTGTGCGACAGGAGCAGAGATGATCCAGGTTTCCCAATTGGCATCATCTGTTTTAAAGAACTCTTTGGCGGCTTGGAATTCTCCGGCCAGTATCTTTGAAAACATGGGGCTGTGTTCGAAGTTGGCATAAAATTGATCTAAATCATTCCAAATTCCCATGGCGAATTGGGCGTGTGTTTCGCCGCTGCAAAAGCCGATGGCAGCGTGGGGCTTTAACTTGAGATGTGCAAGACTCAAGGTTGAGTGCATAAGCGACAGGTAGGCGGATCCCAAAGTCAGATAGGTAGGCAATGAAAATTTAGGACTGGCGCTATGATAAACCCATCGCATGCTTTCAATATCATCGACATCATATGCTGTCATAAGCTCGGGGATGGCATGTAAGAGCTCTCTTCCCAACCCCACATAAGTGCTGGCCCCGCCGGTAAAGACAAAGGCCATATCCCCTTTGACGGGCTCTTTCCGGAAGACTATCTGTTTGCTCAGCCACCCCTCTTTGGTGGATGCATTAAGCATTTCCCATGCTTTATGTCGAACGAGATCGCCCTCGGCGGCGGATTTGGCAATGCAAGCCAGCCGGTAGTTTTCATCATCGGCTACACTTTGGAGGCCATGTTTGAGATTAGCTTTAAGCTGATCGAGAGTTTTGCCAGAAAAAGTCTGAATGATGGGTTTCTTAATGTAAGAGATCGATTTTGCGGTACGCGGTGTTTTGACAATCCAATGTTGCGCAGAAGCGCCAACAGCGTGGTTTGTCACGCCGATGGTGCAGCTATCCCCTTTGGGAAGTAAGGGCTCTCCACGCCCTTTAGGGGAACCGCGAAACCAGCGCGACTGCACCATCGTGCAGGCTGCTGCCAGGTGTAGCAAGCCAGAGGCTGCATGGGGATCGCCGAAAATCCCTTCAATAGGCGATTCATCTTTTTTATTGCTGATATTATAGCTGGAGTCTGTTTCACCTTTTTCGAGCAGGGCCATGATATGATCGCCGGCTTTTTCAGCGTCTGCTAAGCGTTTAATGACGAAAGCCACTGCCGCATCGCCTCTTTCACTTTCATAGATAGCGGGTAAAAGCCTGGCCATTTCCTCTGTAAAGGGATTACAGCCAAGATCCACCGCCCCCACTAGGGCGTTATCGATTTCATGGTTCGTTAATGCCATGCAGGCTAGCTGTAAGGCTCTGTCACCAGAAAGTTCCTGCCCCATGACCGTGATGCCAGGACTAGTGCAGTTGAGCTTTTTATTCAAGCGATTTGCTACCTGATTCATCATATAACCGACCACATGAGAGGATGTGATCGATGGCAGGTAGTCCTTTAATTTCATGTCAAACTCTGCAGCGCTGGCATGAGAGTGCGCATTTTTAAGCATATCAGGCAGGCGCAGGCTGAGATAAAAATAAGCCTCTTTAATTAATGTATCCGCCCCGACGTAAATTCCCAAACGGTCATGATTAAGAGGTGTTAGCTGATGGATGGCATCTAAGGCGACTTTATAGAAAAGCAGATGTTCGGCGGCTGTCTGGTTGTTTTCTGAGGGGGGGCCGGGCAGTTGGCTTGTTAAAAAGCAAGTCTTCGCGTTGTGCTCTGTGGTAAGATTTCTTTTCTCATTAGGCAGCTGCCATTGCCTGGCAAATTCGTCCAAAGTGGCGCTGCTTTGTGTTTGTACTGCTAACGCGACAATGGCAAAGACTGGATTTTTTGGTTTAACTTTTTTAGCGGATTTTGCAGGAGTTACTTTTTTTGTCTGCGTCGACAGCGATGATTCGTTCCATTCCTCAACAATCATGCAGGCATTGTTTCCGCCGAAGCCGAAGTTGTTGATGCAGACGATACGCGGTGTGTCTTCACCCTTCCAGGCGCACGCATCTACAAGCACTTCACAAGGCGAATTGGAAAGTTCTGCATTGAAGGGCGCCGCGTTAGGGGTGGGAGGGAGCATGTTATGTTTGAATGCTTGCAACACTTTGATTAAACCGGCAGCTCCCGCCGCCGTGATGAGATGGCCGAGATTGGCTTTGAGCGAACCTATCGGAATCTTTTTATCTTTGGGAAGAATTCTGGCAATGGCTCTCAATTCGGTGGCATCGCCCATAGCGACACCGGTGGCATGGCATTCGATATAGGAAACATCTGTGGCATCCACCGCGGCGCTGGTTAAGGCCTGCTGCATGGCACTCACCTGGCCATCTTCGGAAGGCACAAGCAGGCCCGTCGAGGCGCCATCATTGGAAAGGCCTATGCCTTTGATAACACCTAGAATGGTATTCCCATCGCGGATGGCGTCGGCCAGGCGTTTGAGTACCACTATGCCCGCCCCTTCGGCGGGGACAAGGCCATTCGCTCCTTTGTTGAAAGGGCGGCTTTCGCCAGTTGTGCTCATGGCCTTAAGGGCCGAAAAGCCTGTGCTGATGAAGAGGGGGTCGCTGCCACTAATGCCGCCGGCCAACATGAAGTCGACGTCTTTATTCTGCAGCATATCGCAGGCCGTTTTGATGGCATAAATACTGGAGGCACAGGCCGTTTCGATGCAAAATGAATCATTGCCATCCAGGCCAAATGCCTTGGCAATCAGCATCGCCGGGAAGCCTGTCATCATCAGATTTTCAGGACAGGCGACAGTCGAGGTAGAAGCAAGTTCAGGGAATAAGCGCTTGAAGAAGAAATTTTCATGGATGTTGATCAGCGCTCTTGTGGGATAACCAAGGTTTCCTAGAATAACCCCAGCACGCTTGCGCAGCGGAAATTGAGTCTGCCCGGCATCGGCCAGGGCTTGCTTAGCGGCATAGAGGGACCATTGGAACAAAGGATCAAGCTCCTTGACAAATTCCGGCTCTAGCTGATAGTCGTCCGGGTTGAAATGTCCAGCAAAGCCTTTGATGAAACCTCCCCGAGCGGAATAAGTTTTGTTCTTTTCAAAATGCCCTCTTTCTTTTGTCACCACTCGGCTGAGATCCACCCGCCACTCTTCATCGGTCGGCTCGGATATAGCTGTGCGACCTTCAGCAATGTTATGCCAAAGCTGCTCCGGTGAGAAGGCTTCCGGCAGCACGCAGCCTTGTCCGATGATGGCGATAGGCTCAAATTTACTTTTCATGAATTGATCTCGCTCAATGTGGCTTCAAGGATGTTTTCAGTGTTGAGTGTACTAGTATGGGTTGTAATGAAGTTGGCATTTATAAATGATGTTAGAGCTTGCTGGTTTATATCTAGTAAATGCATATCGACTTTCATCTTGGTCGCAGTTAGTGATGAGATTTTAATCAAACATTTAACTGGTCGACTCATTGGCAGGCGGTTATGCATTATTATTTCTTCAAAATGCATAGGCAGCATATATTGCCCTGTATTTTGCCAGTGGCATAACAAACTTAGCTGTGCTGTGGCATCAAGCTGCATAATTCGGGCGAGCCATGCATCGCGCGTATGACCTGGTGGAACATGTTTATTAAGAAGTGCTAAAGAGCCATGTTCGGAATATCCCTCGAGCTTTTCTAAAACTTGAAATGCCGGTCCATGGAATAATGATTTATCCACATAGGCTTCTTTAGCCTCGAAGGGATAGCTTTTAAGTTCCATCAGCGGAGAGATAGCTGGTGGCTGCCTCTCGCTGTCTTTGGGGGCGACTCCCACAGAGCACGAATATCGCTTAATCCCCTCTACATCTGTCATTGCAATGTCAATCCATTGTTGGCTATCTTGCCCCTGTTGGACGGGGGAGGCCTCAAGGTAAAATAGATCGCCGCTAGTGTCAAAGTTGTGCAGTAGCAAGCCTTTTAAAATCCGCAAATTGTGGCAGCCGACAGTTTCATACCCTTGAGTTATGGCTTCGGCGAGGCCGCAGCTCCATACCAGTTGCAGCATCATCGGCACAACGGGAGTATTTTGAATGCGGTGGTCATAGAGGAAAGGGTAGGTGGAGCGGTGGATCCATATGATGAAGCGTTTTTTTGCATCACCATTTTTCTTAAGCTGCAGGCTTTGCAGCGCATCGACCCAGCGGTTGATGGCATCGCCTAAGATGATGGAAACGCTGCGGCTCTTCTGCGCCAGCTCTTTAACAAAGGCCTCTCCTCCTTCCTGCAGCGGGATGGCTTTGATGCCCATCTTTTCAAAGTGTTGCTGCAAAGCGGTATCGGCCATGCCGCCGGCCCATGGACCCCACAGCAGGCTCTTCACGCGGCAGCTGTCGCTGCGCGTCCTTTGCTCTTCTTCACAGATCTGGTTGCAGATCTCATTGGCCATGGCGTAGTCGCATTGCCCGACATTGCCTACAAAAGCTGCAATTGAAGAAAAGCAGCACAAGACTTTTAGGGAGTCTTTCTGTGTGGCTTGCAAGAGGTTTTTAAGGCCCAGCACTTTGGTTTCGAAGACCGAGCGGAATTGCTCCAGCGACTTGTCTTTGAGATATTTGTCAGCCAACACGCCGGCGGCGTGGATGACGCCGTCGATTTTCTTCCATTTTGTCCGGACTTTCTTAAGCGTCTCTTCGACGGCGTTTAACTGACGGATGTCGATAGGAAAATAGAGGACTTCGCTGCCGTTTTTTTCCAGCAGTTGGATGTTTTGACGGGCCTCTCTGCCACCCAGAACACGGTCGGCCGCGATTTTAAGGTCTTTGGGGGTAAGCTTTATGGCATCGGCGACAGACTTTTTATATAACGCCTGCTTGATCTCGGTCTCGGTATGGCATTCTTTGGTTTCTGCCAGCTCGTCAGCCAGCGGCGTGCGCGCCAGGATGGCGATTTTAAGCGGCACCTTTTTGCTGAGTTCGATCAAACAGGTGGCAGTGACGCCCCTTGCGCCGCCGCTGACGACGATCACATCGCCTTTTGATAAAGGGAAGTCGCAGGCTTGGCCGGCGGTTTCTTCTTTGGCGCTGACGCGCTGGCGCCGGCCTTTAGTGTCGATGGCAATTTGGGTGTCTAGTCCGCCGCATAGCAGCTCCAAATAGATAGCGTCGGCGCATTCTTCAGCTGTCGCCCGGCGGCAGTCGATATCGATGGCTTTGATGGTAGCTTCGGGCCATTCCAGGGCGGCTGTTTTGGCAAGGGCCGCCAGGCCGCCGGACCAGGCTCTATTTTCGGTGGGATTTTGCAAGCCGAAGGCGCCGCCGGTATCCTGGACAGAGACAAACAGGTTGCCAGGTTTTGACAAGGCGCTAGCGTGCGATGCGGCAAGGGAGAAGAAGCGCTCATTGAGCGCGATGTAGTTTGCTTCGGCATCCTGTTCCGTGTATTGAGAGCACCCCTCTAAAAATAGTATCAAAGAGGCATCGGCCGGCGGTGTGGCCGCCAGCTGCGCCGAAATGCCGGCGGCAGCCAGCTTTTCAACCAGGGCATGGGCGATACCGCGGTTGTCAGGGACGACATACAGCGTTTTGCCTGTAAACAGCTCGGCGAGGGCGATTCCCAAAGGGGGGGCTTCTTCCAATTCCACGCAGTAGCGATGCAGGTTGAAGGCCTCCCTTTGGCCGGCTACTTTTTTGAGTCGGCTACACCAACCTCCATATGGCCGGATTGTGCCTTGGCGACGAAGTCTAGAATTTCCCTTAGCGTTTTCAACTGCGTCATTTTGGAGGTGTCTTGTCCTTCAAGATCGGGCACCTTTTCCTGCAGCGCCGACAGGATTTCCACGCGTTTGATCGAATCGATGCCGAGGCCGGCTTCAAGTTCGGTATCAAGTTCCAGCATTTCCTTGGGATAGCCGGTATTTTCGGCCACGATATCAAAAAGCATGTCCTGGAAGTTGACAGTGGCTTTGGCGGCCGGAATCTCTTTCGGTTTTGTCTGTACCACGGCGGCGGGAGCGACGGGTGGGCGAGGTGTTGGTGGAGCTAACGGTTGTGTGACTGCGCGTTGCATGTCGGCAAATTGTCCGCCCTGCCGAGACTGTTGTGGCTGCGGCATGACTGGCGACATGGAAGCTGATGCGCGCGCGGGGGCGGCAACTCTTGCCAGCGGCTGAGGTGCCTGTGCCCGTTGTTGTGCTTGCATTGGTTCTTCCATGGGCATGAAAGGCATTGGTTCGATTTCCCAAGCAGCTGCTTGATAACTGTCATCTAGGTCGATGGCTAGGGTTTGGCCATCATGATGGTTTGGTGCGCCGGACATATGGCCGATCTCGTGCAGGGCAGTCTGTACGATTTTAAGATAGGCGCGATGGCTTTCTGTCAGAGCCTGTTGAAATTGCCTTTGGGCGGAAAGGGCATTGGTTTGCAATACCTGCAGGGTGTGCAGCAACGAGCTGTCAGTTCGGCGCATAGGTTGTGGCAATTGAGCAAGTTCTCTAGTCTGATTTGATGACTGGTTATCAGCATGGGGCTGATTTTGTGATACATGATGGCTTTGTGCACCGGGCAGGTTGACCTGCATTTGGCCTTCACCGAAAGATGGAGGAGGACCGAATTTGCGAGTATCTGGTGAATCTGAATGTGCCATGATTGGTGCTCCTTTATCGTTAATTTTTATAGTTTCGATCGTTTTTTGTATTTGATGATTCGGCGCCGTCTTAGCGGCGGCCCCTTTGGCCGGCGGATAGGGTTTGCCATATAGGGAGCCGTTTAGCTGGATTGTCGCCGGCGAGCGTTTAATCGACTCGTCGCTGGCTGCAGCGGCGATGCCTTCCCATAAGTGTTTGAAATGCAATTCCACGCCGCTAGCGGCGAGGGTGGCTAAGGCATTCCAAAGGGACAGCAGGCCGGACTTGCCTTTCTGATCCAGCGAGACGGCGGTGTGGTCTTTATTTTCCAGGCAGTGATGTACCAGGCCAGTTAAGATAGCTTGTGGACCGAGTTCGACAAATACTCTTACGCCATCGGCATAAAGCTTATCGACTTGTTCCTGGAATCTGACGGACTTGGCCAGCTGGTTGGCCAGCAGCTCTTTAATCTGTTTTGCCCCTTTAGGATAGATATCGGCGGTAGTATTGGCAAAGACAGGCGTTTTGGCCCCTTTTATAGCGATGGTATCTAAAAAGGCCGCAAAAGGCTTGACGCTAGCCTGCACAAGTTTTGAATGAAAAGCACTGGCCACCGGCAGGCGCTGGTAGCGTATTTTGTCCTGGCCGAGCTTCTGTTCCAGAGTTTCGATTTCCTGGACGGCGCCGGAGACGACCTGCTGCTTGGGGGAGTTGAAGTTGGCGATGGCTACATCGATTTTAGCTTCGTCGATGAGCTTTTGAATTTGGTCCGCCGGCGCAAACACCGCCGTCATGGCGCCGGGAATCACAGCCGCCTGCTTCATCAGCTCGCCGCGCTTTCTCAGGATGGTCAGCATCTCATGCTCGTTGGCAATGATGCCGCCGGCAAAAAGGGCCGGAATTTCACCCGAGCTATGCCCTGCCGCATAGTGAAAGTCCATTCCCAAGCTGTTGAGCAGCGAAAGTTGGGAGAGGGCCACGGCACCGATAGCAGGCTGCGCCCATAGCGTCTCTTTGAGGCGCGCTTCCTGCTTTTGTTTTGACACCTCATCGAAGGCCGAAATGGGGAACACGACTTCATGTAACTTTAAGTCGGGATCGAAAGCCAGGTCGGCGGCGCGGTCCCATACTTTGCGGCAGCTGTCGAAGGTCATGGCCAGGTCCTTGCCCATGCCGCAATACTGGCTGCCCTGGCCGGCAAACAGCAGGGCGACTTTTGGCTGCTGCAGGCCCACACCATAATGTGCTTCATTCTGCATGGAGAAGGGAGTTTCCTCATGCTCTTTGATGCGCTGCAGGTGCAGGGCCAAGCGCTTTTTAGCTTCATCTTTGTCTTTGGCAAGCACGGCCAGGCGGTGCTTGTGTCTGACTGAAAACTGCTGCTGACTGTCTTTGGCAATTTGCATTAGAGGGGCTTTGTCAAGCTGTGCAATCAGCGCATTTCCCAGTTCAAGCAGTTCTTTTCCATTGTCTGCCGCCAGCAGCAGCAGATGGTCTTCGCCAATGTAGTATTTTAAGGGCTGATTTGCGCCGCGGTATTCTTCGACACACACATGGAAATCGGTGCCGCCAAAGCCGAAAGCGCTCACTCCCGCTTTGCGGGTGGAAGCCTCGCTATGGATCCAGGGTTTGCTTTGCGTATTCAGATAGAGGGGGCTCTCTTGGAAATTCATCTTCGGATTTGGCCGGTCCACTTTGATGATGCCAGGCAGCACTTTGTGGTGCAGCGACATCACCGCTTTGAATAGTCCGGCTGCCCCGGCTGAGGCTTTGGTATGACCAACTTGCGCCTTGACACTTCCCAAGGCGCACAGCTGCATTTTGGACGGTTTGCTCTCTAAAAAGACTTTGCTTAGGGCCTGGAATTCCACCATGTCGCCGACAGAGGTGCCGGTGCCATGCGCTTCGACCATCTCGACTTCATTGAGTCCGTAACCGGCCTTGTCATAGGCGCGGCGCAGGGTGAGTTCCTGTCCTTGCGCCATCGGCGCATAGACGCTCATCCCCTTGCCATCCGAAGCGCTGCCGATGGAGCGGATGATGGCAAAGATTTGGTCTCCATCCCTTTCGGCATCTTCGAGCCGGCGCAGGGCGAAGAGGGCGATGCCCTCTCCCAGCATGGTGCCGTCGGCTTTATCGGAAAAGGGGCGGCAATCACCCTCTTTTGAAAGGGCCCCTGTCTTTGAAAAGCAGGAAAACATGAACGGGTCGTTAAGGGAATCTACACCGCCGGTGATGGCCAGGTCGGCTTCGCCGGTTTCAAGTTCCATGATCGCCATCTTGATGGCGGCTAGGCCGCCGGCACAGGCGGCATCGACGATGCAGTTGGTGCCTTTTAAATCGAAGCGGTTGGCGATGCGGCCGGCAATGACGTTGCCTAGACAGCCGGGGAAGGTATCTTCGGTCCATTTGGGGTATGTCTCCATGATGCGATGGCGGATGGCGGCGATCTGTGTTTCGCTTAAGCCTTCTTTGCGCATGCCTTCTTCCCAGTGGGGCCAGCCGAGCATGCCACTCATTTCTGCCGTCAATGTTGTCGGACCGGCAGCCCCAAGGATGACGCTGATTCTTTCTTTTGACACCTTCTGATCTCTAACTGAGAGCGTTTCGGCGAGCAGCTGTTTGGCGACGACCAAGGACAGCAGCTGGGCGGAGTCGGTGGCTGAAATGGTGTTTGGCGGAATGCCGAACTCCATCGGGTCGAAGGGCAGGGCCGAGATGAAGGAGCCACGCTTGGTGTTGATCTTGCCGGGCTTGCTGCGGTCGTCATCGTAAAAGTCTTCTGTCAGCCAGTGGCTGGAAGGTACTTCAGTAATGAGGTCTTTGCCGTTGACGATGTTCTGCCAGAAAGCGGCCGATCCTTTGGACTGCGCAAATAGCGCGCCGGTGGCTACAATGGCGATGGGAGTATGCATTTTCGAAGATTGTCTTTCGGATTTGCTGTCTTTTGTTTTAGCTGGCATGCGACCCCAATAATGTATAGTTTAAATCTTTATAGTTCAAATTTGCGCGGGAAGTAGCAAAAGGCTGCATTCGGCACTTTTATCCCGTAGGTGCGCACTTGGTGCGCGCGCGTGATTTGGGCGGCTCCGTCGATCAGATTCAAGGCTACCTGCTTGATGTGGCGGCTGTCGGCTTTTTCCAGGAATGAGCCGGCCACCCAGCGGTTGAAAGACCCCATGGCAGGTCCGCACCAGATCTGGTAGTCGAGGCGCCTGTCGGCATCGCCTTTGAGTGGCCAGCGGCTGGAGTTGCCGAGGTACCAGCGGAAGACTAGCGCCATGCGGTGCTTTGGATTTATGTCAGCTTCGGCAATCTGCTTGGGGTCTATTTCTTCGAAATAGCGCACGGTCTCTTGCCAGATCTCATCCAGCGAGGCGCGAAAAATATTCTTTTCGATATTTTGTCTTATCGATGCCGGAATCTCTTCCAGCGAGTTGTAGCGGGAATAAATATCATAAAGCTCGTTGCCCCGCATCGGCATCAGGATGCCTTTTTTAAGCACCTGGACCTTAACGCCCATTTCAAACATGTCGGCGGAGGCTGTCATGGCTACGTCGGCAATACCGGCCTGGGCCAAAAGCGCCCTGCCATCGGCGGAAAGGCCGGATTCGCAGCATCCTTGATGGACAGAACCCAGCAGCACATAAGCGGCCCCTAGCGCGAAGGCGGCGGCAATGGCCTCCGGCGTGCCCAAACTGCCGGCGGCGCCGATGCGAATTTGGCGATCGTAATTATAGTGGGCGGCAAGCTGATCGCGCAGGCGTACGATGGCGGGGAAGAGGGCATTCAAGGGCCTGTTGTCGGTATGGCCGCCGGAATCGGACTCCACGGTGATATCTTCTGCGAGCGGTACCTGGCGGGCCATTTCGAATTGTTCGCTTGTGATCTGACCTTTATTGTATAGGACCTCCAGGATCTTTTCGGGAGCTGGCGAAAGGAAATGGCGGGCGACTTCTTCGCGCGAGATTTTGGCAAAGATGTGTGTCTGGCGGCAAATTTTCCCTGTCTGGTCTCGGTAAAGGCCGGCCACGCTATAACGCACGACGCTTGGTGTCAGGTTCATAAAGGCCGAAGTTTCTACGCGTGCTACCCCGTGCTTAAGATAAAGCTCAGTGATAGCCTCTTCCAAGCCTGGCTGCTGGGGAGAATGGATCAAATTCGCTCCCCACACCAGTCCATCGCCTTGCAGGGCGGCCTTTATCGAAAGGATCTCTTTTTCCACCCTTTGGGGGGAGAGGCCGGCGGCGCCGAAGAAGCCGAGCATGCCGACCTGGGCCAATTCAATCACAGTCTGGGCGGAGGCGATGCCGCGCGCCATTGATCCGCCAACGTAATTGAAGCGGGTGTGATGGGTTGATTGGAAGGTTGGGTCGCCCAGCCATTCAGGATACAGCGGCGGCAGTACAGCCACCAGTGGTAAGGCGTTGTGATGAGGCTCAAAAAGTACTTCTCCAAATGCAGGCTGACCACCGACTCTAAGTGCCAGGCGGTGGCGGTGGGCGTCAAAGACTAGATAGAGGGTACGCCTGAAATCGCATAGCATGGCCAGTTCGTCATCATTGACACTTTCAGTCGTATACGACGTTGCATGCGTGGGGGTCCAATAGCCGATGGCATTTAGTGTCATTTCAATCGTCCGGGTGAAGCAAAGACCTTGCTTGTTGAAAACCGTGAAACGTAATGAAAAACAAATTATATTTCAAGTTTGCTTTATAATTAAAAAAAAATAGTTAGCTAAAAACTGGCGATTGCCGCCAGCTAAGGACGTAACCTCTCATGGATTAAGTTGTGTGAGAGAGAAGATAATTTAGTTGGCGTTATATGATATTTGCACCACAGAGGCATAGAGACACAGAGACACAGAGAAGCTGAGAAGCAGAGAGTAGTATGCCATATCCTTGTAGGCCAGGAAACATCTTTTTCTCTCATTTTGTAGCCCACACAAAGACTCGCCAGCGAAGCGTAGACGAGTCGCAGGTGTGGGAAACAATTGTAAGAGATCAACCAGTCCCTAGTTAGTTTCTAATTCCCACGATTCCCACACCTGTGGCTCCGTTCCTTCGCCTTAGTGTGGGCTACAAAATGAGAGGAAAAGGGCAAAAAAGATGTTTCCTGGCGATCCTAACTATCCTGCTTTTTCCGTTAGTGTTACCTACAATTCTTTTTTTTGAAAACCATGCCGAAAAAGGGGCAAAAATGAGGATTTTGTGGTCGTTTATACATTGTAAAATAAGACCTGGAAGATATTGGTAAGGCCTCTTTTAAGTTTAATATATTCATAATAAAAGCGTTATGTATTTGTTTATTGAAGTTTATCCTCTTCACGGTATCTCGGTGTCTCGGTGGTGAAAAATTCGGCTATGTTCACCTTCACAGGAAAACTTTCGGTCATGTGATCCTATTCTCTCCGTGTTCTCTGTGCCTCTGTGTTTCAAAAAATCAAACACAGAGGCACAGAGAGCACGGAGCAAGAAATTGACCGGTTAGGTGAACAACGCCAAAAATTCTGCCATTACCTCCTCCATAAGTGGCTTGAGAGAGGGCTAAGTCTTGCCGGTTTTTGAAAGGCTTATGGCAACTGCTGGTTGAAGTTGGCTAACAGCAGCGCATATGCCAGGAAGGGATCGCGCATATTTACCCGTGTCGGTTCACCATTAAGTGCAACTTCGATATATCCCTGCTTGAAGCCTTGCGCCAACTCGTCGTAGCTGAAGGCGTATTTGCCTTTGATGGCTTCTGTCTTGTCATGGCGAGTTTCCATTTCAGCGGTCACTTTGCCCATGAAAATGGGCACGATGGACGCTACCAGGCCGGAGTCGGGGGTGATGGAACCTAAAGTCAGCAGGTGGTTGGTGAGATAGCCTGTCTCTTCCAGCATCTCTCTTCTAGCCGTATCTTCGGAGGTCTCATTGGTTTTGGAGGTTCCTCGTGGCATCTCGAATTCCCATGAACCGGTGGCATGGCGGAAGGCCAGTTGCACTACGATCTTTTGGTCGATGCCATTGGGCGAGATGATGATCGGCATGGTAGCGGCACCGCCCACCCTTTCAAGGTCCGACTTCCAAACCATGCGGTTATAGGTGTGTTTGACATGCTGAGGGGAGATGACGACATCACGGATCCAGATCCAAAAGCGATCCTCAGCCACCACACCGGGACGACTGAAATTGACCGCCATTTCATGGGCTTTGGCGGGAGATAGGCCTTGGGAGAGTTGTTGATTATAGAGTCTATGATAGCTCTCTTGCTGTACGGCTTTGATCTCTTGAGGATCATAGATGATCTGATAGGTGCCTTTAGTGTAGTCGTTAAGGTCCCCCTCGCGCTTCAATTTCGGATAGCGCGTTAACAGCTCAAGATAGCGGTTCAACGCTTTGTCATCGGCGATTTCATCGGCCGATTTAGCTTCGAAAGCGGGATCTAGTGGCATGCCTGCGACATTGGGCAAACTAATTTGCAGTCCGGCCTGATTAAACGTGCGATTCCAAACGGCTATGGTCTTTAGGTGGGTGTTGTAACGCTCGGCGGCCAATGGGGCGCAGTCGGCAGGGGTTGTCTCTTTAAGATCGCAAGCTTTTAGTTTTAAGTGTATGGCATTGATGAATGAGATTTTTTCGCGCAGGGCGACCAGCTCGTGGCTGGGAAGTCCTTTAAGGGGTCTCCAGCTGGATTTCGTAGCAGAGGCTTTGTCGGCGATGTGTTCCAAGTGACGGGCATAGGTGACATACTCGAACTGTGAGATCGGTTGGATGGGCATTTGCATGATTTTTCTCCAAAGTGAAATATATTATGGGAGGTGTGTTTTTTCATTTTGGCAAGAAGTATAGAGAAACATGAAATTGATTTCCATAACTCTTAGGTCAAAAACTCGCAGCTATTTGCAGCAGGGGAGGGCATGGCGCCAGCCGCACAGCATTTCTACGGCGGTATGGCCGGTGAAATATTTGAGGCGGAGGCTTATCTGCTTTAAATTTTCTATGGTAGCTGCTGCGTCATGCCGGGAGGCAAAATTCCAAGGCTTAAAGCAGGGGGCGACATAATGCTTTTTAGGCAGGGGGAGATCCTCCTGCTGCCGGTTGAGGCAGCGCTCGAAATAGCCATACAGGCGGCGTCCATCGAGCGGCTTAAAGAGGCCATAAAGGGCAGAAAAAGTCCCCATCAGGGCATAAAGCGGCGCGCGGAAGATGTCGGCCACAGCCTGGCCGATTTTGCGCAGCTGCTCTTGGGTTTTTTGTCTGTTTTGTATTAGCGTTAAAGGCAACGCGAGAGTCCGGAAGACGGCCATGGCGGCGTGATAGATGGTGCGCAGGGTTGTATCGATCCATGTCCTGGGGATGAGTAAAAAGCATTTGGCGCGCAGCAGGTTTTTGGAGTCGTGGTTGTAGATATAGCCGGTCTGGCAATCCCAAGGCAAATGGATGGTTTTGGCGCGCCAGGTGAAGGCGGCCACGCCCCAGCGGTCCGGGCCTTTTTCGAAGGTGAGTTTTGGCTTTTCCTCAGGGAATGCGATTTCGATGTTTTCAGGCAGGGCCTGGTTTCCTATTTGAGAGTGGTTGATTTTCAATAATGACAGGGTCTCTATCAGGTGTATTTTGTGATTTTGCAAAAGGGCTAGAAACCACGCTTTGCTGTCGTCGGCGCTGAGATCGATCGTGCCGTAATTTGGATCGAAGAGGTGGATCTTGCCTTGCTCGTCTTTGAGCAGAGTCACGGCATATTGGGTTAAGGGGATGAGATATTCGCCGGCGACAAGTTCGTTTTCTAGATAGGGCAGAATTTCATGTAGTGGATAGTGCAGCGTCAGTTCTTTTGAAAAGGCCAGCGCCGCCGGTTCGGCAGGGGTTTGGGCAGGCATGGTTGCAGATGAGTGGGTGCTGTCAACGTTTAAGTAAGTCCAAGGGAGGGTTCGGCTGCAGTTCGATGTGTGAAGCATCTATCGTCCTGTTTTTGTTAACTGGTTAATTGATGGTTAGTGAGGTATCATATCATAGATAGTAATGTAAATACATTGAATTTATTGACTTTGATTTGTTCGGTTTCGTTTTTTTTGCGTCTTCGCGTCTCTCCTCAGGCAAGGTCTTTTGATTACAAAGATTTGATAGGCCATGCAGAAAAAGTAACAAGATTTTAGGATAGTCAGGATAAAGAAAAACTTCTATTGGTTCATCCTGACCATCCTAAAATGGTTCATCACGCAAATGAGTACCTAATTAACAAAACCCAAGAGCAATCTCCATTTTCCTTCTCTGTGCCTCTGTGTCTCGGTGGTGAAGCTTTTTGTAACACTCTGATTAATAATGCTATGCCACCAGCAAGCAGATTTCACCACAGAGGCACAGAGTCACAGAGAAGGTCGGGAAAACCTCATAGGTACGCATTTGTTTGATGAACCAGTTTTGATTTGTATATTCTCGATTTGATTGGTATGGTGCAACAGTAAAGCAGGCATGTTAAATTCATTTTTATTTCAAGAGACCTAACAGATATCTGCTTCTCTTTTTTCAACCATTTCAAACTAAGCCATTTCCCCCATTCTCTAGGACAGGTACTCATTTGCGTGATGAGCCCCTAAAATCTTGTTATTTTCTACTTTTTTTTCTTTGAATATCGTTGACGACTTGTCAAATATTGTTTATGAAATCGACCTATTATTCTTCGTGCCTCGGTGGTGAATGATTTTTAAGGCGCTGCCAGAATGGTCGTCTTGTTTAATAAAAAATATTTGCTATCACGTGTGTCGATCAGGTAGTGTAAGTGTAAAAAATAAATCCACAGGACCAAGAGCATGGAGCATTTACAAGTCGAGCGGCATGGCACGGTCGCCGTGCTTACGGTCAATCGTCCGGAAGTTTTGAATGCCTTGAATGAAGCTGTCATGCGCGAGCTGCTGCATTTTTTGCAGGAATCCGCGGATAAAGCTGCTTGCCGCGCCTTGATTCTGATAGGGGCGGGCAGCAAGGCCTTCATTGCCGGGGCGGACATAAAGCAGATGTCTGGCATGAATCATCAGCAGATGCTGCGTTTCTGTGAGCTCGGCCAGCGAGTGACGATGGCTCTTGAACAGGCTCCCTTTCTCACGATAGCGGCGGTGAATGGCTATGCCTTGGGCGGCGGTTTGGAGATGGCTTTAGCCTGCGACTTCATTTATGCTTCGCAAAGTGCCAAAATGGGACTGCCGGAAGTTACGCTTGGCATCATCCCAGGCTTTGGCGGCACGCAGCGCCTGGCGCGGGCTATCGGCACGAGACAGGCCAAGGAAGTTATCATGAATGGGAAGATGCTGTCGGCCGAGCAGGCGCACAACTTAGGTCTTGTCAATCGCGTGTGCAGCGATGCCGCGTTGCTTGAAGACTGTCTGGAGACGGCGCAGGGGATGGTAAAATATTCGGCGCTGGCTATTGCACAAATCAAAAGGGCTGTTGATGGCGGCTATGCGATGAGCCTTGCCGACGGAATGGAGCTTGAGCGCAACATGTGTGCGGTGTGTTTTGCAACGCCTGAGCGCGAACAGGGCATGGCGGCATTTCTTAAGAAAGTCAATAAGTGAGGTCTTTGCGATGACTATTGATAAAAACTGGCAGCATGTCGTTGTTTTGGGAGCGGCAGGTAAAATGGGCAGCGGCATTTCCTTGTTGCTTTTGCAGGAGATGGCCGACATGCCTGGCACGCATCTCACTTTGCTGGATGCCAATATTGATGGGTTTGATGCGTTAAGGAAATATCTGCGGGATCATCTGCGGAAATATGCCGAGCGCAATATGAACCAGCTGCGGGCACAGTATGCCGAGCGAATGGATCTGATCGACAATGGAGCCATCATCGATGAATATGTCGAGCAGGCCATGGATCGCGTGCGCTGCGTGCGGTCGATTGAAGAATGTGCCGGCGCAAAACTTGTCTTTGAGGCCATCGTCGAAGATGTCGATGCCAAGGCGGAGCTATTTAAAAAAATCGATGTCTGCACCGGCCATGCCGCCTGGTATTTCACCAACACCTCCTCGATTCCGCTGGCGCTGTTACAGGAAAAAAGCCACCTTGAAGGACGGTTGATCGGCTTCCACTTTTACAATCCGCCGGCCGTGCAGAAGCTGCTTGAGCTAGTGGTGCCTGAAACTATCGATCCAGAGTTACATGCCTGCGCCATATACTTGGCCAAACGGTTGAAGAAAACTGTCGTATCTTCAAAAGATATCGCCGGCTTCATCGGCAACGGCCATTTCATGCGCGAGATCATCGGCGCCTGTCAGAAGGTGCGCGAACTTTCCCATACCATGCCCGAAGTTGAGGCGTTGGAGGTCGTCAACCGCGTGACGCAGGATTTTTTGTTGCGGCCGATGGGGATCTTTCAGCTGGTCGATTACGTCGGCATCGACGTCTGCCAGCGCATCGGGAAGATCATGACGTTGCATTTGCCGCATATGCATGCCAAGGCCTCCTTCATCGATCCACTGATCGATGGCATGGTGGCGGCTGGAGTGCTGGGAGGGCAGTATCCCGATGGCTCGCAAAAGCCGGGTTTCTTCCGCTATGCGAAAGGACAGCCGGTGGAAATTTATGATCTCAGTAGGCAGGCTTATGTGCCATGCATGGATAAGAAGCTTGCCGATAGTAAGCTTGGGGTGATGCCTGCCGGCTATGCGCCCTGGAAAGTTTTTGGCAAAGACCCCAAGCGGCAAGAGAAAGTTGCCGTCTATCTCGATAGTCTCCGGCAGGAAAAGACCTTAGGGGCTGAACTTGCGATGACCTTTTTGCAACAGTCGCAGGGGATTGCACATGCCCTTGTGGCAGATGGCATCGCAGCTTCAATATCAGATGTCGATACGGTCTTGCAACAAGGATTTTTCCATCTCTATGGCGTCGATGCGCCTTTCGTGTCATTTAATCCATTCTCGTATATCTCATAAACCCAGCCGGAGAAACGGTATGAAAAAATTGCGCAAAAAAGTCTATGCCGCGGCCGGCTACAATACGGTATTTATGGGGTCGGGACGGAAAGAATTCGATCCGGCCAAGCCGATGCGGCCATTTGAAGAGTATCTGCAAGAAACTGCCAAGGGCACAAGCGCGCAGCTGCCCAACATCTCTGCCGATGAAGGCATCATCGGCAGCTTTATGTCGGCGCGTTTCCTTAAGCAGGCAAACCTGCCGGGCTTTTTACCTTTTATGCTGCCTGAGTTGACGGGAAAACCCTGCACGGCTGTTGAAGGGGCTTGCGGGACGGGCGGTCGGGCGGTCGGCATGGCCGTGCGCAGCGTGCTTTCAGAGCTTTCAGACAGCGTCTTTGTGGCCGGCTTCGAGGTGCAAAATACCATGAAAGCCGTCTATGGTGCCGACGTGCTGGCAGGCGCGGCCTATTATGCCAAAGAGCGCAAAGGCGGCGACGCCTTCTTCTTTCCAGGCATCTTTGCCGCTCGCGCCGGAGCCTATTCTAAGGCTCATGGAGAAAAAATCGTCCGAGAGGCCATGGCCAAATGGTATGAGCAGTCGATTCTCAATGCGCGCAAAAATCCGAAAGCCCAGGAATACCAAAATACTACCCAAGACTTATTTTCTCTGGGAATGACGCCACCCGATGCCAAGCGTTTTGTACCCTATTTAAATCTCTATGACTGTTCGAAAGTCAGCGATGGGGCTTCATCGCTTATCATCGCTTCTGAAGAGGGATTAAAAGCCTGCGGCATTTCCAAGGAAAATGCCGTCGAAATTATCGGCATGGGGGAAGCCGAGGCCGATATCACCCTGGCGCCGACAGATCCAACCGTGCTGGCCAATACCGCCAAGGCCGTGGCTAAAGCCTTAGCCCAGGCGGGATTATCCAAGGACGATATCTCGCTATTGGAGCTGCATGACTGCTTCACCATCACGGCGCTGCTGGCGCTTGAGGCCATTGGCTATGCGGGTCAGGGAAAGGCTGCTAATTACATTTTGGAAGGGCATACCGGACCTGAAGGGGTGATTCCTACCAATCTATCCGGCGGCCTGGGGGGCTTCGGTCATCCTACCGGCGCCAGCGGTGTGCGCCAGCTGGTCGATCTGCTTCACCAATATACCGGCAAGGCGGACAATCAGGCGCGGCCAAGAACTCCCTTTGGTATGATGATTAGCATGGGTGGCAATGACAAGACGGTCACCTGCCTCATCGTCAAAAAAGCAGACTAGCTAAAATTAACCACAGACGCGGCGACGCAGAGTTAACAAGCAGCAAATTAGTGTGTCATTTAGGAGAAAGCGAACACTAAAATTAAAGGAAAAGATAAGATAACTGCCGACGGTAACAGAGGAGTGGTCTACCTCCAACCACAATGAAAAAGTCATAGCTCTATAGCATGCGTCGCTGTGAGGCATGCCCTAGGATTGCTTAGGAAATCCTAGGGCTAGATAAGGATCCTGCCGAGGCTTCTGTCCGGCGGGTTATTTGCTGTTTGCTTTCATTACTTTCTCCTACATGACACACTAATTTGCTGCTTGTTAACTCTGCGTCGCCGCGTCTCTGCGACTCTGCGTTGAATTTCACTCACAGACTATTAAGCGAGCATAATGAGACCAGTTTTATTGTTACCGGGTTAGATGTTTTCCAGGGGCAGGGGGGCTTTGCCTTGGGCGATGAGTTTGACGTTTTCTTTTTCCAGCAGTTCTTTGCCGGCAAATACCACGTTGGCGCCAGTATCAAGCTGCGGTAGAACATGCTTTTCTACAGCCTTGATGATGTCTTGATGTGACAGCCCCAATAGCCGGTTGCGGAAGGCTTGCCGGATCTCCGTCGTTTTTCCTTCGCGCATCCATCCGTAGGCGATGTCGCCGCGGCTGCCTGGGGCTACGGGAGAGTCCAGGGCTTGTATCATTTCGAGTTTGGCTTCTTCGAGGTCGGTATCGTCAAAATTTCCCTTTAGCAGCGTTTTGACCGATTGGTCGAAGGCTTTTAAGGTGGAAGCTATATTCGGATCGCGATAGGAGTAGAAATAGAAGTTGGCAGACATGGCATTGCTTACGGCGCCGCCGCCATAGGCCCCACCCTTCTCTCTCAGGCTGGTATGCAGCGAAAGGTTGTCCATAAGAAAGGCGGCGATATTAAGCGCCGGCGCGTCCGGATGGGTATAACAGACCGTCTGCAGCACTTTACCTGTATATGCTACCGGCGAGGCTATGATGCGACCTTGCGAATATGGAGGGGTCAAGGCATAATCGCCCTGCCATTTGCTGCCCGGTTTGGTTTCGATATTTTGCAAGCCATAGAAGTGGTTGCCCTTGATCTCGTCGTAAGCGGCAGCGTCGGCGGTGATGATGACATGCGGCGTGTTGATGCATAGCAGGGTATTTTTAAGCATTTTTAACTTTTCTACCAGCCATGCTGATTGCTTATCGAAGTTTTGGGCAAGGTCTTTAATCTTCCAATAGTATTCCAGTCCATACCACTGGCTGGCGATTTTAGAAGGCACATCAAAGCTGTTGGCGGACAGGTTGATGGCGTATTTCAAAGCATTCTGCGTGAGCTGGCTTTGCAGGGCGGTGTATTGCTTTTGAACGATCTCTTTAAGGCGGGCTATGTCGGTGAAATCGACGCCGGTAGCCAGATCCTGGATCAGAGAGAACAGGTTGGCCGTTTTGCGATGCAGCGCTTTACCGCGGATATAAATCGAGGGGGCAAATTGATGGTGGTTGGTGGCTTGCAGGCTCATCGTCAGCGAGGCACTGATGCCGCCGGTATGTGCCTGGATGTATTCCAGGTTTTTTGCATAATCGCGTCCCTTGCATCCCATCTGTGTGAGCAGGGAAGCGAATAAGCGCACGTAAGTCAGATCTTCTTCGGCAATGCGGGGTAAATCAAAAACCAGGTCGGCATAGACGATATCATTGGTGAAGCAGTTATGATGGAAGACTTCCAAATTTCCGATCAATTCCTTTTCAAGGTCATAAACGCGGGCGGCATGAGGCACATCATTTAGCGTCACTTTAGGCAGGATATCACAATTCTGTTCTTCCTGCTTGTTCTGTAGATCAGCCAGTTCCGCCGCCTGGCGGACGATTTTACTGCGCTCGTCGGCGGTCAGCTTTGCTTGGATGGCGGCAAGGGTGGCTTTTTCTTGGGACAGTTCCTGTCCTGCCAGCTCTTTATCAGGGACTAATGTGACGCTTACAAAATGAGGATTGTCCAACAAATACTTTTGGAGCAGATCTGTTAGGTATTTCGGGTTTTCCAAGTTTTTGCGGCGCACTTCATCAAATAGGGAATGGATTTTTAGTCCGCTTTCCGGATCGCCGCCATGTTGTTTTAGCAAAGCCGAACGCATGAATAATGACAGGCCGAAAGGGGCATGGTCGCCGGTGATTTCGCTGCGATAGAACTCCAGTTGATGGATGGCATTTTCAAACAATTCCAGCGGGATGCCGTGCTGGATGATGTCTGCCAGCTTTGTTCTGATGATCTTTTCAAGTTCGGCGCCGCTATCGGGATTGCAGCCTTTGAAGGAAATGATGAATGGCACTTCTGAGATCTCATCGTCCATATAGCTAGAAACCTGTTTACAAAGTCCCGATTTCAGCAATGCCATCTTCAAAGGCGAGGCGTCGGTGTCCATTAAAATGATCTGCAGGATATTTAAGGCCAAAATCTCCTGCTGTTCCAGGATGTGGCAGGTGAGCCAGCCGAAAGCAAGCTGCGTTTTGTCTTCGCTGTCCTCGTCGGCAGAGATGGGATAGCCCTTCACTAGCCGGCGCGGTTCTTTGAAGCGGGGTTGCAGCGGCAATGGCGGCAGGGGGGCGGCAGGTTCCACTTCATCCAATATATTGTCGGCGATGAAATCCAGATGCTGCTCCAAGGGCAGATTGCCGTAAAAAAAGAACAGGCAGCGGCTGGGGTGGTAATAGGTTGTATGGAAATCGCATAGTTCTTGATAGGAGAGTTTGGGGATGTCCTGGGGATCGCCGCCCGAATTTATGCCATAAGTGAGGTTTGGAAAGAGGGCTTGGCTCAAGGCTTCATTTAAGCGTGAACTGGGAGATGTCAGGGCGCCTTTCATTTCATTAAACACCACGCCCTTGTATTCCAAAGGGGAATTGGGATCTGCCGGATGTGAAAATTCCAGCCTATGTCCTTCCTGCAGAAAACTTAGCTCGTTGATGAAAGGATGGAATACAGCGTCGAGGTAAACGTCCAATAGGTTGTAGAAGTCTTTAGGTACCTGGGATGCGGCCGGATAACAGGTGAAATCAGCGCCTGTCAGGGCATTCATAAAGGTATTTAAACTGCGCCGTTGCATGGCAAAGAAAGGGTCTTTGACAGGGAATTTTTTCGAGCCGCACAGTACGGTGTGTTCCAAGATATGGGCTACGCCATTTGAAGTTTTGGGAATCGTCTGGAAGGAGAGGCAAAAGGTGTTTTCCGGGTCGTCATTGGCGATATGCATGACGTGGGCGCCGCTTGGGAAGTGGATTAATTCGATGAGCTGGCACTGCAGTTCTGGAATCTCGGTGACTCTAGTGACTTTGAAGTGGTGGTACACCTGTCCAGCAGTGTGGAAATGGGGGGATTTTGAGGTCATCAGTTCGCCTTTTGCAATTCATGTAAAGTTCATCGTAATGCAACGCGGCATTTTTGCCAATTTATCGTAGAGACGGTTTGTATTTCTTTGTAAATAGTTGGTGCGTGTTTGCGTATGCTGGTGGGGTGAACGGACGGCAGGGATACAGGATAGACGACATGTTGAGGGACAGGTGTTGAAGAGATAGCGAAATAGCCTAGAGCTGAGTCCGTAGCTGTAAGGGGATTTATCGCAAACGATCTGTAAAATATATAATAAAGATATGAATTGACATGTAATGGTGCTTCCTTTTAAAGCATGTAGTGAATAAATGAAGGACAGGTCGATCGTGCATAGAACGAGAGCGGGTTCTTAAAAAAGGTAATGCCATTAAGTGCAGTAATTTGTGAAAATGTTTTTAGTTGCTTTAAAAGGTGATGTTAGTTACTGTATCTTTTAAAATATAAATGTATTTTCATTAACATTAGTTTAGGAGGTTTTTTATGACTATAGGCTTTGCAACTCCCGCTCATATACCCACCCCACCTGTTTGTCCAGGAGCACCTGTAAAAGGTCCGCAAACCAGAAGTCCAACACATAAAACAGCGACCGGTTACATACAAGGAAATGACCCTGTAAGGCGTGCGCTTTTTGGTTCTGATGATAAGGCTACTCGCGCTGCGGTCAGTACTCTCTTAAAGAATGGCTAAATGCCACTCGATACAGGTATTAGGCAATATAATATAAATCCCTACGGCATGCCGTAGGGATTATTTCTCGCCCATTAGATCCTGTTATAAGCCTTTAAGGTATGTTAAGATCGGAAAAAACATAAAATAATGGCTTTGTTTACTGTTTCAGTCCATTTCGTCCCCGAGAGCATTTATGCCCTTTTCATTTGCTGCCTGCGCTAAAAAGCTGTTGAAATTCACGTAATCCAATGACCGTTAGATAGATGCGATCGTGTTTTTAGCCTTTTTTGCCGGTTATGTTAATTCTGTTTGCGTGGTCAGTTTAGATTGGTAGCAAGTCATGTCTGTGTATTTTAACTGCGATGACAATGAAGCTGGATTCTACTAGACTGTTATGCTCCTTGCTGTATGCGTAAGGCCAAATATCCAATCTTTGATGTATTTGCGAAAGTTGTAACTTTAAAATTTGTTATGTCTGTATCTTTGCATTTTTACAAAAGGTAATGTTGCTTTAAATTCGTGTTTTCTCTATTGTCTCGGCCGAAATAGATGAATTTATTTATTTCAAGCTCATTCATTCATTACAAGAGAGGTTTTTATGACAGCACCTGCTGCTTTTCCAATTAACGGACCGTTATATTATAATCCACCGCAAGGACCAACTAAGGCGCCAAGAGGGAATTCTTTGACTGAGAAAGGGAATTGTTATGTTGTTCGTAATCTCCAAAGTGATTTTGACCGTTGCAGATTTACTGAGTCTAAGATAGCTAATTTAAGTGGCCAGGAAATAAGCGCACTAGCCCGTAATCTCTGCAGAGATAATAACTTTCTAAAAACCACTGAGTCCAGGACGGATCATTTAACTCAACAGCAAGTAAGCGAATTAGCCCGTAAGCTTTTCGCAGTTACAATGGTCAAGTAAATGGTGAAGCACATCTATAGTGTAATTAGTCGATAAATGATTCCGAGGATGCGGATAGAATTTATTATTCATAGCCTCAGATTTATTTGCATATTAGCTGATTAGTTTGTTTGTGTTGCGTGTTTGTTATTAATTTTAGAAGTTTTATATAAAGTAAGGTTTTTTATGCTACTGCCAGCGGCTAATCATTCTCCTGTTTCATCACCCTTTTCTTCGCTTTCGCTACACATTCACCTTCCTGACATCTCGACTATCTGTCCGTTGCAATCTAATGCAGCTGTAAAGGGGTATTTAACTGGAAGTTGCCGAGCCAATCTTTTTGATAAACCAATTGATAAAAGAGTCAGCGTGGTAGCTGTGGAAAGCTTACTAGTAAGTAAATGAATAAATAATATCAATGCCATAGCGTTAGCCTAGACCCGCATAGTCCCCTATGCGGGTTTTTTTTATATTTATAAAAATAGCATCCATAAAAAATCAACTTTTGGCGTATACCAGCATCTTGAAATATTAAAGAGGCAAAATCATATGCTTAAAAGTTCATTATACCCCTGGCGGCTGGCGCTGTTAATCATCTGTGGCGGTGCGCATTTTGGATCACTTTTAGCGGGCGAATCTAAGCCGCTAGCTTTGCCGCAGCTTGAAGAGAGGGTGCAGCACGACTTGCAATGCTTGAACTTGCCACCTGCATGGGTGAAGGCCGAAACTATCGAGCATGAAATGCTTGATGTGGCCGTCATTGGCGGCGGTATGGCCGGCATGACAGCGGCTTTTGCGCTGATTAAGGAAGGCGTCAGGCATATCCATATCTTCGATGAGAACAAGCCAGGGCAAGAAGGGCCGTGGAACAAATACGCCCGCATGCGCCATCTTCGTTCGAGCAAGGCTCTGGCCGGGCCGGCTTTAGGCATACCGAGTTTGACCTTTCGGGCTTGGTATGAAGCCTGCTATGGCACCGCGGCCTGGGATGAATTGAAGTATATTCCGACATTTTGCTGGCATGATTATCTCTCCTGGTACAGGCAGGTGCTTGATCTGCCGGTTTCAAATCAAATGGTATTGCAGGCTATTAAGCCTTTGTTAGTCGGGTTTGAGCTGACGTTCCTCTGCCAGCAGGAAGTGAAGGTGTTGTATGCCAGAAAAATTGTTTTGGCAACAGGCAGAGAGGGATTTGGCGGGCAAGAGATCCCGGAATTTATGCAGGAGCTACCCAAAAGATTTTATGTACATACAGGGGAAAATATCGATGCTGCCATCTTTGCCGGCAAAAGAGTGGTGGTGGTTGGAGCCGGGGCTTCGGCCTTTGATACGGCGGCCGTGGCGCTGGAGAATGGAGCCGAAGATGTCGTCATGCTGGTGCGCCGGAAGGTGTTGCCATTGGTTAATAAATTTTCAAAGTTTTCTTTTCCCGGAATCCTGCATGGCTTCTACTCCTTATCTGATGAGACGCGCTGCTATTTGTTTGTGGAAGCCTTTCAAAGTGGGATTCCACCCACGCAAGAGGCTGTAGAAAGAGTTAAAGGCAACATGTCCTTGCGCATCTGTTATGACGTAACTATCCAGCGCGTGGAGCAAAACCTGCAGGGGGTGCTGATCCATACTGCGAAGGGTGATTTCGCTGGGGATCTGGTGGTATTGGGGACAGGATATGGCGTCGATGGATTTAAAAGGCCAGAGATGCAGAGTTTTATGGATGTCGTCTTACTTTGGCAAGGACATGTGTCTGAAGAAATTTTGGAGCGAGTGCCCAAGCTTGGGCATTTTCCATATCTTGGCGCGCACTTTCAATTTCAAGAAAAAGAGGCCGGATTGGCGCCTTATCTAAAACACATCTACTGTTTTAATTATGGGGCTTTTTTAAGCCACGGACTCATCAGCGGCGATATCCCGGGCATCAGCATCGGCGCGGCGCGTTTGGCGGCAGGGGTGGCCGCAGATTTTCTCTTGGAGGATATCGAATTGTATAAGAAATCGGTCAAGGGATATGCTATGCCGCTTTTTGACGTGGCCGATTATCCCTTTTTGGTCAAATGAGTCAGCGGCCGTGGCGGCGGTCCCGTTGTTGATTATCAAGGCGTTTTTGCTGCACGCGGTGGTCATCATATTGTTGGCTTTGATGCTGCTGGTCTTGGCGGACTTGAGTTTGGAGCTGCTCTTCCCTGCGCGCATCATCGAGCCTTTGTTGCTCTATCTGTTCTGTCTGGCGCGCATCATCGGCGGTGAATGAGCTCCAGATGGCAGCGGCTAAAAGCATCAAGGCGGCAGTGGCTAAAACAGATGTTAGCTTAATTGATTTCTGTGTCATTTTCATGTACGCTCCACATGTTTAATATATTTTTTAAAATGGCGAAGCCGGGATTTAAAATCCATACCGAAATCTAATGTCAACTTTTCACTGGAGTCCGGATAAAGCTGTTTATCAATCGTCGTTTTTGCTATGCTGGTTGTATTATGATAACTAATAAAATGAAACACGTACATTTGCTTCCCAACGTCATCACTGCCTTTGGGCTGTCATGCGGCCTTTTTGCCATATTCAAGATGAATATGATTGAGACCGGCACTGTCAATTACCATACCTTGCTGGCGACAGCGGGCATTTTGTTGTTGGCATGCCTGGCGGATCTGCTAGATGGTGCCGTAGCGCGGGCGATGAAGGCGGAAAGTGATTTCGGCGGTCTTTTCGACTGCCTGTCGGATGCCATTACTTTTGGTGTCGGTCCGTCGGTGATAGTCTTAAAGAGTTTATCAGTGACGCCAAAGACCGAGCTTTCCTTTTTTGTGACGACGGCGGCCATGATTTATTCTGTATGCGGCGTACTGCGCTTGGTTCGTTTTGGCGTGCTGTCCAAACAGGCTGCCGTTGATCCCGATTTGATAAAGGCCCACAATAAAAACTTCACCGGCTTACCCATACCGGGAGCGGCGGCGGCGGCGGTGTCTGGCAATCTTATTTTGCATTCCGATGAATTCAAGAGCGTTTTTGTGCTAAGCGAGAATACGCAGGCTTGGCTGTTGATCGTGATGCTGATAATGCTGGGATATTTCATGGTCAGCCGCTGGAAGTTCCCCAGTTTAAAAAACTTGCATATTCGCGTGGCTTCTTTTCAGGTCGTTTTTCTCACCGTAGTGGGTGCGGCACTGATGTTTTATGGTTTGATCAGCCATTTTGCCATCGTCTTCTTTGCCTGTGCGTGGGGATATCTCTGCATCGCCTGGACGTTGTCGCTCATCCGGCTGATTTCGGGCAGGAAATCCAAAACTTTAGAAGAGTTTGAGCCGGATTCCGATGATGACATAGGTCTAGAATAAGCCGGTACTCAGCCGTGTGTAATACCGTGTGTATAATGGGGTTGGGTATACTAGCCATACTGCCGCAGTAAGCCGACCAAGACCCCTTGGATGAGGATGTCTTCCTGGCGCAAAATCATGGGGTGGTGCTGGAAGTGGGCGCCGACCAGGCGGATGTAATCCCCTTCGGGGTAATATTTCTTCACAATGGTATCATGGCCGTTGATCAGTGCAATCACGGTTTCTCCCGGATAGGCATGCTGCCTAGCTTCGACAATCAATAAATCCCCATCGGCAATCATTTCTTCATTCAGCGATTCTCCTTGCGCGCGCAGGGCATAGGTTTTATCGGGTGCATGGGCCAGATTGTGGGGGATGACAATTTGTTGGGATTGTGGAAAGGTGTGGACAGGCTCGCCGGCTGCGATATGGCCGATGAGAGGGATTTCGAGGTTGTTTTGAGAGGAAAGCTGCGGCACGTCGCTGGCAGGAGTGATGGAGCGGCTGGTGTTGCTTTGGCCGGTAAGCGCCCCTTTGCGCTTAAGGGCGCCGATATGCTTATATACCGAGCCTAGGGAATTGAAGCCAAAATGCTGGCCGATTTCACGGTAACTTGGAGAATAGCGGTTGTTGCCGATGAATTCCTGGATGTAATCGACAATTTCACGCTGCCTTTTGGTTAGTCCTTTCATGATAATTCTCCGCCGTGATCTTGATCATTTTCCGCATCAGCATATACCCACCTATCCACCGCATAGGCCGTCAGCCACATAATCAGCGCCGTCATCAAGGTGTCGGAAAAATAATGCCCCCCTTGGGCAATGCGCGTCAAAGACAATAGGCCGCCTAAAACGATGGCAACACATAGGCTCGTCCAAAATAGCGCCTGCAAGTTAAGTCTTCTGCCAACCAGCGCCAAAGCAAAAAAATAAAAACCCATCGTGCAGTGTCCGCAAGCAAAGGATTTGGAGGGTTCGGGCTGATGGAGGAAATTGGGTTCATAGTAGGGGCGAAAGGGCTGCGTGCCGCCAAATTCAATGGTCTGTTTCGGCCGTGGACGCCCCCATTGGTCTTTAAGCAGCACGTGTGTGATGAGGCCGGCCCCGATGGCAAATGTCAGACAGAGCGTGAGGGCGGGGCGGCGCCATTTTTTGTAGTATGGACGCAGATAAGACATCAGCAGCAGCACCATTGATAGGCAGAAGGTAAGGATGGCCGGCAGGGTGGCATAGCTATACATAAAAGAATAAAAGCCGTTAGAGGCAAAGCCATGCGGCGGCCGATAGAAATGGCGGGTGATGGCTAGATCGATGGCCGGGGTGAATGGCGTGATAATGGCCAGGATGATGACCGGCCATAGCCAGGCGCGTTGCTGCGTTAGAAAGGCTTTCATTATAAATCTAAAGGGTTGGGTTTACTTTTTCGGCCAGCGGTGTTAAATTGTAATGATATCAATCCTATGGAATCTTATCTATGCCAAATGCTTGGATCGCCGTCTTATCATTATCGATCATCCTTTTCCTGGCAATCATGCTGATCGGCTGGTTTTTTCTGGCGTTTAAAAGAAAACATATCGAAGCCGTACTCTGGCAGGAGAAATTCGGCAGTCAGGAAAAGTATTTCCTAGCTCTACAGGCTGATGTCGAGGCTATCAATCAGGAAGCAGAAAAATGCCGTCAGGAACTGAAGGTGGAGTGCGAACGCCGCGCTGTGGCTGAAGCCAGAAGCTCAAGGTTGACCGAGATCGAGCATTGCCTGAAAGTCAAAGAAGAAGAACTTAAAAGCTGGCAAACGCAAAATTCGGCCTTGAGAAGCAGTTTAGCAGAGGTCGACACCAAGCTGACCGAACAGGCCAAAGCGGCCCAAGAGAAAGTCGAAATTCTTTCACAAGCCCAGGTGAAATTGGCCGATGCTTTCAAGGCGTTGTCGGCCGATGCCCTTAAAAATAACAGCCATTCCTTCCTTGAACTAGCCACGGCCAAGCTTGAACGTTTCCAAGAAGCTGCCAAAACTGATTTACATTCACGCCAAAAAGCCATCGATGAAGTCGTCAAGCCGGTTAAGGAATCCCTCGATAAATTCGATCATAAGATCCAGGAGATAGAGAAACAGCGTGCGTCTGCCTATGCCACACTGAGCGAGCAGGTTAGGACGATGACGCTTGCCCAAAGCCAGCTGCAGCTGGAGACTGCAAATCTTGTAAAAGCTTTGCGCATGCCCAATGTGCGCGGCCGCTGGGGGGAAATCCAGCTGCGGCGGGTGGTGGAAATGGCCGGCATGGTGGAATACTGCGATTTCACCCAGCAGGAATCACTGTCTGGCAATGATCGGAAGACCGGCGATGACAGAAAGCTGCGGCCGGACCTGGTCATCAAACTGCCCAACCACAAGCAAATCGTCGTCGATTCCAAAGCCCCGTTGATGGCCTATCTGGAGTCCTTGGAAGCCTTGGATGAGGGCTCAAGGCAGCTCAAATTGAAGGAACATGCCCGCCAGGTGCGTACGCATATCGCGCAACTGGCAGCCAAATCCTATTGGGATCAATTTCCCGCCGCCCCCGAATTTGTGGTGCTCTTTCTTCCAGGAGAAACCTTCTTTAGCGCAGCCTTGGAGCAGGATCCATCCCTCATCGAATGCGGCGTCGAACAGCGTGTCATTCTGGCCACGCCGACGACGCTGATCGCGCTTTTGCGCTCGGTAGCCTATGGCTGGCGGCAGGATCTGATCTCCAAGAATGCCCAGCAAATCAGCGATCTGGGGAAATCGCTCTATGATCGTATCCGTGTGCTCGCCGATCATTTCGAAGATATCCGCAAAGGCCTCGACCGGACGGTTGACGCCTATAACAAGGCGGTGGGGTCTATGGAGGGAAGGGTTTTGATTACCGCCCGCAAATTCAAGGAACTGGGCGCTGCTACCGAACAGGAAATTCTGACCATCGAAACCATCGACAAAGTAACCCGCCCGCTGCATCTCGACGTCGTCCTCGATGCGGTGTGATTTTCTATTTCAGCTGGCGGAAGGATAGGGCCTCCATCAGATGCTCCCTGGTAATGTGGGGCTGGCCGGCGAGGTCGGCGATGGTCAGGGAGACGCGCAGAAGGCGGTCGCAGCCTCTGGCGGACATGCCGAGGGTGTCCATGGCCTGACGCAGCACTTCGTGGCAATCCGGAGACAGTTTGCAGTGTTCTTTCATTTCACGGGCTGACATTTGAGAGTTTGTTCTGACCTTGCCGAAGCGCAGCTGTTGGCGGGCTCTGGCGGCTTTGACGCGAGCTCGCACGGTGGCTGAACTTTCAGCGATTTCGGCCTGGATGATATCGCGGTAGCGCAGCGCCGGCACGTCGATATGCATGTCAATCCTATCCCATAGCGGTCCTGAAATCTTACTGCGGTAGCGCTCGATCTGCGTTTGTGAGTCTTTGCAGGGTTTGTCCGGATGTCCCAAATAGCCGCAAGGGCAAGGATTCATGGCGGCCACGCAGATGAAGTCGCTTGGAAATGTGAAGTTGCCTTGGGCGCGGCTGATGGTGACTTTGCGGTCCTCCAGCGGCTGGCGCAACACTTCCAGCACGGTGCGCGAGAATTCCGGCAGCTCGTCAAGGAACAGGATGCCGCCGTGGGCCAGCGAGACCTCGCCCGGACGGGGGATGGCGCCGCCGCCGATCAGTCCGGCATAACTCACGGTATGGTGTGGCGAGCGGAAGGGGCGCTGAGTCACTAAGCTCACCCCATCGCCGAGCAGGCCGCTGATGGAATGGATTTTGGTGACTTCTAAAGCCTCTTCGATGGTCAATTCGGGCATGATGCCGGCTAGGGCTTTGGCGATCATGGTCTTGCCGGAGCCTGGCGGCCCGGACAGCACGACATTGTGGTTGCCGGCAGCCGTGATTTCGATGGCGCGTTTGACGTGGGCCTGTCCTTTGATGTCGGCAAAATCCACCACCGGGATGGCGTGGCTGAACAGTTCACTTGAGACCTGGGCTGAGGTAGGTACGATGGAGGCTGGCTGCTGCAGGAATTGAACAGCATCTTTGAGATGTTTGATGGCGATGACATCGACACCGGGCAGGGTAGCGGCTTCTTTGGCATTGGCGGCGGGCAGTAAAATACCTTTTTTGCCGCTTTCTTTGGCCAGCATGGCACTGGCAAGCGCCCCCTGGATAGGGCGCAGTTCGCCGCCGAGGCCCAACTCTCCAACTACCAGATAGTCGTTTTGGACACGTGTTTCGATGGCTTGCATGGCGCAAAGCAGGCCCAGGGCGATGGGAAGATCGTAAAGGGCTCCTTCTTTTTTTAAATCACCGGGAGCTAAGTTGACCGTGCAAATCAGATTGGTGGCGGCATAGCCGGAATTTTTGATGGCGGTAAGGACGCGGTCTTTGGATTCTCTGACGGCATTATCGGGCAGCCCGACGATAATCAGCGTGGTTTTATCGGAGCGTCCGACGTCGACTTCCACCTCGACGGGAAGGGCGTCCAAGCCAAGTAAAGCCACCGAGTGCATGCGGGAAAGTGCCATAACAAACCGTCTTTAATTTTTATTTTCAGCAGGAAAAGCAAAATATAATTATGCAGTAGTGCTAATGGATATACATGGCTGGCAGCTTTTGGACAATGTGAATTATTAATAGCGAAGGCATCCCTTGCGGGATGCCTTCAGACGAGAGGATTTGATGTTACTCTAGGCCGAGTACGAAATAGGCCGGGAAGGCAAAGTTGTTGTTCGGCCGCGGCGCAGCATAGACGGTAATTTCTTGACCGACTCTGTCCTGCAGATTGACGCGTGTGCTATAGATGAAGGCGATAGGCAGATGGCTTGTTTGGTTCATCAGCACATAATCGCCGGGTTTGTTTTTGACCACACGGGCATAAGGTTCAACGATCCCTTTGAGGACGATGACTTTTTGGCTTTGCTCTTGATAGAAGTCTTCCTGGGTACCGTTAGCATTTTGATTAGCCCATGTTTCATAAAGGCTCTGTTCAACAGGCATCCAAACACTCATCTTATCGGTGATGCCGTTGTTATTGGTTTTGGGGGCTGATCCTTTACTATTGGCAGGAAAAGCGTTATTGGTTTTGTTTGCCCTTTCCTTTTGCAGTTGTCCTTCAAGCTGAACCAATTTCTGTTGCTGCGTCTTCATTTGTTCAGACATCTGAGAGGAGCCGCTGGCTTTGGCTTCAAGATAGGGGATTTTCTTCTGCATGTAATCGTTCTGCAGCTTGTTAAGCAGATCGCGCGCGCGCGCCACTTGGTCGGGGAAGTCGGCATAGCTGCTGATGACTTTATTGTAGTTGGCATATGCGCCGCTTAAGTCGATGTCAGGAAATTCTTTTTCCATTTCCTTTTGGGCGCCAAGCGCGGTGGAATTTAGCAGCAAGTTGACTTCATCGCGACGGCGTTCGATTTTTGCCATCAGTGAAGCATCGCCAATTTTTTCCACATATTCCTTAGCGACATAAAATCTAGTCGAGGATGGCGGGGAGATTTCCAGCCATTTGCTATTAAGCGTACTGACGCTGCCTTCGACATGGTCGCCGCCATTCAGCTGAGCGATGATGGGAGCGTCGACATCGGGTTCAAGGCGAACATTGACCTTGGTGCCTTCAACGACATTATCCAGCACGAAAGTTCGGAAAATATAGGCTTTGGTACCTGCAGGCGGCTGGATGGCATAAAAATCGTCAACCTCATCGAGCACGATGAACATATCGTCTTTATTCATTTCGCGTACGATGGGGCTGTCCAATTTGGCTTGGGCGCGGATGCGTACTTTACTTCTGGCTACCTTGCCTGTGAATGTTTTGAAGGGTTCTGCAGACGTCTGTTGGGTGGGTGGGGTGGTTTTTTGCTTTTGAAGAATGGGCTGTGGAGCCGGTGCTGGTTCTTCGGTGGCTTCATAGGCCGGAGATGGATCGTCGGACGCATCGCCGAAAACTGTTGCAAAAGGCATCAATAGGGTTAGGCTGGATAAAAAAATGACAGTGGGTTTACGCATGGTAAAAATCCTGAATAGTGGTTTTATATTAGTTCGCGATTCTAATGCGTTTTTCTGATTTATGACAACTAGCTTTTTAGGACAGCTAAAATATGTTCGCATCCTTGCTTGCCGCAGGTACATCCCACGGGATCGCCAAGGAAAACATTGTAGGTCTCATTGGGATCCAACCGGTTGGAGACCAGATAGAGTTTTTCAGCCGTCTGCACAATTTCCCATGTTTGGAAGGCCAGATCTTCTTCGGAAACTTCTTCTTCATCCTTTGCCTCGCGCGCTAAGGCCGGGGCTGAGGCCGGCAGGTGGTCATCCGGCAGCTTATGGATGGCTCTGGCAATCTGGCAATGCGTGCAGTTGCAATGAGGCTCGGGCAAAGGCATGTTTTCGATGTCTTCGGGTGCGACGATGCGGGCGACTTCGGCGATTTTGTGTAAGATCTCTTTCGGCAGACTGGGCATGTTGGCTTGCGCTATATTGTGTTGCATGGCTGAACTTATCGAATCCATCGATTCCATGCCAAAGCGCAACGTCGGTCCGCCTTCGACATTGATCAAAGGTGGGGTTCCGTCAGCGTGGGGATTGGGCGCCACTTGAAATAGATGAAAGGGAGCGGGAGATTCAGGCGCGGCGGTAGCTGAATGTGTTTGTGTCGGCGCTTGTCTTTGCTGCTGTGCTTCCAAAAAAACGGCATAGCTGCCGAAGATGGTATCGCGGATTTCGGGCGTTAGGCCGGGGATGGCGATGGTATCTCCATTTAGCAGCGAGACGATCAAGTCGGTTTCTTTAAGGTAGAGTGCACGTACCTGTACCCAACTTGTTGAGAGATGGGGAGGGATATGAAGGATGGTGGGTGTGATTTTCATGGGACACTCCTTTCGCTAAAAGCGATGTGCGGCTAATGACTTCAGCCTGTATTGCGTTCTATCTGATATGATTGTACGTGAGCAAGCAGAAAATGTCAACTAATTAGCAGTCGATAGTTGAGAGTGCTGGTGTTTTTTTAATGTTCTGTCCCCCAACCACTTACTGCTTATTTAAAAGTCCGCTTTTTCTTCTTTGCGCTTTTTTAAAAGGCATTGTAAGATCTAAAATTTAATATGAATTCCATTTTGAGGGCTAACGCGTGAATAAGATAACCTACGTACTCGATACCAACGTCTTGCTGCATGATCCTGAATCGCTTACCAAATTTCCCAATCACAATGTCGTCGTACCGGTGACAGTGCTTGAAGAACTCGATAAAATGAAACGCCTGCCAAGCGATCTCGGCAGAAATTCGCGCATCGTCTTTAGGATGCTGGACTCTTTCAGTACTTTGGGTAAAGGAGACTTGCACCACGGCGTGCTGCTCGATTCCGGTTCTACCATCCGTATCCAGCTCGAAATCAAGACCGATTATCACTATAACTTCGCTTTGTCGGTCAATGACAACCGCATTATCATGGCCGCATATTTCCTGCATGAAAAGGGCGATCAGGTCATTTTTGTCTCTAAAGATTTTGCCGCCAGAATCAAAGCTGAAGCCATCGGCCTGCGTGCGCAGGACTATCAAAACCTCAGATATTCTTACGAAGCCATCTACAAGGGCATCCGCAAAATTGAAACCAGCAAACACGATGTGGATGTCTTTTACAAAGATGGCGAGCTGGTCCTGCCCAAGCTGGATTGCCGCCCCAATGAGTACTGCATCGTCACTTCCCCCGAACACTCTTCGGCTGTCGGCAAATACGATAGCCAACGCCAAGCCATCGAGCCATTGTTGAAAACTCCCAATATCTGGGGGATCAAGCCCCGTAACGTGGAGCAGCGCTGCGCCATCGATGTGCTGTTGCGCGACGAGATCAAGCTGGTGACGCTGGTTGGACAGGCAGGTACAGGAAAAACGTTGTTGGCTTTGGCCTGCGGCATGCGCAAGGTGTTTGATGAGGGATTATACTCGCGTATCCTGGTTAGCCGTCCGGTCATCCCGCTTGGCCGCGATATCGGCTATTTGCCGGGTACCAAAGAGGAGAAATTGTTCAATTGGATGCAGCCGATCTATGACAACCTGGAGTTCTTATGCGACTCTTCAGGCAACGAGCCCAATGACACGCTGCGCTGGGTGATGGAGAGCAAAAAAATAGAAATGGAAGCTGTCACTTATATCCGAGGACGCTCCTTGCCGAAAATGTATATCATTATCGATGAGGCGCAGAACCTCACCCCGCATGAAGTCAAAACCATTATTTCACGTGCCGGCGAGGGCACGAAGGTGATTCTGACCGGTGACCCGACGCAGATCGACAATCCTTATCTGGATAAGGATTCTAACGGCTTGACATATGCCATCGGCCGTTTCTGCGATCACAAAATCTATGGCCATATCTTCTTGGAGAAGACTGAACGCTCAGAACTGGCGGCTTTGGCGGCTGAGATCCTGTAAAAAACGTGAAGGTAGACTGATGGTTAATTCACACCTTTTCCATTTGAGCCAAATCAAGCCTCAAAATCAGCTGGCCGGAGGCTATCGCCTTGAAGCCACCAAGAGCAACTTCCCCATGCTGCAAGGGATGTCTTTTTACCGACTTCTGCTTGCGCCTCAGGGTGTAAGAGAGCCGCATTGGCATGCCAATGCGGACGAACTGGGGTATTGCCTTAAAGGGAAAGTGCTAATTTCGCTATATGCCACAGGCAACGTCAAAGAGACCTTCTTGGTCAATAAAGGCGAGGCTTTTTTCATTCCCTCTGGCGCGCTGCACGGGATCGAAAATGCAAGTCATGCAGCCAGCGAATTGATTCTGCAGTTTTCGCATGAAGAACCCGAAGATTTCGGGCTATCATCTGTGTGTGGTATGTTTTCCGATGCCGTGTTGGGTAATACCTGGGGCGTGTCCAGCGACGTATTCAAATCCCTGAAACGGTCGACCAAAGAGGTCTTCATCGCGCTTAATCAGCAGCCTGTGGATATTCCCAAAGATGCTGCCTACGCCTCGGCTTATCGATATAACCTTGCTGGCGCCCCCGCCTTGATCTGCAATGCTGGCGGCATGGCAAAGGTAGCCAGACAGGACGTTTGGCCAATCTTAAAACGGCAGGCCCTCTATTCTTTGCTATTGACCAATACCGGCATGCGGGAGCCGCATTGGCATCCTGAGACAGCCGAAATGGGCTTTGTCGACCAAGGCAAGGGACGCATGTCGATCCTGTCCCCATCGGGAAAGGTTGATACCTACGAGATGAATGTCGGCGATATCTATTTCATCCCCAAGGCCTATCCCCACCACATCGAAAATCTGACGAGTGACCCGCTGCATTTGCTGATCTATTTTGATCAGGCCATGCCGGGTGATATCGGTTTCACCGGCAGCGTGAAGTCATATCCCGATGAGGTGCTGACCAGCATCTTCAATAGTCCTAAGGAATTCTTTGCCAAACTGCCCACCTATTACCAGGATCTATTCATCGTCGAAAGGGTAAACCCGTTGGATAAAAGCTGACTATAAAGCACGTCGTATAAGAAATTCATTCCGGAGACGCCAACAGACAATGAATAAAGTCGGGAAATCTCCGATCATTAAATGATTTTTATTAATTACTTTCGTGTTGAAATTAATGATTAACTCATTTAAAATAATTTCACTAATGTAGTTATTTATTTGTTATCGTGTCGTTGTTTAGTTTTGTTGAACGAAAAATTAACTAAGGTTTTATCGTGAATCGCGCACGCGCCTTGACGTTAGTGGCAGCCTTTTTGGGCCGGGTCTTTGCTGCCATTGGCGTGTTGGGCATGGGCTCTTTAGTCTACGATTTTTCAGGCAGATATCAGGCAGGCGGGCGCGTGTTCAGCTATATTTATGCTTTCGGCATCCCGCTGATCTTTTTCTTGCGAATGAGACTTTTGTAAAAATACATTTAAAGGTGAGATGACGATGGACTTTTGTAATATCACACGGGCCTGCCGCGCCACGCGCTTTATCTTTCTGGCTTTCGGCTTAAGTATTTCCAGCTGGGCCCCCATGGTGCCTTTTGCCAAGACCAGGCTGGGGCTCGACGATGCGCAACTGGGCTTGGTTTTACTGGTCTTTGGCATCGGGGCGCTTGTCACCATGCCCTTTTCCGGCTGGCTGGTACAGCGCTACGGCAGCCGTCTGATCACCTTGCTTTCCGGACTGCTGATGATCACGGTTGTGCCTCTGCTGGCAATTGCCGATACGGCACTTGCGCTGAGTGCGGTCTTGTTTTTCTTCGGTGCCGGCACTGGCGCTTTGAATGTATCGATCAATGCCCAAGCCGTGGCGGTAGAAGCTAAGAGCCCGGTGGCGCTAATGTCGGGGTTTCATTGTTTGTTTAGCACCGGCGGACTGTTAGGCGCGGTGCTGGTCAGCGTTTTATTGGAGTTTAAGTTTGAATTGCTGTTTTGTGCCTTGACAATAGCTTCAATCATGGCCTTGATATTCATTTTTCAGTGGAAATATCTCCTCAATGTTATCGAAGATAGGCCCCAAATTCAGATCCAGAGCCCTACTGAAAAGCGTTTTGTCTTTCCCGATGCCACAGTGCTGCTGCTTGGCGTGATGTGCTTTATAGCCTTCATGGCAGAGGGTGCGATGCTAGACTGGAGCGCTGAATTCTTGCGTTCTGCGTTGCATTACGAGGCTGCGCTTGCCGGCATCGGTTATGCGCTATTCTCCATCGCCATGGCAGGCGGACGCCTGACAGGGGATCGGCTGATCCAGCGCTTTGGCAGTCTGGCCGTATTCCAGGTGGGGAGTTTAGTGGCTGCCGGCGGCTTTTTGGTGGTGGTCACTTCAAGCTGGGGATATGGGGAGCTGTTGGGATTTTGCTTAATCGGCATCGGTGCTGCCAATATCGTGCCCATTCTTTTCAGCACCTCCGGCCGGTTGCCAGCCACCTCGCCAAGCTATGCTCTTAGTGTCGTAACCACCGTGGGGTATTTGGGGATGCTGATCGGACCTGCCTGCATTGGTTTTATCGCTCAAGCTACCTCGTTGTCCTTGGCCTTAGGCGGTATCGCCCTTTTGCTGGCCGCCGTCGGCTTAAAGGGCGGAGGCGTTTTGCTTGCCTCCCCTGCTATAAGCCAATATGCTGTAATGCCCTCGATTGAAGGTGAGGGGGAAAGGCCTTTACTTACATCCGAGGGAATTTGAGAAATCAAACGATCCGTTTAAAAATCAAATTTCGCCCTGACTGTTAAGCCGGAGAGAGCGAGATCTCCATGCGGCCCAGGGGGGAGGATGGCAGACTGCCACTGCCACTGATTGAAAAAGAACTGCTGTTCCCAGCCGATCAAGAATGCGGCGTGATATTGTCCACACAGCCAGGTATCCCATTTAATTCCAACGCAGCCATCGGCAATGGCTTTGGCGATCCAGTAGTTATCTTTGTTATAACTTAGCAGAAATTGTGAAGGGGAGATGTTTTCAGACACACTCAAGCTATAATAGCCCGGAATTAAAGAAAAAGCCCCATCAACACATAGCGATAACCCATATCCGAAGCCCCATTGCGTTTCCAAGCCAGTCCTCAGACCGACGCCCCAGAAGTTGTTTTTAAAACGCAGCACATCGGGATTGCCAAAGATGGGGTTTTGCAAGCTATAATTCACATGATGGTGTTCTTGTAGCCATTCGGCTCTAAGACCGACATGCGGCTTTAGAATGAAAAAATCGCAAAAGGAAAATTCTTTGCTGAGCTGTAAATCGATGAAGTCAAGATTCAGTTTGAAATGTGAAGAAGCGGCTTCAAGGAACTGGTTTAAAACAGGTGAAGCCAGGATTTCCTGCAACGTGCCACCGGCAGGAACAGTTAAATTCCCTTTGGCATCGGCATTAAAGTGTGTCCAAGCCAGTGACAGGTTAGCACCATTATACGGCAGATTTTTGCCAACGCCCAAGCGGAACCCGCAATCCCAATCAAAATGGGGTGCTTTATCGGCGCCGACATTTATGCGATTGTCCGTGCTTCTAAAGGCATATTCAAGCCCGGCTTGATGGGCCTTCCAACAAAGCAAGTCAGCAAAAATATCAACGGCACATTCACTTTCACAGCCGGCTGCCGGTAGCTGTTCATATTCGCTGCCATATTGATTGGGAGCCACCTCATAGCCGTTATAGTCATAGTCTGTAGCGGCGATAACCGAAGAAAAAGCCAGGGCGGATAAAACGGCGCTCTTTAGAAAAATCTTCATGATCAGCTCCTTAAAATAAAGCGTATGTGTAAAAATCTATTTAGCATCATGCTCCCAATTATTCTCTAACATAAAATGGTTCATCCGAAAAATGAGGACCTCGACTCGTAGAGATAATAAAGCTGGTTTAAAATATTCCATATTCAAGAAGTCGTATACTTGTCTTTTCGACGAAGGTTTGCAAGTAGGCTAAAAGGTGCACTTACCGCGGCAGCGGTCGACAGATTTCAGCCCCGCGTGCAGGTGCTTCCTGCGCCGGAACGTGGGGTTCGCATAAATTTAAAAGGCAACCGCGGCAGCGGTGTAAGAGGCCTACAAAGCTCTTACACCGCTGCCGCGGTTTTGATATTATGTGTATTCTGACCCCACGTTCCGGCGCAGGAACGCTGCACGCGGGGCTGAAATCTGCTGACCGCTGCCGCGGTATAGGCACTATCCAACATCTTAATTTGAGCTACCTAAGTACCTTTGCAATTATCTCAAACGGGGATTGTAGAAGCTTTACTCAAGATCTCAAGCAGTTCATAAAGTTCTGATAATGAAGGTTCATAAAAATCTGAAGACTTAATACTTTTACCTGCTAAAGGTCCTCATTTGTCGGATGAACCTTAATAAACCTCATTGTGAATATATTTCAAAGTTTTTTTGTTGGCGGAGCTTATCTCTTGTAGCCCATGGCTAAGGCATGCGAGCGCTATAGTCCATATGTTGTCCATATTATCCGTGATTTGATTCTATTTCGACATTTTTGCACAGCAGAGTGTATGCCAAGTGGAATACAGAGGGTCTTCGACCTTTTGGCAAGGGTAGGGCACGGTGTCCTTCTGAATTTTTTGGTGGGAAATTTTTGGCATTCCCAATAGGATGGCTGCAAAAGTTTTAAAGCTAGCAGATAGCCGGTGAAGTGCTGACGAAAAATACTGATAACAAATATAGAAATTAACGATGGAAAAAATATGTTTTGCGCTCGCGCTATTGATACCCATATTAGCGCCGGCGGATACAATGTTAGATCTTTTAAGGATCGTGCCTGCCGCACAATCACAGGACTATGTAGCCAATAAAAAGCAGTTTCAGCTCCACACGCTAATTACCGAACAGCGCCATCCTAAAACATGGGATTTAAGCCAAATCATCCAAACTGATACGCTGGCCGGTATCCAGGCTTTGCTGAGTGTTGATACCGATATCGCTCAGAAATTTATCGCACTTTCAGATCATACAACCCTATTGGATCAGGCTGCCTCGGCGGTAAAAAAAGCTATTTTAGAAAACAAAAAAGTCTATATCTACGGCTGTGGCGCTACCGGCAGACTGGCCAAACAGATGGAAAGCTCTTTTTGGCGTCCTTTTTGGAAAATGATGCAATCCCTCCCCCATTGGGAAGCTATTAAAAGCTCTTTTCCGGATATTGAAAACCGTCTGATCGGTGAGATGACCGGCGCCGACCGTGCTCTGATAAGTTCTTTAGAAGGCTTTGAAGATCTGCAGCTGATTGGGGCATTACAGCTTGAAGATCATGGCAACCAATGGGGAGATGCGGTTTTTGCCATCACCGAAGGCGGAGAAACATCCTCAGTAATCGGCACCATCTTAGCCGCCCTGAGACAGTACCCTGAAAATGATGCCAACAGCGCTACCGAAGCCCAACAGCGTCTCTATTTCATCTATAATAATCCCGACCAGGTGCTGCTGCCATATGATAGAAGCCGCAGTGTCATTGAGAACCAAGCCATCACCAAAATCTGTCTTTGCACAGGACCGCAAGCGATTACGGGTTCTACCAGAATGCAGGCCACGACGAGTGAGACTTTTGTCATGGGCATTATCCTTGAGCAAGCCCTCTATGAATTGCTTGAACCTCATCTTTCATCCACCGAGCTGGCAGAGCTGGGTTTCCAGGCCTCCAACATGCAGGAGAGACTGTTGAGCTTTTTAGCAGTGCAACAAGCCGTGAATGCATCCAGGGAGGCGCTCAGTCTGTTGACTGATCTGGAAGCTGCGACCTGCCGCAATAATGGCTTTTCGACATATTTTGCAGAGGCGGCGCTGATGACGGTGTTTACCGATTCCACCGAACGCTCTCCTACCTTCAGGCTCTCTCCACTGGATACTTATGACGCCGCGCCAAGAAAGTCGTGGGTGCAGGTATGGACACCGGCGGTAGATAAGCTTAGCGCCTGGAAAAGCTTATTGGGACGCCCCTTTTATGGTCTGGAGAAGGAATTCTATGCCCAACAATTTTCGCAAGGCATTGAAGATGCCTATTTAAAAGCGATGGCTCTCAAAAGCTTGGATAAAGCAGGTAATGAGCAGCAGTACCTGTATGACTTTTCCTATTCCCAAGCAAACGTAGCTGCGCATGGCCCGCAGCAAAATGATTTGGGCGTCATGGTCCTTTTTGCCGATGAAATAGCTCAATTGACCGATGACTTTTCACCATTTAAGAGCTGGCTGAAAACTTTTGCCAGACAAGCAGGCCAAACTGGCCGTGATCTTGCTGCCTGCTGAGCTGCTGCCTGTTGAAAATGCTGCCATGCAAGCTATCCATGCGATGGCGCCGGACATACTCGTCTTGCAATTGCCACTAGATATTAGCCGGGATCCTTTGAAGCTACGTCAGCATGTGGGCTTGAAAATGCTGCTCAATGCCCATTCCACCGGCGTGATGGCGAAATTGGGCAGAGTTGTCGGCAATACCATGACCAGTGTCGATCCCGGCAATTTAAAACTGATCGGCCGCGCCACCTTCCTGATTTTTAGCCATGTGAACGATAAGCTCTCTCCCGTAGACAAAATCTCCTACGCCGAAGCCAATGCTGTGCTTTTCGATGCCATTGCCTACGCGCAAAACGCTCAGAAAACAGGCCAGAATAGCGAGGTCGGACTGAGTGTCATCCGCATTCTGGAAGCCTTGCGCCATAAAGCCTATATCTCTTGGGAAGAGACCGAAGCCATCTTGCTACAATGCGGACTCGAGGCGTATTTAAACACATTTTAACTGGTAGACATGTAGAAATGATGAGAATTATTGTTGATAATATAATAGCGAGAATTTTAGCTGATGACGCCACCAAATTGCTGAAACAGCCATTGCTAGCAAATTTGGACAATCGCATAAGTTTAGGGTGGCCGGCTTTGCTGGTATTTTTGGGGTGTGGTGAGATATTGTCAAATCTTCCCGCCTTTGATGCAGACAAGCCCCTTTTCCAGGCTTGCCTTGCGACGTTATATGCCAGCCAAGAAAAAGAAGTTTTGTTCCATGTGTATGATCATCTTTTTGCAGAGAATTTGAATCAAATCAAGGCGCTGCCACAAATCAATGCACCGTTCCTGCTCCAGGCTATAAGGGACCAGCGGGCAAAGGCTTCCTTTGTGGAAGCCGCCAAGATTCTATCGCCTGCTTTGGGAGTCAAAGAAACGGCGTTAATATTGAATCCTTCCCAAGTTATGCATGATCTCATCCTTTATCTGGCCTGGGATCGCATGTGCGTGTGTATGGCGCGTATATTTAATCATCAATCGCCAGATCCCAAATTCATCCATGGCATTGCCGTTATGCAAGACTGTCTGGTCGAATCCTATCAGCATATCAAGCAGCATGGACGTACGTCTCCAGGCATTTATCGGCTGCTGGAGGCGCTTTTTTTCTATCATATGCGCGAAGAGCATATTAATAATCATTCAGACGCAGAGTGGGCCTTGTTAAGTCGAAGCTTTAACGCCCTGAAAGCCGATGAGGAACTGATGGATCATGGCTTACATCGATGATGCAGTCATCATGCGTGAAAAGTTAGGCATTGAAGAAGAAAATCCGGCATGCTATTTGACCCTAGATTCTGCTGATATTGTCAACGCCAGGCTAGCGCTAACTAACTTCATGCTGGCCAAATTAACCGCTGAAGTCCCTCAGTGGAGCTATGTGCTGCGCCCAACGCAAATCGTCCACTTAAGCTTGTG